>CAYTZL010000006.1:0-44684 GCA_964442535.1 uncultured Candidatus Saccharibacteria bacterium | reverse complement strand
ACAACAATCGCTACAACGGCTTTTCCCTTCGCTGCCTTTCCCGTGCCTCGATCTCCGAAAAAATGAGACAATTAACATTCCTAGGGCAGAGTTCTAGGAATGAGACCCAGACTCTATTCCAATATTAATCCAAAAACAGGGGCTCAAGTAAAGGATTTCACATTTTCCGAAGGAAATTCGGGCAGTTTTTACACATTTTCCGAAGGACAAAAGCGGGTTTCGTACACATTTTCCGAAGGAAGTGTGAAAAATAGCCCCGGGTTTCGGGCTGAGCGTGCTGTTTTTACTTAGCGCTGCCACGGCGGAGGTTTTTGACTTTGTTTTCTAGTTCTTTGACGGACCGGTCGAAGTCGCTTTCGTAGTTTGCGAGTTCGCGCTGACGGTATTTGTCGTATTCTTGGTCGGCTTTATGCTCGGCTTGTTGGCGGGAGATTTTGCCTTTGCCGTCTAGGACTTCAAAATTGAGGTGTTTTAGCTCGTTGTCCAACTCGTCCTTCCAATCCTGCATGCGCATGGGGATTTCGCGCATGGCTTGGAGTTCGGCGTAGCCGAGATATTGCTCGACGAGGAGGTTAAGCTTTTGTAATTCGTCTTCTTTGAGGTAATTTTTGGCGATGTGGGTATCTTCTTTCGTTATGTAGTCGCCTTTGAAATTGGTCATGCCGATCATCGGCTTTTCGCTGTCGACGCGGTTGTAAATTACTTCGGCGGCGGTTTGGTGGTGGACGGCGTAGTGCATTTTGTTCTGGACGGTGGCGAAAAATTCCTTAGTGAGCTTCGCGTCTTTATTGTAATCTATTGAGGTGGCGTAAATGTCGGTGACTTGTTGCCAAAGATTGCGCTCGGAGCTGCGGATGTCGCGGATTCTCTGGAGGAGCTCCTTGAAATAGCGGCCGCCGTTTTGTTTGAGGCGCTCGTCGTCGAGGGAGAAGCCTTTTTGGATGTATTCGTGTAGGCGTTCGGTGGCCCATTGGCGGAATTTGATGGCGGTGTCGGAGTCGATGCGATATCCTAGCCAGATGATGACATCGAGATTATAAAACATGGTGTTGTATTTTTTGCCGTCAGCGGCAGTTGTAAAGAAATTCTTTACAACTGAATTCTTATCGAGTTCCTGTTCGGCGAAACATTTTTTGAGATGCTGACCTATGTTTTGCTTAGATGTATGATACAAATCGGCTAGCTGCGCCTGGGTCAGCCATAAATTGTTGTCTTCGACTAGGGTTTTAATTCTGAGGCTACTGTCGTCGCCTTCGTAAAAAATGATATTGTCTGTCATGGGTTATAGTTCTATTTGGTACCCGGAACAGGACTTGAACCTGCACCTAATTGCTTAGACTAGCACCTGAAGCTAGCGCGTCTACCAATTCCGCCATCCGGGCAAGGGGGCTACTCTTGTATTATAACACAGTTTTGCGGGAATGTAACGCGTTAAAATGCGGGGCTTGTTGAATTATGCAAAAAGCCAAAATCGCAGAAATTGGTTGACATAAGCAACATGTGCTATATAATAAGAAGTATTAAGGTCATAACATAAAAAGGAACACAAAAATGTCCAAAAATATCTCCACACTACTTTTTGTAGGTATATTAACGCTTGGCTGCATTGGCGGCGAGGCGGTTTACGCTGAGGAAGTTGAGCCGGCGGGGGACGCGGCGACGGTCTCGGAAACGACGGAAGCTGCGCCAGAGGCGGCGAACGGGCTAGGCGCGGCGGATGAGGCGGGGATTGCGCCGATGGCGGAGGATGCGAGCCAGCCGACAACTGGCGAAGTGACGAGCGATCCGGCGGAAGCGCGAGATCAGGCGACTTATGATGCGGCGCTGAAGTCGATTGAGAATCTAAACAAGAAGGAAGCGCTGAAGGCGGGGATCGATGCGGTTGATGCGCAGGTGAAAGGGTTTGATACGTGGAAGTATATTCCGCACGGAATTAACCAGATTGAGGGGACTATACGTTTAAACGTGCCTTATGCTTGGGATATGATTGTTTCCACTGCTCCAGAGTTAAAGCTTGATTTGTACGCGTACCTAAATAATATTGAACTTGGTAAGGTGCAGTTGACTGACGAACAGATAGCGGCGGTAAAAGCTACAACGTTCAAGGCTTTGATTGATCAGGGGTTGGCGGATGCGCGCTATGGGACGGATGCAACGTTTAAGGATTTTGTTGATAATTGCGCGGAAGCGTACAACCAAGGTCGTACGACGCTCGAACAGACAATCCCGCAGTTGAACACTGCGTATACAGAATATACGTTAAAGAGCAAGACCGATGCGGAGTTGATTCAAATTGCGCAGGCGTTGCCAGAAACGAAACTGTTCGAGAGTAAGCCATCTTATACGGGAGATTTTAAGGTAGCTTCATTGTATGATGTTTATGTATATTCAAGGGTAATGTTCGAGCATGGTGATAATGGTGCGGTTGCGACTATCGATGAACGCTATGCGACACAGTATGCTTTCTTAGTCACCGCGGCGACGCGTATCGATCCTGAGTTTAAGGTTGACCTTTCTGGGGTGACGAGCTTGGTAGTGAAAGAAGAGACGAAGGCGCCAAACTCTGGTTCCCTGTTCAGCGACGGTGATAACTCGGCAACGATTGTGACGGTTGCGCTGGGCGCGGTTGCGGGGTTAGCTGGTGCTGCAGGGTTGGCGTATGTAATTAAGCGCTACCTGTTTAGCCCGCTGAAGCGTCGCCACTAGTCTGTCGGCAAAAATCATTAGTTTCCTAACCTCCCCTAATTCATCAGGGGAGGTTTCGGGATGTTAAAATGTTTGAAGTAAAATGTGGTATAATGAGAATTTATGGATGGTAATGAAAAATATCGGGGATTAACAGAGGCGGAGGTCGAAAAGTCGCGGCTGGAGTACGGCGTGAATGAGCTGGAGGCGAAGACGAAGCCGAATTTGTTGCAGCGGATTGTGCATGTTTTTAAGGAGCCGATGTTTTTGTTGCTGCTGGTGACGGCGAGTATTTATTTCTTTTTGGGGGAGGTGACGGACGGGCTGATTATGCTCGGGTTTATTTTGTTTATTAGTGGGATTGAGTTTGTACAGGAACAGAAGACGGACCGGGCGATCGAGGAGCTGAATACGCTGTCGGCGATCAATATTAAGGTGATTCGGGACGGTAAGCGGGAGGTGGTTGATAGTCGGGATTTGGTGGTGGGGGATATTGTGCTACTCGAGGAGGGGGATAAGGTTCCGGCGGACGGGGCGATTCTCGAGGCGCAAGGGTTGGGCGTGAACGAGTCGGCGCTAACGGGGGAGTCGGAGGTAGTTTACAAGAAGGC
Source organism: uncultured Candidatus Saccharibacteria bacterium (assembly GCA_964442535.1). Classification (GTDB taxonomy): domain Bacteria; phylum Patescibacteriota; class Saccharimonadia; order Saccharimonadales; family Saccharimonadaceae; genus Nanosyncoccus. The sequence goes on along the minus strand of CAYTZL010000006.1, from coordinate 41,388 downwards.
GATAAAAACAACAGGGGTAGGGGAGGTTATAGAGACCGAAACGGAAAAGGCTGTAGACACTGGAACGGAGGACGGAAAGACGGAAGACAGGAAGGCGGAGGCGGCCGAGGAGCGATTCCGGCGGGATATGTGTTTTGCGGGGACTGACGTAACGAATGGGTCGGCAGTAATACGAGTGACGGCGGTGGGGACGGCGACGGAGTACGGGAAAATTGGGAGTGCACTGAAGTCGATTAAAAAAGTAAGTACGCCACTGGAAAAACAGGTGCGGAAGCTGATTGTGATTTGTACGGTGGTGAGTTTGAGTTTTTGTTTGGTTGTGACTTTGGTGAACTTCTTTTATAATGCGGAGCTGGGGCTGAAAGAGCGGCTGACGCAGTCGATTTTGTCGGGGATTACGATGGCGATGGCGACGATTCCGGAGGAAATTCCGGTGGTTTTGACGGTGTTTTTGGCAATGGGGGCGTGGAAATTGGCGAAGCAAAAAGCTTTGACGCGGAACATGAAGGCGGTGGAAACGCTGGGTGCGGTGACGGTGCTTTGTACAGATAAGACGGGGACGCTGACACAGAATAAGATGACCGTACAGGGAGTGGCGACGGAGGCGGAGGATTTTGCGGAAGTGGCGGCGCTGGCTTGCGCGAAGACGCCTTACGATCCGATGGAGATTGCGATTCAGGATTACGCGCTGGCGCATGGCGTGGAACGGGGGATTTACGACCATGAATTGGTGCATGAATATATATTCAATAATGAAGATAAGATGATGGGGCAGGTTTGGGCGCTGGACGATGGTCGGTTGTTGTGCGTGAAGGGCGCGTCGGAGAGTGTACTGCCGCTGTGCGAGCTGTCGCGAGAGCGCAAGGAGAAAATCGAGCAGCAGATGAAGAAATTTGCGGAGGCGGGGTATCGGGTTCTAGCGGTGGCGAAGCGGAAATGGTCGGAGAAAGAGGCGGAGATCCCGGAGGAATTGGAGGAGAATCGGCTGGAGTTTGTGGGGCTGGTGGCGTTGATGGATCCGCCGAGGGAGGGCGTGAAGGCGGCGGTGGAGTCGTGTCATCATGCCGGGGTACGGATTATTATGATTACGGGGGATAATGGCGAAACGGCGGAGGGGATTGCGCGGCAGATTGGGCTGAGGAATAGTAGCGAGATAATTACTGGGCCGGAGCTGGAGAAGATGAGTGACGAGGAGCTGGCGGAGCGGGTGAGAACGACGAATATTTTTGCGCGGGTTTATCCGACACACAAGATGCGGATCGTGCAAGCATTACAGAAGAACCGCGAGGTGGTGGCGATGACTGGGGATGGAGTGAATGACGCGCCGGCGCTGAAGAAGGCGGAGATTGGGATTGCGATGGGACAGCGCGGGACGAACGTGGCGAAAGAGGCGGCGGATTTGATTTTGATGGATGATAATTTTAGCACGATTGTGGCGGCGATTGAGAACGGACGGGTGATTTATAGTAATATTAAGAAGGCGATTGCGTATATCTTAGTGATTCATATACCGATTATCTTAGTTTCCCTGTTCGTGCCGCTGGTAGGGCTGCCGTTGCTGTTGTTGCCGGTACATATTGTGTTGCTGGAGTTGATTATCGATCCGACTTCGTCGATTATTTTCCAGCGATTAAAGGCGGATAAGGACGTGATGAGCGAGCCGCCGCGAAGGCTGAACGAGGCGCTGCTAAGTAAGGCGGTGGTTGTGCGGAGCGTGCTGCAAGGGGTGGCGATTTTTGCGGTGGTGTTTGCTGGGTACTGGTACATGCTGGATACGGGGCGGAGTCAGGCGCTGGCGGCGACGTTTGCTTTTACGACGCTGGTGTTTGCGAATGTGATGGTGGTGTATGTTTTGCAATCGAATGATCTTGCGGTGAAGAATTTTATTCTTGACTTGAAGGACAAGGTAATCGTGCTGATAAATACGGTGATTGTGGCGGTGCTGTTACTGCTGATTTATGTGCCGTTTTTGAGTCGCCTAATCGGAATGGAGGCGTTGAGTTTTTGGGAGATGCTGGCGGCGATTGGGTTGGCGATGGCGGGGACGTTGGTGTTTGAGGTGGGGAAGGGGCGGAGGTGGTAAAGACCCTCCAGTGCATGGGGCATTAAGGCACGAATTCTAGGGGGTAGGGATTAGGCAGCGAAGAGGCATCGCTCAATCAGCCTAGTGACGCAGCGAGGTGACGCTCTCGGGACCGACTCGCTAATCGCTCGCTGGTCGCGACCCGCGTCAGCCTCAAGGAGGCAAGCTCCATGCTTTGTCACTAGGCTGGTTGAGCTTGCGGTGATTATTAGATTATGCCGCCCCGCACAAAGAGTAAGGGACTTCAGACTAGTAATGGCTAAAATAACGAGTATTTTGGCGTTTAAGGCTATTTAGAGACGTTTTGAGGGTAGTTTGGGCTGAAGGTGGGTATGATTGCGGTTATGGTTTTATGTGGCTCTGGGAGGGAATTTGAATGAGCCAGAACCTTGACCTAGATATTACTCTTCAAAACACTGGTGATGAGTATGACCCAAAGACAAGTAACATAACTAGAAACGATAGTGACGTTATGAGCGATTGGATAGATAAGATTGGTGTAGATTATCCGCCGCGAGCTACGACATCGTCAGTCTCTACTGGTAGCACTACCAACACTGAGACTTACTCTTGGAATCTGGGGAATTACGTCATCATTAACCCAACTGCGACGACGGCGTGTTCTAGTAATAATACCGGGTTAAGCGCTTGTACTGGGCAGTTTATGGCCGTCGGAAGTCGCACGGCAAGTACTGATCCGAACTTCTACCAGAAGCATGGGGCGACCTATACAGCAACGGAATATGATGCACATTATCTTGCTGGGAATTACTACCAATGGAATGCGGCAACGGCTGGGACTGGTGGGAGTATCACGAATGCGAATGCCACGGGAAGTATCTGTCCTAAGAACTGGAAGTTGCCAAATGCTAATTCCGACGCAAAAGGAACGTTTAAGTATTTACTAACACAGTATGGCGTTGCAAGCAATCTGTCTGGTACTAGTTCCGTTAATAGTAATACCTATAACATTGCTCTCAGTCCCTTATTCTTTGTGCGGGGCGGCTTCGTCTATCCTAGCAGTACTAATAAGTTCAACGGCGCCGGCGGCGGGGGCGATTACTGGTCCTCGCGAGCCTACTCTAATACTAGCCAAGCCTACTTCTCCAACTTCGATACCGGCGTCCTCCCGTCCGACTACCTCGATCGCTACGGCGGCTTTTCCCTTCGCTGCCTAATCCCTACCACCTAGTCCTAAGCTAGGGAGGAAGGAGAGAAGAGAGGTGCGGCTGTCACTATTGGCCAAAGTTCCGATTTTTGGTAGTTTTGGCTAATAGTAGCATCTTTTCGACCCCTGTTGGCTTTGGGGAATTTTTTTGTGTAGTTCCATGCCCACCCTTCTAGGTCGCAATAAACTTCCATTTTACCACAAAAGCCACACTGATATTATTATGTTTGGAAGACGAGGGTTGCGGCCTAGAGGGGTGGGCGGGGAAATGCGTTAAACTATTGTAGAGTCGATACTACACACCGTATATTATTCCCGTTCGCCGTACCGATAGAGGTGGCCGGCCCAGTATTATTACTAAATGACAGGCCGTACGCAGTCCAAGCTATGGAACCATACGCTATCGACCGAGACGACCAGTAATAGCCTCCCGCTCCAACAGAGTTGAAGCTTGGATCTTCAGGCGCTATAATTCTTGCACCATTGTTCATGCCTGGATCTACAGTACCAGACCGGACAAAGAATAACGGCGACAATACAGTATTATACACATATCCGTCACCGCCGGTCCCTGTTGTAGAACCATAATCGTTGCCATTCGCATTAGCCAGCCCATATTGCATAAGCATATAATTAAAGCTTCCCTTTTTCAGCTGCTGCTCATCCTTACCGGAATTTGGCAACTTCCAATTCTTCGGGCAAACGCTTCCAGTCGCATTACCAGCCTGAGAAGCCAAGATTGTTCCAGCCGCCGCAGCAGTATATTGGTAATAGTTCCCCACTAGATAATGTGCATCGTATTGCGCGCAAGGCCCGCTCGTAGCAACGCTTATGGCTGTATTTTTTGATTTTGTACATGTACTACCATCCGTCCCCTCATATAGCTCGAGACGATAAAAATTTGGATCTGTGCTTGCGACTCTATTACCGACAATAGTAAACATTGAGCAACCAGCGAGATTAAACTTACTGCTAGTATCGCATTTAGCAGTTCCATTGGGTGCATTTATTACATAATCTCCAAAAGTCCACGAATAGGTTCCATAACTGCTAGTAGACCACTCCCCAAGCTTGTCATTGGAACTATTATCATATGTCGTCACTGGCGGATAGCTACTCGAACTATTCCAATCACTCGTCACATCACTGTCCGCCGCCTTCACATTGCTCGTCGTAATATCGAGATCCAAGTTTTGCGACATCCAGCAATTCCCATCCGCCAACTTCGTCACCCAATAGCTTTTATTATCCCTGGTATCGCGCAAATATGCCGTATCGTTTACGCTCGCAGCCTTACAAATATCTGACGTCATTGCCTGCATAGTGGTAATTCCGCCAAACGTCACCGTCACCTTCGGCTGCGCCACCACCGAAAGCGTAACCGTATTGGAATACGTATCCGCGGCCTGATTACCATTTACTTTCGCACCAAAACACATCGTAAACTGTTTTGTCGTCTTCGCATTGAGCGTTCCTGTCGCAATCTGGTCGCCGGTGGATTTCATCTGCTTCATGGTCTGAAGAGCACTACAATCAACATTCCCCTCCGCCGTGTACCAGCCCCATTGGTTGTTCATCTGTGCTAAAGTGGTATTGCTTGTCACGGTTGGGATTTTATTGCTACCATTCACGCCGGTTAGGTTCGGATTTCCACTTAAGGTCACCGTATAGCCGTCGGTCGCACCAATTTCTACGCTAGCCGTCCGCTTCACTAGTCCAGCCGACTTGTTCGGATCGGTACTGCCGGCGCTCAGTTGGCCATTTGCCGTTCCACCGCCCATCGTAATACTCACCGATGACGCCTCGGCAGTACCACCCGCATTCAAATCCACTTCCCATCCATTCACCGCACTCACCAGCTCCGCCGGCAAGCCCACGACACTCAGCCCAGCCATCAATATACCAGCTAAACCTGCCGCTTGAATCCGTTTAAAGTTATTATTACCGTTCCGCATAGCCCTCCTTTTGGATTATTAGACACCCTGCGGAGCCTTCTACAACAAAAAGCGGCACCGCAAGGTGTCTTATTCCCATCACGAAACGGTATTGACCGAACGCTTATGCGGTGCCGCTTATTGTCGGCCAACCGCATGTCGAAACATGCACGCGCTTCGTGATGAATTGAGAATAAGACATTTTTATTATAACACAGAATTTCGGGCGTGCGGGTTTTATGTTTTGTAAAATCGAACTTGTAATGGCGTTACAAGTTCAAATGCGGTTTAGCAGTGGGTGGAGGAGGGTAAAATTCTAGTTGATTAGTCATTTTGTGGCGGTTTGGGCCGGTGATTTTGTATTACTCTTCTAGGGAGTTTTTGGTAAGTTCTTCTCTCCTTCCTCCCTAGCTTAGGACTAGGGGGTAGGGATTAGGCAGCGAAGGGAATAGCCGACGTAGCGATTGTAATTGCTGGACGGAGCGACGCTGCTGTTACTGAAGGCGAGCCTGTATGTACTGTCAGTAGTAGAGCGGGCTCGAGAGGACCAGTAGTAACCGAGCTGACCAACGTCGTTGACGCCGCCACCTGGATAGACGCTGCCGCCCCGCACAAAGAATAAGAGACTTTGGGCAATGAACGTTCGGTATTTCTAGTAGAAAGGTGCATTTTCTCAAACTTGCCCAAAAATGCCAAATTGGGCAACTTTGAAAATAGTCATAACATAGGTAATCTAAAAACTAAACTTGCCCATTTTTAACATTTTGGGCAACTTTCCGGACCCGTAAAATCTCCGTATTTTCACTAAAAACCGAACAAATAGCCTGAAATAAGCTTAAAATCCGGGCAGAACATTCCAAAATTCACCAAAATCCGAGCAAGCCCAAAACCTGTACAGCTGTACAGGTTTTCCGCTGCACTAACAGGGGTCGAGTAAAAGTAGAACTTATACAGCTGTATAAGTTCGGAGCATGCCGGTTCCCCTTATTCTTTGTGCGGGGCGGCAATATTGATCAATGGAACGGCCTCTATCTTGTTGGGCAAAACGGTGATTACTGGTCTTCTTTAGCCTATTCAGATAAAAATTACACCTACGAGTTCTACTTCAATGGTAGTAGCGTCTATCCGTCTTACAACACTGGTAGCCGCGACTCTGGCAATTCCCTTCGCTGCCTAATCCCTACCCCCTAGTCCTAAGCTAGGGAGGAAGGAGAGAAATAGGAATAAAAAACTCCAGTACCTTAGACGAGTTGAGGAACGGTAGATAAAAAAAATTAATTTGAGGTTCAAATTGAGATTTGCCAAAAGGAAAATTTCTTTCTGAACTAAATTATGTTCCTCGCGTCATCTAAGGTACTGGAGGCCCTAGCGAGAGCTAGGGCCAAGAGAATCAGCTCATGATTGTTAATTCCCTAGTATGCTCGGCTAATGGTCGCCCACTAGCCGAGCTGCGTGGACTACTCCGCGCGGCGAGCGTTGCGGTAAGCAACAACACCAGCACCGAGAGCGGTGAGGGCAGTTGCGAGACCAGCAACGACCGATACGGCGGTAGAAGCGGTACCCTGAGCAGAGCCGAGGACACCAGTGTCACCTACCTTGACGGAATCAGGATTCTCGACGATAGCGTAAGTCCCGACGTGGTCAGTGTTGAAGGTGAAGTAGCCATCAGCGTAGAGAGCACCTTCGACCTTGCTAACCTTGCCATCTTCAGCGACGTAGAAGACACCAGCCTTCTCGCCGTTGATGTCGGCGGGAGCCTTGATGGTGACGACTAGCTCAGTCTTGAGGTCGACAGTCTTACCGTCAGCATCGACGAACTTGATGTCATAGAGAGCATACTTGTTCTCACCAAAGGCTTTGATTTCCTTCTCGATCGGGGTGACCTTAAGAGCAACACCTTCTGGGATGACACCCATGACAGTAACATCGCCGTCAGTGATGGTGGTTACGGTTTGAGCCGGCTCGTTTGGATCAGAAGGATCGGTTGGATCTTCTGGATTCTCAGGAGCGACGTAGCTGATGAGCTGGGTCATGATGACCGAGAGTTTTGCGTCGCTGTTGGTGGCAGTGCCGTAAGCCTCGGCGATGGACTCAATCATCTTGAAGTTGTCATAAGTGTCGGAGTATTCATCCGGATCAGCGGCGTTCTCGACAGCGGTAACAACACCAGCCCAGTTGGTGAGGTTGAAGTTGAAGTTGTCGTTCTGATAGACACCACCGTCTTTGATGATGTTAGCCAAAGCGCTCAAGCTAGTAGCGTTCGCGAGATTGGTCTTGCCCTGGCGGCTAAGAACGGCCTCGGTCAAGGCATCCGTGAGAAGGGTCTTGCCGGCGTTGTATTTTTTGATGTTGGCTTCTGCGTTGTTGATAGCGGTAGTAACAGCATCGTAAGTGTCGGCCTTAACCATGTGATCTGGGTTATCGACGACCAAGCCCTGGCGGTTCAAGACCTCAGCCTTCAAGGTCGAGAAGTGCGCAGCGGCATACTCGTCAGTATCGTAACGAAGATTGATTTGGTTAGCTGCCGCAGTACCGAAAGCGGTGTAGTAAGCGCGAAGAGCCGTGACTAGGGCGTCGCGAGCAGGAATATCAGCCTCGTTGTCGGCGTTAGCCATAGCTGCGTTGAGCTGAATCATGGCCTGATATTTAGCATTACCATTAACATCCGCGATAAGAGACTCGGTCTCCTCGATATTCTTCGGACCACTAACGCTAGCAAAGACGCTGTCGGTAGCTAGAGAAGAATCAGCGGCGATCATCGCAGCAGCAATATCTGCAGCCCAACCCTGATCGAACTCAGCATACTTAGCTGGAGTCGTATTATCGCGGCCTTCGATAAATTCATTGTAGGCCGAAATAAGGGCGGCAGCACTCTTGTAGTTGCCGTTAGCTTCGGCAGCAGCGACGGCAGTGTTTACTTCCGTAGCGGAAGCGGATTCTTTATTCTCTTCGAAGCTGATAGCGCTAGCATTATTAACTAGGCCAGCAACTGGTGTAACAACACCCAAAGCAAATGCTAACGCGAGAGCGGCTAGGATTTGACTTTTCTTCATCATTATACTCCTCAATTTATTTAATGATAACTACCACCATTTTATCTAATAAAAAAAAAAAATGTCAAGCATTTCGTGAAGAGTGTGTGGAAAATTTGGCGGATTTTGGGGCAAAAATGCGGAAATTTGGGCTATTTTTTGACGAACCGGAAGGTTTTGGTCTTCCCTATTGACTTTTTACCTTATCTGTGATAGAATTAGAGTATGAGCATAGTTTTGCTATGCCGTAGGGTTTTTGTTGGCTGCTTTAGAGATTGGCTGGATGTTTTGGCTAATGGTCGGCTGGTGTTTAACCAATGCTGGCTAAGGTTTAGCTGATGTTTAGTTGATATTAAGCGGGCGACAGAGAGTTCTTTAACACGCGGAAGGATAAGGCAAGGATTCTATATTCTTCGGTGCGCAAAGCTGATGTCTAGAAAGCATGATTTCTTAAATCTTATTGAAGGTTTCTCGACGTTTTGAGAGGAGATGAACAAATGTATTATGGGGCAAGTCCAATGAAAGTGCTCGAGATGGCCGACGCTAGTGTTCCTGATTTCGTAATTGACGAGATCAATAGTCTGCTGGTGGAGGCGATGAAGGGTATTTTGCACATACCGTGTCAGCTGCTGCTCACTAAACAGATTGTGGAAGCGAAATTGGTGAATGCAGCGCTCAAAAATGGAATCGAGTACGATAAGCGGTGGTTGTTGAATTTCCCGATTTACTTTTTGGATAACTGGGAGGTTACGTTGCCGTGTAGCGAATATGGTTATTACCGCTTTTCGCCTAAGGGCTTAGTGATCCAGGATTAGTTTTTCCGATATAGAGATAACACTAAAAAGCGTTGGTTGACTTCCGCGTGGCCGGTCTCCAGAAATGGAGGCCGGTTTTTATTGGTCACGTTTAACTGGTAGGTTGTGGTTAGGGTAGTTTAAAGTAATTTTAGCATAGTCGCAAAGGGGCTTAGTGGAGGTTTGAGAGGTTCGGGAGGTCTAGTGGAGCTTTGCGGAGGGCGGAAGCTGCGCATCCTTAAGAAGAGGTTCGAGCTCCTTCTCTTCGAGAGTTTCGTGTTCGAGGAGTGCGGCGGCAAGACGGTTGAGAACATCCCTGTTCGCCTTAAGGACGAGCTCGGCGCGAGTAGCAGCCTCGTCGGAAAGGGCCTTAACTTCGCGATCGATCAGCTCGGCGGTCTTCTCGGAATAGGGCTTCCCGGTGGAGATAGTATAGTAGCCGGTCTCGCCTTCAGGGAAGACGAGGTTGCGAGTCTGGTCACCCATTCCCTCTTCGACGATCATTTCCTTACTAAGCTCGGCGACATTTTTAAGGTCGGAGGAGGCGCCGGTCGTGACGGCATCGTCACCAAAGACTAGCTTCTCGGCGATACGACCACCCATGGCGCGCGCGAGGATATCTTTCAGTTCGTAGATGTTCTTATAGCTGCGATCCTCGGGCGGGAGGAACCAAGTCACACCGCCAGTGCGACCGCGCGGGATGATAGTGACTTTGTGCACGGGGTCGGAATCGGGGAGGACATGGCCGACGATAGCATGGCCAGCTTCGTGATAAGCGGTGACTTTGCGCTCGTGATCGTTCATAGCTTTACTCTTACGTTCGGGGCCAATCGCGACACGCTCGAAGGCTTCAGTGAGGTCTTTGTTGGTGATTTCTTTGTGGCCTTCGCGGGCAGCGGTAATCGCGGCTTCGTTTGCGATGTTCGCGAGGTCGGCGCCAGAGCTACCGGCGGTCTTTGCGGCGAGGGCATCGAGGTTGACGTTCTCGGCTTTCGGCTTGTTCTTAAAGTGAACATTGAGAATCTCGAGGCGATCTTTGCGCTCAGGGAGAGTAACGTTAATATGGCGATCGAAGCGGCCAGGGCGGAGGAGAGCCTTATCGAGCATGTCGACGCGATTCGTAGCAGCAATAACGATAACGCCAGAGTCATTATCGAAACCGTCCATCTCGACGAGGATTTGATTTAGGGTCTGTTCGTCTTCGCGACCAGCGCCGCCGCGGGCGTCACGCTTATGGGCAACGGCGTCGATTTCGTCGATAAAGATAATCGAGGGGGCGTTTTTCTTCGCCTTCGCGAAGAGGTCGCGGACGCGCGAAGCACCTACGCCGACGAACATTTCGGCAAATTCGGAACCGGAAATACTGAAGAACGGGACCGAAGCCTCACCAGCAACGGCACGCGCCATCAAAGTTTTACCGGTACCAGGATCGCCGGCGAGCAAGACGCCGCGCGGAATCTTCGCACCGAGTTTCTCGTATTTTTTCGGCTCTTTGAGAAAGTCGACGATTTCGGCGAGGTCTTGTTTTGCGGCTTCGTTCCCCGCTACGTCGGTAAAGAGGACGCGCTTTTTATCGGGGCCGTAGAGCTTAGCTTTCGCCTTGCCGAAACCCATAGACTGGCTATTCATGGATTGTGCCTGGCGCATCATTGAGCTGAAGAAAATGATGATAATAATGACAGGAATGACGATAATTGCAATATCTAGGGCATAATCCCAGAAGGACGAGGCCTCTCGATACTCGATGGAGGGGTATTTTTCTTGACATTTCGTCAGCTCGTCGCCATTGAGGTCGGAACAGTGATCGATTAGACCCTGTTCGTAGAGCGTACCAGAGGAATCCTTGCGGGATACTTGGGTATATTTATCTTCGCCCTTGCGGGTAATCTGGAGATTTTGGCCCTCGACGACAATCTTCGCAATGTCGCCATTTTCGTCGTTCGCGCGGGCGATGACATCGGAGAGCGGGACCTCCTCGATAGAGGTGCGGGGAGCCATCAGATTAGTAAACAGGGCGCTAAAAAGCAGAATCAGGATCACAAAGGCGGTCCAGCGCATGAAGTTGCTGCCTTTTGGTGGTTGTTTCTTGGTAGTTTGTGGCACGTGACCTCCTTAATACTATAATAGGTATGATAGCACTTTTTGAGTAAATGGCAAGGGGTGCAAAAGTGGCGACTGGATTTTATGGGTTGCCTGGATCGTCCGGGCTATATCGGTTGTCTGGATGATGTATAAAAATAAATATTGTTCTGGTCAGGGTGATGAGACTTGAACTCACGACCTCGCAGTCCCGAACCGCGCGCGCTACCAACTGCGCCACACCCTGAATACTTACTATTTTAGCATATTTTTTGAAAAACTGGACAAGAAAATTTGCAAAATTTCCGAAATAAACATAAGCGGTATTGACTTTTTGAGGCGGATGTGCTAGAATAGGTGTACGGCTTGGGTAAGCTATGGTTTTTGGTGGGGTGTTTAGGGTTTTGAGTTTTGCGCAGGAGGTTTGAGGTTTCGGCGAGAGTTTGATTGTGGCGGGGATTATGTTCGAGGCTTTAGATTTTTAGATGAAGGGGTTTAGGCTATTGCGGGGAGTTTCGGGCTAGAAATATTCTGATTTTGTGGTAGAATGAGGTTAACGGGGCGTAGCACAGTTGGTAGCGCACACGGTTTGGGACCGTGAGGTCGCTGGTTCGAGTCCAGTCGCCCCGACCATTGACGTAATTGTGAGAATGTGTTGTAGTGAAGTTTGTTTATCCGTTGGTTGCTGATGCTGGTGGGAGTTTGGATGATTTTCGGGTTGATGACGTTGTTTCTCCGGTGGAGAAATTTTTTTGTGAGCATTTGGAGGCTGACTGGGGTATTAACGTAATCGTAACAACGAGCATGCCGTGGATGATTATTCCGGAGGACGGAGTTGGCGGGAGGACTTATGCGAGCGATTTTGTGGTTTTGGCGGTTGATCGGGCGAAGATGACGCCGGATAAGTGTTCGGAGATGTTGGCGCATGAGCTAGCGCACGCTATTAGGTGGGGTAAGAATCCGGAACGGAGTAGGAATTTGTTTTGTGAGCTAGTGAGTGAGGGGCTGGCGGTACACATTGAGGCGGAATTTGCGAAAAATCGGGCGGAGAAGACGTTTTTTCTAGAGACGATTTTGGGGCATAGTGACGAGGAAAATCGTGCGATGTTCGAGAAGCTAAGGCCGGAGTTTGAAAGTATGGAATATGATTATGATGGGATGTTTTTTGGCGGGCGCGGATGGCCGCGCTGGGCGGGGTATTCGGTGGGGTATTATATAGTGAAGGGATATTTGCGGAAGAGCGGGAAAAGTATTTTTGATGCGGTTGCGGAGCCGTATGACCTATACCTTTAAAATTTGCTCGATAAACTCCGCTTTGTTGGCCGTATAAGCTTTTCGATTGTTCGGGTATCTATTTGCAAGCTGGTGTTTGAGTTTGCAATACTCGTTCCTAATCTGCGGATCACGTCGCAAAATATTTCTGAACTTTAGACTATCGTTCATTCTTTGACCATCGTAATTCATGATATGGATGAAATGTGTGCGATTATCTTCCGGACCTTTGCGAGCAAGGATCTCACCTGGTTCATTGTCTGTTTTGACGGAGTACTCAGGTAAGTGAAGAAAAACCTGTCTCACTTTTTCGAAGTCGGATAGATTTTTAAGTCCGACCGCTATATCTATAATTGGTTTTGCGTCGAGTTGGTCGACTGAGGTCGATCCTATGTGCTGAATATCTAGCGCGAGCGAACCAAAGATGTTTAATAGATTCTGCTTTTCTAGCTCAAAATCATCTCGCCACTTGGGGTTCCATTTTTCTAGTTTGACTTCACCAACTTTGAGGCCCATTTTGCTCCTTTTGGGTTAATGATAACATGAGGCTTTCAAAAAAACTTTATTCACAAAACAATTCATGCTCTAACTAATTTTAGCAACTGTTCATACGAATTGCATACGCCGTAAATGCATTTGCCGTCGTTAATTTTAGCAAAATGTTTTCTGGCGCATTCGATTTTGGCTTTTTCGATTCCTTTAACTCCGACATCAAGCTGGCCGTCTGTTACGCCTTTAGTTTCGGCAACAAAATAAATATGTTTTATTCCGACATCATCATGGAAAGCAATCGCCCAGTCTGGATTATAGTGCCCCATTGGGGTATCAATGTAGAACTGTTTTGGAAGTTTAACAAAAACTTCCACGGCTGCTTGCTTCTCGAGCTCCTCAGCAAATTCTCGTTCGACAGTGGAATCGTAGCGCAGTTTATCGTAGAGATGATGTTTTGGAGTATCGATTAAGTTTTGATCGTATGTGCCCATAATCCCGCTATTGATAAAGATTTCTCCGCCGTCCCACTTTTCGTTCAATTTGTCATACTGAATATGTTCCACCACTACGGAGGCCTTAACACTATTAATTAATTCTCTGGCGTTATGGATGAATTCTTCGGGATTATTCTTGAATTTTGCGAAGGTTTCTGTGTTAAGACCCTGGATAATTTTGCCAATAGTTTTACGAGTCAGGCTAGTGCCGCCGTCATTCTGAGATTTTGCGAGCTCGCCGATTAAGTCATACTGCACGTTGTTAGACATAAGATCGGAGGTTTCTACCGGCAAGCCAATTTTATCACGATGCATCTCTAGTTGATCTTTTCCAAGGGCTTTTAAATACCCCTCGGTGATAATAATTTCAGTTTTTGTAACTCGCAAATCACGATTTAGGGCATCTATGCATTTTTCTACTAGCTCCTCCTCATCAAAATCTACCGTATAATAGGTTTTACTATTGATCATATTCCAAAGTTCTTGAAAGGCTTTGGAAGCGTACTTTTCTTGATTGAGATTAAGAGGCTCGCTTCGACGCGTATTAACGATAGGTATACCCTGCTTCGGATCGTAAACGCTGGATAAAAGCTTTTGGATACCATCAGCATACGGCTTAAGATCTTCATCTAAGGCATTGCGGACAAATTCTACTTTCTGCTCTGGAGGAAGCGCGCGATAATCTGAAGTGAGCTGCCGGTCAGCGCCAATCAGACCAGCACTTTTAAGCTCGAAGAAAATATCAGAGGCAATACCGTCGTTAATAGCTAAGGTCTTAGCGCCGCTTTTATCTACGACGACTTTATTATAGAATAGAGTGCTAGTGACTTCTTTTGGCCGATTAGCAATGAGTTCGTCGAACTCACTTTGCAGGCTACTGGCAAACTTTTCATAACTCTCGTTGGCGATGACCGTTAGAATGTTGGTATCATGAACTAGATTAGCACCTAGAGTCTCAGCGTCCATACGGTTACCATCTTTGTCGACACATAGACGCAGGCCGCGACCGATTTCCTGACGTTTTTTAATTTCCGCATCAGACTCGCGCAAGGTACAAATTTGGAAGACATTTGGATTATCCCAACCTTCGCGCAGGGCGGAGTGAGAGAAAATAAAACGAACTGGCTCGTCAAAACTCAATAGACGCTCTTTATCTTTCATAATCAAATCATAGGCGGAGACGTCATCAGATTCAGATTCTCCGCGCTTCTTTTGGCTATCAACAAAGTGGCCTTTTTTATCTTTGGAGAAATAGCCTTCATGAATTTCTGACGGATTGAATTTTTCTAAATACTCTCGAAAACCTTTGTCTTCTTCGAAGGGCAGCTGTTGCTCGAGGTAAATCTTAACTGCTTTTTCAAATTCTTCCTCAAAAACTCTAGCGTAGAGACCTTTTTCTTCACCATCTTCCGTATAGGTGCGGTACTTATCTACTTTATCAATGAAAAAGAGGGAGAGAACCTTAATACCTTTCTTATATAATTTACGCTCGGTCTCTAAGTGGGTCATGATGGTTTCGCGAATCTGGATGCGTCGAACGTCTTCTTCGTTAGTTTTACCGATAACTTCGCCTTCGTGGATGCGAATAGCGTTTTTAAAATCTACGTAACCGCCAAGATCGTCGCCGCGAGCGTTAATCTCGACGATTTTGTAGCCGTCATGATACTCTTCCAATTCGCCGGAATGAATATAAATATCATCGCCCAAAACCAGTGTTTTAGTTTTGCGACGAACGCCTGTGTCAGACTTAGCATCGAATTCGAAGACGACAGTTGCGGTTGGTCGACTATTTGGGCTCGTGTTAATTTTTTGAAGATAAAGATAACCGCTAGTAGCCGTACCGCCGCGGACACTAATGCCTTTTACAGCAATCTTTTTTACTAACTGCTGCTGATAGGCGTCGATAGCATCTAGGCGATAAACTTTATTGAAGTTTTCACGATGCGTAGCGGAATAATTTAAGAAGAACAATGGGTTGAAATCTTTGATAGATTCTCTGGTGACATTTGATTTCTTGTCGGTGCCAAGGACACTCTGTGGCTCGTCCACGATGATAATTGGTTTCGTAGCGGCAATTACATCAATGGGGCGGCGCGAGCGGAATGAGTCCAGTTTCATGCGGATGCGTTTACTATCTGCGCCGCGAGAATTGAAGGCCTGCGTATTAATAATCATGACGTTAATATTTGAGTCATTCGCAAACTGCTCCAGCTCATTGAGCCGAGCAGAATTGTAGATGAAGAACCGAACGCGCTTACCATATTCCTCGGCAAAATGTTCCGCCGTAGTCTGAAAAGTTTTATAAACACCTTCACGGATCGCTACGCTAGGCACTACAACGATAAATTTACACCAGCCATAACGGGCGTTCAGTTCATACATGGTTTTTATATATGTGTAAGTTTTGCCAGTGCCGGTTTCCATTTCGATAGTAAAAACTGGCTTATGGCCAAGTCGTTCGACTTTTGTATTTAATTCTAGATTTTGCTGGCGTTGGATTTCGTGTAGATTTTTCAATAGCTCAGCTTCGTTCAATATAATATCCGTATTACCAAAGCCGACTTCTTCAAGTCTGGCGAGCATCGTATCGTCGTTGCCGCGATCAACAGAAAAACGACGTGCGTTATTAATTTGCCCAGTGAAAACGTCACAGGTAGCCCTGACGGCGTCTTCTTGAAATTTTTGATGTTTAAATCTAAGTTTCATTTCGTGCCTCCGTAGGTCAGATTACTTCATTAACTCTTTTTATCGTTAGATAACTTTTACTTTTGTGTCGACGGAGAGGATACGGAAATGCTCAGACAAGTTAATCTTGGCAGCGGAATCAGCAAAGGAGGAATCTTTAAAAACGGCGGCGAGAGGCTTAAGTTTGGCGATTTCTTTTACGGTGTCGTCAGAGATATTATCATCAAAACAGGCTACCAGTCCAGAACTCTCGCCCAGATAACCGTATAAATAAACCGTATTGTCGCCGATTTTTCTAGTTTCTAGCTGAAGATCAAATGGCAAAGCCGAAGCGTAGACGGCGCCAAAAAGTAGGTCGAGCGGAGTGCGATCGGGCTTAAGGTTGTCTACCATATCAAGCATTGTTTCTTGAGTGTATTCCTCGAGCGGCTTGCGGATATTTTCCTTTTCGTTAGAGTCATCGATACGGAAGACACGGAAACCGGTGTCAACTTTCGCGTCGGGATGCTCTTTTTGGACTTTCTCACCAGCACGGCGGAGGCGCTCGGCGGTGATTTGATCGATAGTTTCGTAGCCGGCTTTGCGAGCTTCGGATTTTTCGTTAGTTTCTTCGGGAAGTTGGACGAGGATATAGCGACGATTGCCGCCGTCCTCGGCGTTGAGATCCATCACGGCGTGGCCAGTCGTACCAGAGCCGGCGAAGAAGTCGAGGATGAGGGAATTAGAGTCTACTACTTTTGGTGACCCCAGTCGGATAAAATTCTTAATCAATTTCACCGGCTTAGTATAATCGAAAATTCGTGTATCACTCTCGAACAACTCACCAAAATCGTTAGTAGCACTTAAATTATCCCCATATTCCCTACCATACCAAAAATTAATAGCTGGCTGTCCATCGTTACTCCTCTCGAATGCCCATATTTTTTTTCGTGGTTTGCCGTTCCCGTTATTTGGGAAAAACATTCTACCTTCTTGAAGATTCCTTAAAAAAGTTTCTTCATTCCCTAGCCATGTCTCATCATAAACTACTCCGGTTGGCGTCGTTATCTTGTACCTCGATCCACCTTGCCCCTTACTTGCGCACCATGGAGTAGATGACCATGGTCCCTTCGGATCATTATCCGGATTCGTATATGCTTTTAGTCTTTCTAACGATAAAGGCATTTTGCCAAACGCATGGCACGTTTTGAGTATATCTATTTTCTTTGCATAGACCATAATACTCTCTGCAACTGTTGCTATCATTTTGGAGTCGTCATTAGGCTGGTTGGAACGTCTACGCCAATGAATGCTGTTCTCGAAATTTTCTTCACCAAAAATTTCGTCGCAAACTTTCTTCAAATTCGCCTGTTCATTATCATCAATCGAAATAAAAATCACACCGTCATCAGAAAGAAGATTACGAGCGAGCTTCAGGCGTGGATAAATCATACTAAGCCAGTCACTATGAAAGCGACCATTGCTGGCGGCATTGAGCTTCATCGGATCTTCGTCAACAAGATTCTCATCATCTTCACTGGTGTTACTATCGACATAATTCGCTTTATTGGTTGCAAAATTGTCATGATAGACAAAATCATGGCCAGTATTATACGGCGGATCAATGTAAATCATCTTCACTTGACCCAAGTAAGACTCTTGAAGAATTTTGAGCGCATCGAGATTGTCGCCAACGACGAGTATATTGCTAGTATTATCAAAATTTTTGGAGGCTTCAATGTCTGGACGCAGAGTTTTATTGATTGGCGCACCGGCTTCGATGATACTTTTACGCTTTCCTACCCAGGTAAAATCATAAGACTCATTATGGTCGTCCAGCTTTTCCAGCTCATCTTTCAGCGAGTCGAAAAATTCTCTGCTACTCTGCCAGTCAACACTATTTAGGTCAATTTTCTCTATATTGTCCACGAGTACCTCCAAGTTATATATTAGTATTATATCATAGTTAGTTCATTGCCCTCCTATATTTCTCTGCCGTCACAAGGTAAACATCTCCACTGCTGCGCGTAAGAGCTACATATAATTTATTAATTGAATTTTGGGATATTGGCAACTTAAAATCGTCATCACATAGTTTTGCATATGCACTGGTTAGAATAATACATACCGAGCTATATGTGTCACCTTTTGAATATCCCCACGTTATTGCTCTGTGTTTATATTTTTCTGGCTGGTTCCATACCAATTTCGGAACAGCGTCGTCATGAATAATACTTTTAATCCCCTCAGTATCATTCATAAATACGATATGGCCACTATTTATCCCCTCGCTATCAATTTTTAGTCCAAGTTTCTGCGACACAAAGTTACAGACTTCTTGGGAGCATCTTCGACTGCGCAACAATGCCTTATCGTCTACTTCTAAACCTAGTTTTTCTAGATCTTTTTTATACTGATCATAAGTGACGTTAACTTTGCTTTTTCCTTTTCCTTTTTGAAAAGGAATTCCATGATTATTCGTACCCGACACAGAATGTTGATAGTAATCACCTACTAGCAATATCGAGTCAAATGATTCTACGATCTTCTCAAGGAGAGTCCAATCTTCTTCTCTGTAGTCCTGCATCTCATCAATATATACACAGTCGAAGAACCTTTTTATATTGGCACAAGCCAGTTCCAAAAGAGTTTGGTTTTCTAGTTTTGCTTTTAAGATAAGTTCTGATAATCTATCTGAATAATATGCATTATTAACCACATAATGATCGAGTATGGTATTTTTCTTGTATAGTGGGTTGTATTTGCCGTTAATCATCGGCTTAGGTGGCTGCAGAATTGATACGCCATTACTCCTGAAATACTCATGTCCATATGCCCTTCCAATGAATGCATCAAACGGACGTATCATAAACTTGTATCGAAATTTATGAAACGTCATGACTAGAGTATCCTCTGGAACTTGACCAAAACCCCGTATGAGTTCTCTTATAATATTAGAGACGTTTTGATTCGTGAAAGCCAAGATAATATTACGTTTTTTCGGGTCTATATTGCGACATAAATAGTATGTCTTGCCAGCTCCCGCTACCGCTAAAATTGCCCGTTTATCCATAGACAAGCCTCTTTGAGGTATTTAGGCACATTAAAATCAAAATCTTCTGCAACTAACATTTTATAAGCAATTTCGGCTTTATTATTAAGCATTTTACCTAGTACTTTACCATATTTTTTGCCATTAAATTGATAGTCCGCATTTTCATTAATGTCTATTAGTTGATCTAATTTTTCTTTATTTTGATTATAAAAGCAAACTTCCCATGTCCAATTGTCCAACTTTTCATCCATAAATATATGAATATCATTATTTTGACTATATTTCCGCATCATTTCTAAATTGGCTTGCTTCCCGTCATTATCCGTAATAATGGCGATCTTCTTAGACGTTTTTTCTGCAATACTTAGAAATCTTTTGTACGCTATACCATTACACGATAATATAGTAATGCCAGCATCATCTGCGGTGGAACCACAGATTTTCTCAAATATCCTAGGTACTAGCATGAATTCCGTCGGCCCTTCCACTAATATTACTTTGTTCGAGAGGATAAACTGTAGCATATTATTGGTTGGCGCCTTAACGAAAAATTTAGCATCGTCGCTTGGAAGATCCTTTAGTGAGACGGCGTTTTTATCTCTAATCCACAGGATGTTCTGTAAGCCTAAGCCACTAGCGATCATGCTTTCATGCGTGGTGATAATAACCTGTTTTTGGCTTAGAGATTCTATACTCTTTAACATTTTCTTCAGATTTGGAAAACTAAGATGTGTTTCGGGTTCTTCAACAGATAAAACATCTAGTAATTCATTCTTTTCTATAGCTATTTGTGTTTTTATAATATTTTCTCGTCCCCTGCCCTTATTTTCTATCGGTATGTTGTCTTCTAATATTGTTATAACATTATCAAAGATTATTTTCTTATCACTGACACCGAATGACCTGTGGTCGCCAAGCTGTTTAATTTCCAGCTCCGAGAAAGTTTCTTGGACTCTGTGACGGAATTGATCCTTAATCTTGCTCTGCTCCAAATTGTCATGGCTGTTGGCAAAGAGCGCTTTGCAGTAATAGTTGTATGACGTTGCTGCATCTGATTCATCATTATCTATGGCTAAATAGTTTATCGGTCTATTCATGATCTGGTAAGAGTCCCCTTGAAACGTCTTCCACGTCATTTGGTAATATTCATATGGTATCCTACCATCACCAATAATACTTAAGACGTCTTTATCCGTGATAAACTCATCTGCCAGCTGGCACTTGAACTCTACGCCATACAGACGTTTATCTTTTTCGAAAGAATGGTTCATACCAAAGAATAAACCGCTCTTGGGACTGTTATCTAAAGCTAACTCTAAATCTATTTTTATGTACGGAAGATTATCTATACTTGGGTGTTCAAGAAAATCTCTAATAGTCTCTGAATTTAATAACTCTTTTATGATGTATTTGTCATAGTTTTTATATTTTTGTCTTAAAACAATATTTATAGCATCCAATATCGTGCTCTTGCCAACTTCATTGTCACCAACGATAATATTCATGCTCTCATTAAAACTCATTTCAAAATCGATAAGCTTTTTTAGCCCATGGATTTTAATCCGTTTAATGCGACTCATCTATTACTCCTTTTCTAATCTTTGCATTAATTTACATTTTTCTTCCGCAAGTTGCTGCTTCTTACCGATGGAAGGCTCGGATTTAATGCGGCGGTCGAGCGTAGCGATTTGTTTTTGGAGTTTTTCATGCTCCTTCATTCGTTCGATTTCATTTTTGATATCACGTTTTTCAATGTCATCGTGATATTCGGTGCTAAAATTATCTCGGTCATTATTTTGGTTTGCATTATCACTAGACACGCTATTCAATCGTTCACCCGCTACTTGACGAACAAAATTATAGAACACGGCATCGACATCCAGACCATCGATTTTAATGTTATCTAGCACTGGGTTATTCCATTCGGTTTCAAAATAAGTATCGACTTTGGCGAAGCGAGTATTGTTCTGGCTCCGCTCTTTGTAACTAATAATAGCCTTCTCTAGTCCATTTTTTGTAACGATAAACAAAATCGGATATGGAATTGATGAATCGATGGTCTTAAGAACTTTTTGAGAAAGTTCAAAACCTTTCAGTTCAATACGGAAAACTTCAATCTCGGGCCACTTTTTCGCAGCAATATTAATCGTATCAGGAGATAACTTGTATTCCCAAATGATTTTTGCGATTTCGTTTTGAAATAGCATTTTAGTGGCGTAGTCGACTTTGTCGTAGAATTTTTCCTTGGCAACGACACGGCCAACTCGTGCATATGCTGGGAAAGTTATCATTTGATGACAAGAAAGTTAATTAGTTCAAAATCATCAAGGCCAGAAATATTGTTAGTGAGCGCAGTGGTACCGCCAGGCCTAAAAAGACTAGCAATATCCTTTTCTTCTTTGACTAGAACAATACTTCGGATAGCGTCGGAGAGTAGCTGAGAATATTTGGTCATTTCTTTACCACCATTAGTCTCGCTATTAAAAAGCGAAACTAGGTTACGGTCGGGCTCGGTTTTTCCTTTGCAGAGTAAACGCATCCTGTCGAGAAGACGTTTGGGATTGAGATGATCGACGAAAACAGTGCCGCTATCCTGAATATAGACTAAATAGAACGGGTGCAAACGGTTCTGCTTATCGATGTTAACGCTGGAGTTAATGTTCTTTAAGATATAAATCACGCCAGAAGGAGTCTCACCGGAAATCACCGCAGTCGTAGCGTTGATGCCGAACGGTACGAGATCTGCATCACCATATTTTTTATGTAATTCCTGGAGATCGAGATGAAATTCGTTAAGGCCTAGATCCATGATCGAAACACCACTGTTCATTTCTTCGAGATCGACAACTTCCTCCTGAAGACGTTGCAACTGATTTTTGCGATACTCAAGTTCCGGATCGGTATTCTCGAGGATATCTCCACCCGCTCCGGTGATTGAAATAAGTTTAGTACGATTCTCGACGCGGGCCTTTAAGTTAATATATTCGTCAAGGGTAACATTAGGCCAGAAATTGACAAGCTGGATGCATTTATTACTAGAACCAATACGATCGATACGTCCGAAGCGCTGGATGATGCGGACGGGGTTCCAGTGGATATCATAATTGATGAGATAATCACAATCCTGTAAGTTCTGACCTTCGGAAATACAATCTGTTGCTATGAGAATATCAATATCTTTGTCCGCTAGGGTAGTACCGAAAACCTCGCGGCTCTTAGAGATTGGACTAAAACAGGTGAGAACGGTATTAAAATCTTTGGGAATACTCGGACAGTTTGTCTCAGGATTCTTGCTACCGGTAATAACTCCCGAATATAACTGATATTTCTCAAGTATATCTGCCGATAATTCACCATAAAGATAATCAGCAGTGTCCGCGAATGCAGTAAAGATAATAATCTTTTTATTCCTCTCATTGATAGGGTTTTGAATTTTATTTTCAATGACTTCTTTGAGCTTCTGAAGTTTGAGATCATGTTCAGGTGTGATTAAGCGAATTTTTTCTAAGAGCTCTTCGAGGATGGCTTGATCATCGTGGAGTTTTTGTCGCCAAGATATTCTATCGATGTCACCGAGATCGATTTTAAGGTCTTTGCCAACAGTATAGTCGGAATCGTTATCGTCATCTTCGACTTCGGTGATTTGTTTCATAATGTTCTCAAAATTAAAATCGTTTTCTCGATGCTGGTCATAGCGATCGATATTGTCAATCGTATAGCGGATCAGATTATTAAGACGCTCGACGGTTTCCCGAAAGGCATAGATGGAACTCTCGGCGCGTTTTAGCAAATTAGTAATCATTAGAACATTGCGCCCAGCCTCACGATTTTCCCAAGTTTTTCCTTGTGAGGACTCGACATCAACATATTTTGAGAGTTTTGATTTCTGCACAAATTTGAGCGGCGTATAGATTTCCAGATTAAGCTTGTCAATCAACTGGAACAGCGTACTATAATCTATTCCTTCAAGATCAGTCAAGTTCGGGCTAAAACTTTCCGGCTTTCTTCTTTCCGGAAAAGTACCCAGATTGGTTTCGTTATAATATTTCTCGATATGTTTCCGGGAGCGCGCAATGGTTACGCTATCGAGTAGATCGAAAAAGTCAAAAGATAGCATTTCTAGAAGCTTCTCGGTAGTCCGCTCCTCGGCTTCGAGCTCAGACCAGGCTTTAAAGGCAGAATTAGCATCCTTAAATATCTTGTTTAGTGAACTCCCGGATTTTAGCTTACCGCTTAGGTCGTACTCATCGCCACCACTTGCAATCAACAGCTGATTCTTTAAGTCGGTGAAATCTATATTCACCGGTGTAGCAGAAAGCATCAAAACTTTCGTATTGACGCCGTCTTTGATGATTTTTCGGATAAGTTTCTGGTAACGATTTTCGTAATTTTCGTCATTGCGATGCGTACTATGCCCGCCATTACGGAAGTTATGAGACTCATCAATCACTACGAGATCATAATTCCCCCAATTAATTAGACTTAGGTCGACACTATTAGACTTACCACCATCACGACTAAGATCAGTGTGGTATAACACATCATAGTTAAGACGATCTTCAGCGATGGGATTGTTCTTATAGTTGCTTTTATAAGTATTCCAGTTATCACCGAGACGTTTAGGGCAGAGAACTAAGACACGCTGATTGCGTGATTCAAAATACTTAATCACACCAAGGGCAGAAAAAGTTTTACCGAGACCAACCGAGTCAGCCAGGATGCAACCGCCAAAACGGTTTAGTTTGGTGATGCAACCTTTTACTGCGTCACGCTGAAAATTATAGAGCATGTTCCAGATTTTAGATTGCTTAAAGCCAACAGCTTCATTAGGGAGAGTAGTCTCATCGATATCTTCCAGGAATTCTTTGAAGACATTGTAAAGTGCAACGAAATAAATAAATTCTGGAGAATTTTCTTTATAGGCAGCAGTAATATTTTCCAAAACTGTATCAGTAACGTCGGTTAACCGATTATTGTCATTCCAAATCTGGTTAAAGGTATCAAAATATTGTTTTGTAAACGGGGCATGGACTTTCATTGTGGTGAAGTACGCATTATTGCCACGATCTTCACCAAGTTCAGCGGTGGTAAAATTGGAAAATGGGCTGTATGAAGTTTGTTCGTTGATACTTTCAACATTCATAAATGGTGGCATCGTATCATGAGAGATGTTTGAGCGGAAATGGGCCTTTTTACGAATCCACTCGGCACATTCTTTGGCGATTGCCTGCTGATTAAGCTCGTTACGAAGGCGAACTTCAAAATCGGCTCCGTATAAAGAACGTTCACGATTTAACCGCGGTATATAAAATTCTCGCGCTTCTTTTGGCGCCTGTTCTTTAGTAAAAGTTTCACCAGTAAAAATAAAGCGAAAGTCATCAATCCTGTTAAGTTCTTTTTTGAGTGCCTCGTATGCATAAATCGAAAAAGATGCAGCTGCAATGGATACTCTACTGCCACCTTGAATCGTCGTTTTCAGGTCATCAATAACTTTTTCGTGAATATTGTCCAGGACTTTAGGCGGCTCCTGGCTAGTTGGTGTTACTTTTTTGTTGAACAGACTCATACCAGTTTAATTATACCATAATTTAGCTATAGTTGCTGGTCAATAAATGATAAAAAGCTTTATATGTCTACAAGTATTTTAAATTAATAGGAACTTCCGGGGCGTGAGAAAGTCTTAAGCCTGTTAGAGTTTCTAAACTGACCACATTGCGATTATACACCTTATTGGGCTACTGCGTCTTCACTCGACTTGCACTCGATAGCTTCCCAACTGGCCTGCTGAGCGGAGTAGAGGAGGTTGTTGAAGGCGGGTTGCTTGCCTTTGCGGAGGGATTTTTGGGTGGCGGGGTCGATAGTGAACTGTTGGAAAACGCCGGAAATAGCGACGGGGCCATTCTCGACGAGAGAAATGGAGGTGAGGAAGTCGAGGCCGGATTTGAGGTTGATTTTCGCCGTGCGGAAAGCATCCTGCAAATGGGTGACGCTGAGGTTTTCTTCTTCGCAGATGAGTTCTTTGGTGTTTAAAATTTGGATAAGTTTTTCCACTAGATCAACAAAAAGCTCGTAATCCGAAGTGGCGCTCGGAGTGCAAAGCCGCACTTCGATAAAATTATCTTCAAAGGTAAGTTCGACGCCGCGGCCAATTTTATGTTTGTCGAAGACGACCGTGGTTTGAGCGAAATCGCCCAGCTTAAAATTCCCTTCCATATCACGGACGCCGAAAGCGTATTTGGCGGGGTCAATGAGTTCGAGAAGCGGAACTTCCGAGGCTGGGGTGGTGGGAATTTTGATAGATGTGGACATGTCCATAGCTTAGTACACGGAGATTAATTTGTCATGCTTAAGCGTTATGGAATATTATTTCTGGTATCGCTACAATAAATACTTTTTAATGCAACTGTTATAACACACAAAAAAATTAAAATGCAGCGTTGCTCTTGTAATTTTTGGAAAAATTTTGTTATGCTGGGAGGGAGTTTAAAAAGGAGGAATTATGAGCATGTTTTATAAAACGTTAAAACCCAACGAGAATCGAAAGTTCAAGGAGCGAAAACGACAGTTTAAGCGAGGAAAACCGTGTGCGGTGTGCGGGCGGCTGCTTGCGGAGAGAAAAATGATGGTAGCGCACATCAGACCGGCGAGCGAAATACCGAAGCGGGAGGCGTTGACGAATGCGGGGAATTGGGAGGTGAGATGTATTGAGTGCGAACAGAGGCTGAATCGTGAGGAGGAACTGCGGAAGAAGAAACTGCGAAAGGCTAAACGGCCGAAGAAGCCTGATCGAAAAATAGTACGAAGTAGGAAAGAAACCCGGGTTAGGAGACAACAGCAAAAGCAGCGGGAAGAGGCTTTGGATGTAGCGATGAAGCAAGATGTATTGAATCGGTTCCATGTAGATATGAGGTCGCGACGTTCGAAGTCGCGGAGAAAGCGGAGGCGAGATGATTATTATGCGGAGTAGGCGGGGCAATTCTCAATATGATATAATTGGGACATGAAGATTTGCATTTGCGGAAGTTTGACTTTTACCGACGAGGTGATGGCGCTAGCCCGGGAGATTGAGGCGAAGGGCGAGCATGAATTACTGCTGCCGAATAGTATGGTGGCTGGGCTGATTAAAGATCCGGGGTTCGATCCGATTCAATCCAAAATCGATACGAATGCAGTAAATAATCATATTGACAAGGTTCGCGAATGTGATGTTGTGCTGGTTTGTAATTACG
Source organism: uncultured Candidatus Saccharibacteria bacterium (assembly GCA_964442535.1). Lineage (GTDB taxonomy): Bacteria > Patescibacteriota > Saccharimonadia > Saccharimonadales > Saccharimonadaceae > Nanosyncoccus. The sequence goes on along the minus strand of CAYTZL010000006.1, from coordinate 15,092 downwards.
AGAAAAAGGGGATTCCTGGGTATATTGGCGCGAATACTTTTATCAAGATTGCGGCGGCGCATTATTTCGGGAAGCCGATTTTTACGCTCTATCCGCTACCGGATCAGCCTTACATCAATGATGAGATTCAGTCTTTCGACATTACAGTCATTGACGGCGACATAACGAAGTTAAAGCGAGGATAGCTATGCCAACAACTCCCGACCAAAAAGACCATATCGTCACTCAGCTTGAGCGAGCTTTTGAGACTGTTAGGGTGCGGCCGATGATGAGTGAATATCTCGTTTATGTGAACGAGGTTTATTGTGCGAATATTTGTGATGGAGATTTACTATTGAAGATTACGCCGACAAATTCCTCGTATGACCTTCCGCAAGTTTTGCCGTATGCGAGTGCGAAGCGTAATATGCTTAAGGTTACGCGGTTGGATGATCTTGATTTTCTGCGCGAGGTGGTCGAAGCGACGCTGGCGGGGTTGCCGCAAAAGTCATCACACGCGAAGTCTAAGAAATCGGAATAGCTTTTGCTATATCTGATGTGAGGGTGGCTTAACTGCCGGTCGGAGTGTTGAGAGTATTTGTGGTTTTGTGGAACTATATGGGGTCGATTGTAGGCTTTTATGGTTCTGCGAAGCTTTCCACGTCGTGCCAGACCGCTTCCTTCCCTACTTCGTTGAGGATTTCGTGCCGCATGCCTGGATAGAGTTTACTCGCTACGTCTTCATACCCGCGTTGGCGTAGAAAATTGACGGCTTTATCGAAATCTTTAATACTAATGATACAGGGGTCTTCTGCACCGGCGACAAATAGAATCGGTAGATTCGGGTTTTGCATCGCCCAGCCTCTCTTGCGGTAGGCGCGCTTCATGAGCTTAAAGAGAGTTTCGAAACCGTTTAAGGTGAACACGAAGCCATCTCGCTCGTCGGCGTCGTATGCCTCCACTACCGCTGGGTCGCTCACGATCCACGAGTTCGGGCTGGTTGCTTCGGCGAATTTACGGTTGTAATTCCCGAAAGCTAGACCGTTGACGAAGTTACTGCGATGTCGTTCGCCGCGAAAAAGCTGGAGGAGCTTCGTGGTCGCTACGGCCGCACCGAGTCCGAAACGCTTGCTCGGCGACCCACAGACGACGAGCTTGTCAATGTCCCGATCGTACTCCTGAATATAGCAGCGTACTATTAGCGACCCCATACTATGCCCGAATAGCGTTAGGGGCAAGTCTGGAAAACGGGATTTGAGGTATTCTGTGACTTGGTGTGCGTCCTTAATAACGGCTTCCACGCCATTTTTTCCAAAATAGCCATAATCTTCCGACGATTGCACGCTTGCGCCATGTCCGCGGTGGTCATGAATTGCGACTATGAGTCCTCGCTCTGCGCAATAATCCATAAACCCATGATAGCGTTCACGATGTTCCGCCATGCCGTGGACTAACTGCAAAATTCCGATCGGCTGCGCCGGCGCCCGCAAGCTTACTCCTAGCTCCAAACCATCAAACTCGCTGCGGATTGTAAATTCTTCTCTAACCATAATCTCATTATAACGTATTTTCTGCTACATCTGGAGCATTTTCGTGCTATGCTAGTTATAGAAAGTGCGGTAAACCATGAAGAACATCTATATCGTCACTGGCGCAAACGGTTTTTTGGGTAATAATATCGTTCGTCAGCTCTCGCAAAATCCTCAAAATCAGGTTCGTGCGCTGGTGACGTCGGTTGAACGTGCGGAGGCGCTTTCTGGTCTTGATTGTAAGATTTTTGCGGGCGATGTGACCCGTCCGGAGACCTTGAAGGCGGTTTTCGACGTGCCGCAGGATGCTCGGGTCTTCGTGATTCACTGTGCGGCGGTTGTTTACATTAAGTCGAAGCCGAATCCGGAGGTTTATCGTGTGAATGTGGGTGGCACGAAAAATATCGTCGAGCAGAGTCTGGCGGTAAATGCGAAGTTGATTTACGTTAACAGCGTTCATTCGATTCCGGAGAAGCCGAATCATGAAGTAATGACCGAAATTACCGCATATAATCCCGCTGACGTCGAAGGCGAATACGCTAAATCGAAGGCCGAGGCGGCGCGCTACGTTCTCGAAGCGGTAGCAAATCACGGACTTGATGCTTGTATTACGCAGCCATCGGGGATTATTGGGCCGTACGATTTTAAGACGACGCATCTTACCCAGCTGATTATTGATGTGATGACGGGGCGCCTGAAGGCGGGCGTGCGGGGTGGGTATGATTTTGTCGATGTGCGGGATGTGGCGGCGGGGATTATCGTGGCTTGCGAGCGTGGTCGGGCGGGCGAATCTTATATTCTGTCCGGTCGTTATATTTCGATTCCGGATCTGTTTAAGATGATTGCGAAGGCGGCCGGTCGGAAACCGATTATGACTTTTTTGCCGCTTTGGCTGGCGAAGCTAACGGCGCCGCTTTCGGAGATTTACTATAATATCAAGAAGCAGCCGCCGCTTTATACGAAATATTCTCTCTATACGTTGACGTCGAACGCTAACTTTTCTCACGCGAAGGCGGAACGTGAACTCGGTTATCATTCTCGCCCAGCGCAGGAGACGATTGATGATACGGTGCGCTGGCTTGAGCCGCGGGTGAAGGAAAAGAAGTAGTTTTAGTTGTAAGGTACGGCTGGTTCAGTTAGTCACTATTGACTTTTTGCACGAAGTATGCTACAATGGTAAGTGAGGGGTGTCCCTTAATCTATTTGCGCGAGCACATAGGAGGTGTTTCGTATGCGCAAAAATGGTAAAAGAGATGGTGCTAAGATGCTGTTTGCAGGTGTTCTGGCAGGAGCGGCAGTTGTGAATGCCGTGAGCTATACCGTGGCGAGAGCCGCCTGGTATATGAAGGACGAGGTCGGAGCGACCTTAGTGCGGGTCCGCGACGACGACAGTAGTTCGGTAATGAACTACCTGATTGCTGGGAATTTAAACCAGCCTGAGAAGGCTTTTGGGTTCCTGGAGGACAGATTGGACGGAGGGATTACCTATGTCCGATATGCCGAGAGTAAGGGGTGCAGTATGCACCTGATTGCGCAGCAAGTGCTGGACGATATCCAAAAACGGAATTGTAAGGCACGCATTATCGCTATCTCGATGGGCGATTACGTTTCGAGGTGTGCGGAGAGTACATTCTACAACTTAGACACCGTCGCGATTAACCCGGTGCCACATCCGAGCGTTTTGAAGCCGGTTGCGAGAAACGGGTTACGGGTGGTAACGCCGATTATTGAGGCGTTGACGATTCCGTTGGGATGGCTGAGTTCTATTCCCTGCATCCATGGGTTCTCGCTAGTAACGCTGGCGGACCAGTGGAGGGACCTGGCCTATCTAAACGACGCGCCGTGGACGGTGGCGAATACGGTCGGCGTTGTCTGCAGCGATCAGGACGAGTTCCTGCTGAATGACGAAATTGCCGACTATTTCCTGAATGTGCCAGTGGTGACGATCGAGAGTCGTCACGGCGACACGGAAGGAAACGCGGCGGCCTACGCGGAAGCGTGGGATAAGCTGATGGAGATGCGGCAGAAGTAACTTTTACCTGAAGCCCCGGCAGATGTCGGGGCTTTTTTATGGGGTTTGATGGAGTTTTGATAGAGTTTTGTGGCTTAGCGGCGGAGAGGAGGTATAATAGAGATATGAGAAAGTATGTACCAGACGGGGCGAAATTGTTGCCGAAGGAGGCGAAGAAGGTTTTTACGGGGGTGATTTCGGAGGTTTATCAGTGGCCGCAGGAGTTGTTTGATGGGACGACGGCGACGTTTGAGATGATTAAGCGGCCGGATACGGTGAAGATTGTGGCGGTTTTGACACCAGAGGAAGTGAATGTGGCGGGGCTAGAGACGATGGAGGTAGGAGAGCCTGCGGGCGAGGATGTTCTGAGTGCGGGAGAAGTGGGAGATAGTGGCGCAAGGAGCGGGGACGTGAAATCCGAGGCAGGGGCGAAGGTCGTGATTACGAAGCAAGAGCAGCCGCGGAAGGATGTGTTTTATGATATTCCAGGGGGACGGGTGGATGCGGAGGATGAGAGCGAGCTGGCGGCGGCGAAGCGTGAGCTGTTTGAGGAGACGGGGCTGAAGATGCGGGATTGGAAGTTGATTACGGCGGTGCAGCCATTTAATAAAATTGATTGGATTATTTATACGTTTGTGGCGACGGGACTGATTGAGAAGGGTGAGCAGGCACTGGATGGCGGGGAGAGGATTGAGGTGATGTCGATTAGTTTTGAGGATTTGCTTAGGCTAGAGAATGCGCCAGAGGCGAGGTATCTTGAGGCGGGGGCGGGGAGTTTGGAGGAGTTGCTGGGGAAGCCGGGATTGTATGAGTACTAGGCGAAAATTCGTTGAATAATTTATGATAACCTCGCAATTCGGGATTACTTGACAAAATCGTTATGGTATGCTAGAATAGAGGTATAAGCCGCCTTAGTCGGTTCTATCTGTAGTGGTAAGTGGTGGCTATTTCTTTTTATTTGAGGTCTTTTCTGGGCCCTCAAGATCGGAGCTCTGGGCAGTTGAGTCTTGCGGGTCGGAGTCGCGTTTGAGGAATTTAGTGATACGGTCGCGTTGCCAAACGCCGATGCCGAGGATGATGACGCCGATGATCGAGACGGCGGCGACGAGAGCAGTGTTTTCGACAAGGCCGGCGCCGATGTAGTTCGTGAGAATGATGACAGGGAGGCGACCGAGGAGGACGATAAACATGAGCTTGCGGATCGGGATGGTGGTGAGGCCGGCGATGTAGCAGATGATGTCATCGGGGAAGCCGGGGAGGAGAAAAATAAGGAAGAGAGCGAGGGAGGCGCTTTTGGAGTTAATGATGAAGTCGAAGCGCTCGATGGAGGATTTTTTGAAAATCTTTTCGAGGAGGGGGCGGCCGAAGCGGCGAGCGATTTTGAAGACGATGAAACAACCGATGAGGGTGCCGATTGAGGTCCAGAGAATGCCCCAGACACCAAAAATGAAGCCGCCGATACTGCCGACGATTTGTCCCGGGATAGGGGCGACGACGGTCTGGACGACCTGGAGGATAATATAGAGGAGCGGCGCGAAGACACCCCAAGATTCGACAGCGGCGACGAGCTGATCGCGGTTCATGAGGAAGCGCGTGAGCGGGCCTTTGGCGATGATGTCCCAGGCGAGGTAGACGATAATCGCGACAATGACGGCGCCGGTGAGGCCGATTTTGAGCCAGGTTTTCCAGGAAATGCGCTTTTTGAGGAAGAGGTCGCGGGTTTCTTCGTCGGGGGTTGGGGCTTCGGCGGGGGCTTGAGAGGAGGGGGTAGGCTGTTTAGTGGCTGAAGTTTGCGGCTGGTCGGCTGGCTTTTGTGGTTTTGTGGCCGGCTTTTGGTGAGAATTGGAGCCGGACTTACTTCGCATATTCGACGGCGCGGGTTTCGCGGATTACATTAACCTTAATGACGCTAGGGTAAGACATGGTCGCTTCGATTTTGTTCGCGATGTCGCGGGCAAGCTTCAGGGCGGAGAGGTCGTCGATTTGCTTCGGTTCGACGATGACGCGGATTTCGCGGCCAGCGGAAATGGCATAAGCCTTATCGATGCCGGGGAAGCTGGTAGCAATGTTCTCAAGGTCACGCATGCGCTCGGCAAAGTTCTCAGCGGAAATGTTGCGCGCGCCGGGGCGAGCGGCAGAAAGCGAGTCGACGATTTTGACGATGATGGCTTCGGGGGTAGTCGGCTCGATGTCGTCGTGATGTGCGGCCATGGCGTGAACAACCTCGTCGGGCATACCGTATTTTTTCGCTAATTCGGCGCCAATTTCGGCGTGCTTCCCTTCGATTTTGTGCGTAACGGCCTTACCGATGTCGTGTAATAAGGTAGCGGTTTTCGCGACGCGCTTGTTCGCACCGATTTCTTCGGCGATCATGCCGGCGATATGGGCCATTTCGACAGAGTGGAGGAGGACGTTCTGGCCGTAGCTAGTGCGGAATTTGAGTTCGCCGAGAAGGTGAATCAGCTCGCGGGGGATGCCGACGACGCCAACTTCGCGGGCGGCATCCTCGCCGGCGCGGACGACTTCTTTCTCGATCTCGCGTTCGGCTTTCGCGACGGCTTCTTCGATCGAGCTAGGGTTAATGCGGCCGTCTTTCATGAGGCGCTCGAGAGCGTAGCGGGCGACCTGGCGACGAATCGGGTCGAAACTCGACAAAACTACCATGCCCGGAGTGTCGTCAACCATAATGTCGACACCGGTAGCGCGCTGCAAAGCCTGGATATTGCGACCTTCTTTGCCGATAATGCGGCCCTTCATGTCGTCATCAGGAAGCTTAAGCGCGGTAACAGTACGGTCGGCCGTAACCTCAGAAGACATGCGCTCCATAGCGGTCAGGAGAATCGCCTGAGCAGCTTCGTCGACGTCGTGTTTAATCTCCTTCTGTTCCTTAGCGATAAGGCCGGCGAGATCCTGTTTAATGTCGCGCTCGGTCATCTGCATAAGCTTATCACGAGCGGATTCTTTAGAGAGACCGGCGATTTTTTCGAGCTTTTCTTGCTGGCGGTCGCGGATGTCGCGCACCTCGGTCTTGAGATCGTCGAGCTCCTTTTCTTGTTTAGCGAGACGCTCGGTTTTTTCCTCGAGCTGGTCGAGCTTTTTGTCGAGGTTAACTTCGCGTTCGGTAAGACGATTTTCGGTATTTTTCCATTCACGGCGACGCTCGGTTTCTTCTTGTTGCGATTTCGAGGTGATATTCGCGGCGTCGTTTTTTGCCTTAAGAATAATATCCGAGGCTTCGTTTTTAGCTTTACGAACGAGGTCGTCGGCTTTATTCTTGCCGCCGTTTTCGTTCTTTTTATTATACATAAAGATACCGCCTGCGCCAACAACAAGCCCTAGCGCAAGAGCGATGATCACTGCAATTATTGTCATAGATGTGACCTTTCTAATTGTTTGTTGATATTTTTCTTATATCAACGGGGGTAACAAAATAATATAAAATTGATAAATTTCCGTTTTTATTATAACACAGAGATGCGTGATTTGGTGAATTTTGTGGAAAAATGTTGGGGAATTTGTTTCGAGGTTTATTTGCGGGGAGGAGTGATGTTGGCGGGGCGGCCGTAGTCGGGGATGATAATTGAGTGCTGGACGCCGTGGTGGTCGTAAAGGGGGATGTTGAGCTGGTCGGCGAAAGTATTAACGATGGCGGCGCCAATGCGGAGGCCAGTGAACGAACCGGGACCAGAATAAAACGTTATCTCAGTGAGATCGGTCCAGTCGGCGCCGTTTTCTTGGAGCTTATCGTGGATAAAGGTGAAAATTTGCTCGGCCATTTCGTGGCCAGATTCCCAAGAATAGGCGTGGTCGTTGAGTTTGAGCTCGCAAGTGTTAGTGGAGGTGTCGAGATACATTTTCATAGGGTTGACTCCGGGGCGAGTTTTTGAATGAGCGAAGCGAGAAGTTGTGGGTCAGAGCTGGAGAACTGGAGGTCACGGCTGCCGTCGGGCTGGAGAGTGATTTGGAGGCGGATAGTGTGACGCGGGAGTAAATCGGCGATGCTTTCGCCCCATTCGACGACGATGACTGAATTTGGATCGGAGAGGGATTCGGAAAGTTCTTCGCGCATAATTCCGGGGTCGTCGAGGCGATAAAAGTCGTAGTGAACGAGTTGGCCGAAGGCGGGGTGCAGGTCTTCGGGGGACGCTGTGGATGTTGTAATTTTTACAACGTTTTTGGAGGAAGAAGTCGGGTTTTTGGGCTGCGGATTCTCCACCTCTGTTTCTGTATTTTTTACAACATTTTCCTTCCCTGTTTCTGTTTTTTTGACAACGTTTCGAGAAAGTGGGAAAATATAGCGTTTCGAGATGGTAAAACTGGGGCTAGTGACAGGTTCGCGGACGTCAAGGCCGACGGCGAGGCCGCGCGTGAAGGTAGTTTTACCGGCGCCGACGTCGCCAACGAGTTCAAAAACAGCGGGGAGGGAGAGATTTTGGGCAAGGTGATTCCCTAATGCAAGCATTTCTTCTTCGGTCTTGATGATCATAGGTTAATTATACGATAAAATGTCGTTTTTGGGAAGGGACGTAATGTTGAGGATCAGGGTGGGATGGCGAGAGGTTGAGGCGAAGACTTGTGGCGGAGGAGACGGAGGAAGGCGGGATAACAGAGGTAACAAACGATCGGAAGATAGAGGAGGAAGATGCGAGGGTTGGCGGAGGGGAGTTCGAAGATGAAGGCTTTTTGTTCGCTGAGGTAGTTGATGATGAAAATGTGGAGGGAGAGGAGGAGGGTGGCAATTTTAGCAATAATGGTCGCGAGCCAGGGGAGAAAGCTGGCAACGCCGGTGAGGAGGACGGCGAGCATGATGTAGGGGAGCGTGGGGAGGATAATGAGGTTGGCGACGAGGGAGAGGAGAGAGATGCTGCCGAAGTTGTAGATGAGGATAGGGGCGCAGATGAGGCTGGTGGAGATGCTGGTGATGAGCATTGAGGCGAGCCAAGGCGGAGTTTTGCCGCCGTAGAGGTGACGCTGGATGCGAGGGCCGAGAACGAGGATGCCGAAAAAGGAGGCGAAGGAGAGCTGCCAGCCGAGATTGAGGAAGTTGATTGGGTTGATAAATAATGTAAGCATGGCGACGAAGCCAATGAGACGGAGGGGCGTGAATTGGCGACCGACGTGGCTGGCGAGCAGGCTAAGAATGGCAACAAGGGAGGCGCGGGTCATCGACGGAGTGAAACCGACGACGCAGGCAAAGCCTAGAATCATCAAGAGAGCGAAGAGGAGTCCGGCGAATTTGGAGATTTTGCCGAAGAGTTTGCGGACGGCGTTGGTGAGAATTGAGAGGTGAGCGCCAGAAGCAACGACGACGTGGGTCATGCCGACAGCGCGCAAGGCATCGGAAAAGCTATCGGAGAGGCCGGATTTCATGCCCATGAGGTAGCCGAGACCGAGTTCAGCTTCGGGCGAAGGGATGAATTGGTGGATGAGGTCGGAGAAGGCGTTTTTGAATTTGGCGAAAATATCGCCGGGGGCGAGTTTTTCTAAACTGACGACTTCGGGGCGAAAGAGCGTGCCGACAAAGGTACCGAAGCCGTCGCCGAGTTTCCCTTTTAGAGTGATGATGTCGCTACGTTCGAGGTCGAGGCGGCTGGCGAGTTTAACATAGAGTGTGCCGGATAGTTCGATGACTGAGGTGGGTTCGGAGGCGGAGTCTGCTGAGGAAATTGACGGCGAGGAGTCGGCGGAGGCGGGAGGCTGGAGTTTAAGGTGATCGAGGCGGAGCGAAGGGCTAGCGTCGCTGAGGTCGGGGTCTTCGGCGATGGTTCCGGAAATGGTAACGGTTTGGCCAGAGAGTTGCGAAAAGAGGTTTTGGTCGATGAGCTCGGAGCTGACGCGGAAGTTTGCAAAAATGAGGCCGGCGGCGACTGCAAAGAGGATTGTGAAGCGAGTGGGGCGGAAGAGGGCGATGACTAAAAAGAGGAGGGCGAAGGCGAGCCAAAAGATTTCCGAAAAGATAATGAGGCGCGTGGCGAGGCTGAGGACGATGCCGAGGCAGGCCGCCCAAACGCAAGCGTAGAAACACCAGGATGAGTGGATGGTTTTGTTGAATGCCATGTTCGAAGTCTAGCACAAAACTTCACAAAATAACAAGCACAGGCATGATAAATTGGCGATTTTGTCTAGGCTGGTTATTTTTTGGCGCTTTGGCGGGTTTTATGGAATGCTTCGAAACCGGCCTGGACGCCGATGGCGAGGCTCTTGACGAAATTAGTGAGTGGTGGTTTCTTGCGGGATTTGGAGCGTGATGTTGACGTATTAGTATACGGTAACGGAGCGAGTTCGTCAATCATAGTAGCACCTGTTGTCCATTGGTCAAGGGGCGACAGCTCGTCGATGAAGCAGCTCGACAAGGTCGGGATGGGTTGAGGCTGGGGTTGAGGAGACGGAGTGGGCGCGACGGACACTGGGCGGCTTGAGGCGGTGCGTTCGGGCCGAGTTGAGGTCGGGATCTCGACAGGTGTCGGGATAATCGAGGCCGTCATTGGAGCAGATTGGGGCTGGACTGGGGCGGGTTCCGGTTGGAGTTGAGCCGGAGATGGTTCTGGCTGAGATTGGATCGAGGAGGGTTCTGGCTGAGGGCGAGCTGGAGCGGGCGAGATGGGGGCATGTTGAGGGTGAGCCGGAACGGTAGGTTGCGGGCGTGAGGTAGCGGTGGCGAGGGCAGATTGGAAAAGTTGCGCATCTTCGAAAGTCATGATTGGCGGCTTGGAATCGACAGCGACCGAGACGGTAGGGGTCGGAGGTGGCGTTTCGGGTTGCGGGGTTTTCGGTTTTGGCACGAAGGGAGACAGGAATTTAGATTTCGGCTTCGGAGTTTTAGCTTTTGCTTCTTGATGCGCGAGTGAATGCGGAAGTTTGAGTTTGGATTTTTGCCGAGTAGCTGACCGCGAAGTCTGAAGAGGAGTGTCGTCGGCGGATAAATCGTCGGTGACTTCTTGTAAAATTGCGCCATGGTAAAAAAGCTGGTCAAGCTCGTCGTCAGTAAGCGACAACTCATCGCGCTCCTCGAGGCGATCGAAGGCCGAAAGCAGCTCGTCGGCGGCGTCGCGAATCTCGGCAATGCTGACGTCCGGGTCGTCAAGAATGTCCTCGGCCGCTAAAAGTGCGAGCTTAAACTCGGAAAAACCGCTAGCGTAATCTTCGGAGCGTAAGTTTTGCATGCTTTCGATTGCGTCGGAAAAGTTCGCGAGAAGCGCTGCGCGTTCAGCGACGACCTTTTTGACGTTGGACTTTTTGGGGGCTTTGGGTTTTTTAGGGATTGGGGCGTCGGGGATGGCCGTTTGAGCGTCGAGTTGATTAGGGGTAGTAGCCTGAGCAGGAGGCGTATCGGAGAGCGTTGCTGCAGGTGTGGTTGGCGCGGAGATGGACGGTTGGGGTTCGACAGCGGGCTGCGACGTAGGCGGGATAGGAAGCGTAGATGATGCGGGAGAAGATGGTTCAGAAGATGGTTCGGCGGACTGAGGCTCGGAGAGGTCAGGCATAGCGAATTGCTGGAGATACTCGGCGACGTCGTTGCAGAAATTGCCGTCTTGAATCGTGGTTATAATCTCTAGGTCGTCGCAAATTGCCTCTTCGGCGCTACAAAAATCACCATTATCGATCCGGAGTTCGGCGATTTGTTGTGGGCTGCCGGTAATGACGTGGTCGGATTCGCTGACGTAGACGCCGTTGTCGAGAATAACTCGTAAATCGGCGTCAGCAGCGTCGTCGATTTCGAGAGCGGTTTGACGGGATATGACTTGGGTGTGTTCACAGTTGACGTTCCCCGCTCTTGCGTGTACGCCGCGAGCGCCATAAACTTTTGCGGCGCCGATGCGCCAAGTGCCGATCCCGGCGGCGTCGATAGCGGTGCCGGTTTCCTCGTCGGCGATGATGAGGGAGCCGCTTTTAATATTAAGAATTGGCGAAGGCGTGTCATGACCGCGGACGGATTGGCTGAGGCAAATGCCGTTTTGGGCGATGAGCTGTCCGGCGAAGTTAAGAGTTAGACCGTAAGCGACACCTAAATTGGCCGAAACGACAACGCCATTACCATCTGGAGCGAAAAGTTGGATTCTTTCGTCGACGGTAAGCTGCGTATAGTGCGGCATGCTAGGGCTAATTGCGCCGAAAAGACGAATTGCGGTACTGTTCGGGCCCATAGCGAAAATTTTTCCTTCGCCGGTAATGGTAACTTCGCCGCGGCGGACGTCGATGACGCGAGCGTTGGGCGTGGACTGCTCAGAGATGAGACAGTGGCCGTTAAGGTTAATCGCAACGTCATAATCTATAACAATGTTGCTCGGGGCAACTATATTATTGCCGAGGGTAATTTGAACTTTTTTCTCTTTGAGCGCAGTGATAAGGCTATCATAATCCCGAACTAGGTCGATGCTAGCGCGGGAGCGACGTGGCGGTTTCAGGAGATTAGCGCTCGCCATATCGAAGGGTAGGCTCGGGGCGGCAAGGATTGGCCGGGGGGTTGGCGAAGCGGATTTAGATTTTTTGGTTCTAGTTGAGGTCGCGCCAGTAGTGTTAGTACGACAAGAAGAGGTTTGGCGTGAAGACGTGCCAACAGTCCGAGACAACCGGCGAGATTGCTTCGGATTCGGCTCGGGCGATTGGCGCGTCTTCATATGTTACCTTCCGTTAGTTGATAATATTTTGTTGACTTATAAATCGAGATGAAGTGTCAGGAGTTAGAGGTGGGCTGGATTTATTGGTAATGCTTATTTTATTCCCGTCAAAAACTGTACCTGGATTTAAAGGATTACTTCTATACTATCACAGATAGTTAATTTTGTCAATAGGTATAGTATACTGGCATGGTTAGGGAAAGTCTGTAAACCACCAAAAACCTCCGGTTTCCCGGAGGTTTTGTACTACCGTACTAGGAGATTATTACTCCGCGCGGCGAGCGTTGCGGTAAGCAACAACACCAGCACCAAGAGCGGTGAGGGCAGTTGCGAGACCAGCAACGACCGAGATGGTAGTAGAAGCAGTACCCTGAGCAGAGCCGAGGACACCAGTGTCGCCTACCTTGACAGTGTCAGGGTTTTCGACGATAGCGTACTTGCTGAAGTGATTAACGTTAAAGGTGAAGTAACCTTCAGCGTAGACTGCGCCTTCAACTTTGCTGACCTTACCGTCTTCAGCGACGTAGAAGACACCAGCCTTCTCGCCGTTGATGTCGGCTGGGACTTTGATGACGACGACCATCTCAGTGTTGACGTCGACTTTCTTACCGTCAGCATCGACAAACTCGATGTCGTAGAGAGCATACTTGTTCTCGCCGAAGGCAGCAACCTTCTCGTTGAGCGGAGTGACCTTGAGGGTGACACCTTCAGGGATAACACCGGAGACGGTGACATCGCCAGCAGTGACAGTCGTAATGGTCTGGCCTGGCTCTTCTGGATTGGTTGGATCAGAAGGATCGGTTGGATCTTCTGGATTCTCTGGAGCGACGTAGCTGATGAGCTGGGTCATGATGACCGAGGTAGCTTCAGCGCTGTTAGTGGCTTTCTTGTAGGCCTTAGCGATGTTCTCAACCTTGGTGTAGTTAGTGGTATCTTCACCGTCTTCAGCAAAACCAGCGTTATCGAGCGCGGTCTGAACATCTTCCCAGTTGTCGAGGTTCAAGTTAGCGACAAAGTAACTGTTCTGATAGTCAGTGCCATCGTTGATGATAGCAGCCATGTCGCTAGGAACGTTCTTTGCGTTAGCAAGAGCGGCCTTACCAGAAGCACTCAAGATGCCGTTGACGCTAAGAACTGGGTTCAAGAGTTCGAAAGCGGCGTTGTTAGCGGTGATGTTGTCGTTGGCCGTCTTGATGGCAGCGTCGGTAGCATCATACTTAGTCAAAGCATCGATCTTGTTGGCGGTAACAGCAGAATCGACAGCAGCCTTGAGATTGTCAAAGCTGGCGGCAACGCCGTTACCAGTATCATCGCTGAGGTCGATCTTGTCGGCATCAGCAGTTTTGTGAACAGTGTAGTAATTGTTCAAAGCCTTGACGAGATCGGTAAGACTTTCGCTCTTAATAGCAGCGTTGAGCTGAGCCATAGCTTTGTAGTTAGCATCGTTCTGGATAGCGCTGATGACGTTATTTGTCTGTTCGACAGTAGCGTCGGTATTGTTAGCAGCGATGTCCGCAATAGGAGCGGTGAAGCCAGCGGCAACAGCAGCGGTTACGATCTTACCAGCGTTGGCTTTATCGTAATCAGCATAAGTGCCGTCAGCTACGCCCTTTTCATAGGCAGCATAAGCATCGATCAAAGCAGTAGCCTGCTTGTAGCTAGAGTTAGCTTCTACAGCCGCGATAGCTTTCTCAACCTCTGGGCCAGAGACAGTCTTATTTTCGGCACTGTAGGCGCTTACACTCGCAGTATTGTAAACACCAGCAACTGGAGCAACAACACCCAAAGCGAACGCTAAAGCAAGCGCAGCTAGAATTTGGCTCTTCTTCATTTGGTATTCTCCTCAAATTAATTTTTATCTGTTTCTTATTATAGCGGACTATAAAATGATGTCAAGGACTTTTTAGCAAATGAGGAGTAAATGCTTAGATGGCTCGACGTTAGGCGCCGACGCGGTCCTTGGTGCGGCGGCGGGTGGCGTTATGCTCGACGTAATCGATGATTTTAGCGGCGACGTTGCGGTTCGTGGCGTGTTCGATGCCGAAGCCAGGGGAGGCGTTCACCTCGAGGACGAGCGGGCCGCGCTTTGAGCGCATGAGGTCGACGCCGGCGATGTGGAGGCCCATGGCCTTCGCGGCTCTGACGGCGATGCGGCTTTCTTCGGGGGTGAGTTTAATGCTGACACCTTCGCCGCCTTTGTGGAGGTTGCTGCGAAAATCGTCGTCGAGAGACTGGCGCTTCATGCTGGCGACGACGCGCGAGCCGATGACGAAAGCGCGAATATCCGTGCCGGCGGATTCTTTAATATATTCTTGGAGGAGGATGTTCGTACCGTCTTCGTTATAGAGGTAGAAGGCCTGGAGGGCGGATTTAGCGGCCTTTTTTGTGTCGGCGAGGACGACACCGTTGCCATGCGTGCCGGTAGCGAGTTTAATAATAACAGGGAGGCCAATCTGTTCCAAGAGGTCGTCGATGTCGGCGGTATTGCGGCTAACGAGGGTTTTCGGGGTGTCGACGCCGGCTTTGGTTAGAATCTGTTGCGAGCGGAGCTTGTCGCGGGCGCGAGTAATCGCGATCGAGCTCGAGACGGTCCAGGCACCCTGCATCTCGAACTGGCGAACAATTGCGCAGCCGTAGCGAGTCATACTGTTCGAAATTCGCGGGATAATTGCGTCGAAACCCTCGAGCTGCTTACCTTTATAGTAGACACGGGGGTGCTTTTCGTCGAGGGAGAGGTAGCAATTTTTGTATTTAATAACACGCGCAGAATGACCATGCTTCTCGGCTTCCTCGACGAGACGCTTGGTGGAATAGTTTGCGTTACCGTTGGACAAAATTGCTATCTTCATCTTTCCATTGTATCACACCTTAAGCGTTTTGTCAATAGCTTTGTTGCAAGTATGTTATCTTCCCGTGATAATGTCATAGTAGATTGGTTTATAGAAATGTCATGTT
>CAYTZL010000005.1:0-45558 GCA_964442535.1 uncultured Candidatus Saccharibacteria bacterium | reverse complement strand
ACAACAATCGCTACAACGGCTTTTCCCTTCGCTGCCTTTCCCGTGCCTCGATCTCTGAAAAATGCAATTATTCTTTCACAACTCTCCGCCCCAGCCGCCGCCTCGCCAAATCTTGCCAGACCAGGGTCCGCCGCGCGCCCGCATCGCCGTGCCTAGCATAACAATATATCTTATCAGAAGATACCATATTGCCTCGATTTAAAGTAGCATAACGAGAGGTCTTTGACGAGCGCGGCGGCTGAGGTGGAGAAGTCCATCCTCTAAACTTGTAACGCTATTGCAAGTCTAATGTACTTTTACTTAAGTAAATGAAAGCTTTTCGACCAAAACGGTCTATGAAGCAGGAAAGAAACAGCGGAGAGAATAGCCGTAATCGCGATCTCCACCATCAGACGTACTGAGGTAATTATCGAGCTTAAGACTGAAAGCGCAGCCAGAATTACTGTCGCAGGCCCGCGAAGAATGATACCGACCACGATAACCAATTTCGCTGAAATTACCGGATAGACTAGTATAGACAGTGCCACCCCTCACGAAAAACAGTGGACTAAGCGCTACGTTGTATAGTAAATTATTCGACTCGCTGGTCCCAGTTAAATTCCAGCTAATTCCGTACTGTGATAGCGAATAACTGAAACTCCCTTTTCCCTTCAACCCTGTAGCCGTTCCGCTATTTGGTAACTGCCAGTTCTTCGGACAGATGCTACCTGACGCGTTCGCATTCGTAATCGTTCTACCAGTCCCCGCTGTCGCTGCATTCCACTGATAATAATTTCCAGCAAGGTAATGGGCGTCGTATTCCGTATCCGTATAAGTCTTATTTCCGTTATCTTTATAGAAGTTAGGGTCTGTACTTGCCGTCTTTCCGCTAACGTCAGCAAATTGTTCAGGGCAAGCATTTAATCCTGTAGAGCCGCCACACGCCTCCATCGCCGTCGGGTCAATAATCACATAATTACCCATATCCCAAGAATACGTACCCGTATCATCGTTAGCTCCATATCCCAATGTCGTTTTATTAATCGTTGTCACTGTTGTATGCGGCGGGTAAGCGCTACTATTATCCCATACAAAAGTTGTCCCATCATCATTTGAGGCTATCACGCTGGAACCTAAGTTCAGATCCAAATTCTGACTCATCCAGCAATTCCCATCCAGCAGCTTCGTCACCCAATATTTCTTCCCATCTCGTACATCTTCGAGCTGCGCCGTGTCATTAATATCTGCCGCCTTACAAATCGCTGGCGTCATCTGTTGCATCTGGGTAATTCCATTAAACGTCGCCACTTTCCCCGGCTGCGCCACGACAGAAAGCGTAACTGTATTCGAATAAGTATCCGCCGCCTTCGTACCATCCACCCTCGCCCCGAAGCACATCGTCACTTTCTTCGTTGCCGAGCTCTCCGCCCCGCCGCTCCCGAGCTCCTGGTCGCTCGTTGTCATCTGCTTAAACGTCCCCGCTAGGCTACAATCCGTCACCGTATTTCCAATACTCCCATTCCATCCCCACGCATTCGTCATCTGCCCCAAAGTCGTTGCTGTCGTCACCGACGGAATCGTGTTCGAAGTCGACGCTCCGGTTAGATTCGTGCTATCCCCGCGAATCTTCACCGTATATCCGCCCGTGTTTGTCAGCCCAACCGTTGCTGTCCGCCTCACTACATCCGCCGCCGCATCTGGATTTACCCCCGCCGCGCTCGCATTCAGCTTACCGTTCTCCGAGCTTGCGTCCATAGTCAAAGTTACCGTCGCTTCAGTGTCAACCGTAGCATTGAGCGGCACTTCCCACCCATTCGCCGCACTCACCGACTCCGCCGGCAAACCCTCAGCCACCAGCCCAACCACCAGCATCCCCGCCAATCCCATCGCCTTAATTTTTCTCTTCTTGCTCCCCATGAGGCCCTCCTTTTGATTGTTAGAAACACCCAGGCGGAGCGCTGATCCCTAGAAACAAAAACGGCACCGCGAGGGTGTACTCACAACCTGTCTAATGGCTATATAGCTACTAGGCGATTGGACCTCACGGCGCCGTTTACACCTAGTCAACTATAACCCTAACAGGGCTTTTAGCCATTAATAACAAATTGTGAGTACAAAATCATTATAACATAGAAATTCAGACACACGCGAGAAAACCACAAAAATCCCAACCCCAAAACCCAACTTGTAAATGCTTTACAAGTTCAACCTCATTTTGACAGAGGTCAAAAAAGTCAGAATTTTGCTTAATTAACCATTTTTCACCCATTTTTTACTTCTTCTCTCCTTCCTCCCTAGCTTAGGACTAGGTGGTAGGGATTAGACAGCGAAGGGAATAGCCGTAATAGCGACCGTTGCTGCTGGACGGATCGACGCTGGTATTGAAGAAGAGGCTGTAGGCGCTGGTAGTAGTAGGTCGCACCATAGAGGACCAGTAGCTGCCGTACTGGCCAGCGTACCAGAACTTATCGCTACTGCCTGAACCGATGATCCCGCCCCGCACAAAGAATAAGGGACTCAAACCAGTCCCAAAAAACTTTTTTCCAAAAACATCATGCTAGTGCTTGCTAAAATTTTTCAAATTGTGCTACCCTAGTATAGCAGCCAGTGGCTAGATATTTGAAAAGTCGAGCGTGGGGTTATGAGATGCAGGGAGACAAATATGATAAAAGTATTAATCTTGCGGTTACTCCTTGCGCTTTGTAAACGTCCAAAGCGTAAAGAAACCAAAATTGTCGTTATCACGATCATCAATGTCCATCAGGATAAAGACGAAAGCGATAACGACAAACCTTACACATCTCTATAATAACTAATCAAAAGCGTTTTGTCTAGCCTTTTTCGCTTTCCGTACATTTCTCATATAAAAAGTGCCTCGGCACACTGGCTGCACCTTTATTATACCCGAATTCCCTCCCACACACAACGCAAAAACACCAGCATTTTGCCCAACTTAACAAAAAAACGCACGCAACCCCCCACAACGCACGAAACAGCAAGCCACCAAATCTAAAAACACGAAAATGGCGGAACCGACGAGACTCGAACCCGCGACCTCCGCCGTGACAGGGCGGCGCTCTAACCAACTGAGCTACGATTCCACTACCCTAATTATACCCCATCTTCCCACCATTTACAACCCCTTTTTCTTAAAAATCACCTCCACATTTATATAATAACAACCGTAAACACGAACTCTAAAATTGTCAAAATTAGTGGCACAAATCCCAAAATCAACCGCACCTTATTCATTCGCTGCAGTTTCTCCTTCTCTGTACCACTCAATACGCCCATTACAAAACGCGCCTCCCCTCGCTCCGTCAATGCCACAATCAACCCAACTATCGCAGCCAAAAACATCAACGGCATAATCACAAACGATGACCCACTAATCGCACAAGTTTTACAACCGGAATTATTCAACAACACCAACAACCCCCATACGAAAACTACCGCCGACAAAACCGCCAACATAACCGCCACCAAATAGCAACTCCGCACCGTCTTCATCAGCAACGCCACCCGCATCTTCATCCTATCATCCATTATTACTTCCTTTCTAAAAACTAATTCCTGGCAATGAAGCACAGGACAACTCAAAACGATACACGACTATCCAACGAACAAGTCATGATTCAAAGCTAGAATCTCCTAAGTCGGTGATTTCTTCGACCGACACACTCGTCCAGCGAGTAGAACGTGATTCGGAGCTAGAATTGAGCTAGTTTTGGAATCGAGAAGTCGAAACGCGTCTTCCTGACGAGTGAGACTTCGAGAAACGAAAATAGCCAATTCTAGCCCGAATCACCCCTTAGGCTTCGGTGATAGCGTCAATATGCCGCATGAATACGATATCATCAATAATCCCAATCACCGCCGACGCAATCATCACCCAACCAACAATCGCGAGCACCGCACCAACACTAACAATCATATAAATCCCTAGCGCCAGCATCACCAACGAAAGCAGCAACACATAGAACCATTCCTTCACCCCCGCCGTATGCAGCTTAATCGCCGTATTCATCCGTACGAGCGCCCCGTAAATCATCCACGCCCCGACAACTAACCCAATCGCGCCGCTGAGCTGTTCCCACAGCACCACCGCCAAAATCCCAAACACTAGCGCAATAATCCCGTACAACAAATCATTATTATAAAAATCATAGCGACCATGCACCGCAAAGTAGTTTACAATCTTATAAACGCCCTTCACAATTAGCAAAATCCCTACAATGTAGAAGATCAGCTTCATCATCCCGTCCGGATTCCAAATCAAAAGTCCACCCAGCACCCCAATAATAATCGACTCCAAAATCGCCATCCACCCCACGCTCTTCGCGCGCCTCACGATCGGCTCTGCCTTCGCTGATTGCCGCGAGCTTCCCTGTCGCGAACTCGTTTTCCGCGCCTTCGCACCCGAACTTGTCTTTGCTTTTGTTGCACTCGACGCAGTCTTCTTGGTCGTTGCCATTTTGCCTCCTAATTTTACCGACGCCCCGCGCCGACATTACTTATGCTATAATTTTATCACACTTTCCCAAAAATCAACAACCCTTCTCCCGCTTTTATCTCTTCCCCTATTTCCATTCCCCGCTCCTCCAGCTTTTTCAAAATCCCCTCCTTATCCATATACGCATCCATCCGCACCACATATTCCCCCTCCTCTAAATCCAACTTCTCAATCTCATCATAATTATCCTTCACCACCACCGTTTTCTCATACCGCACATACTCCGGCAAATTCTTCACAAACGTAAAATTATTATCCGTCACATAAATCATTGTCTTTTCCGAGTTCTCCTCCGCCGCCTCAATCATCACCCGATAATCCACATATAGAAAACTCGGCCTAAACAGTAGCGCCCCCACAACCACCATCACCACCGTTCCCCCGATCATCACCCCCTGCTTCAACCATTCACTCACCACCAACACCGACGCCACCACCAGCACCGTCAGCCCCGGCATCAAATACCGAATATCCGTATACGGCGACACCACCATCACAATCAGCAAATACACCAGCTCCGGCACAATCAAAATCCCCCAATTCCCCACCTTCCCCGTTCGCGCTTTCCAAATCAAAAACCCAATCACCCCCAAAATCATCACCACCGGCAAATACACATTCGCCTGCATTATCCCCAGCCACGTCCACATTTTCTCCCCCAAATTCTGCCCCGCCGTCGCCATCGCCCCCACTCCCCGATAGCTCGCAAAAATATGCCACAAACTCGCCGGATAAAGCAGCACTCCCAGCACCCCCATCCCCACATGAATCCCCACATACGTCTTCAAACTCTCTTTCTTCTTCGCCCGCCACATCATCACCACCATCATCGCAAACGTCACCACCAAATAAAACACATAATAATATTGTGTCAAAAATCCCAACACAATACTCACCGCCAGCCCAATCTTATCCCCCTTCTTCATCTCGAAATGCTGCCGCCAAATCTTCAGATTATAATACAACGTCAACACCACAAAGAACGTCATCATCGCATACATTCTCTGGAACGTCACCATATTTATCCCCAAAATCGAAAATCCCAGCAAAATCAACGCCGGAATTATCGCCCGTGGCCGCTTCAACAACACACAAATCTTCACCACCACCCACTCCATCATCAAAAAAAACACCAAATTAATCACAAACGCAATCTGAAAAGTCCATTCCCGAAACACCGCCGCTAGCCCATGAAACAACAGATAATACATCGGCGGATGCACATCACTCGCCTGATTCACGTACACCATCACCGGATCAAAATGCCGAAAATATACATAATCCTCATACTCCCCCTTCGTCTTCACAATCGGCACGCCATTCTCATTCGACGTCGTCATAATCCCCTGCCACACCGGCGACACCGACGACGTAATCGTATATGCCTCATCCTCATGAAACCCCTGTTTCTGCGTCTCAAACGCCACCATAAACCCCGTCGTCAGCGCCATCACCACCGCCACCGCAACCCGCATCTTCTTACTCAGCCGACTCCACGTCTTTCCCCATTTCCCAAACTTCATACATCCATTATACCCTAACTTCGCTTCCTATGCTATAATCAAACCATGAAGAAGGTCAGCATTATTATCCCATGTTACAACGAAGCCCCCGTTTTGCCACTTTTCTACCGCGAAATTTCCCGAACTCTCGCCTCCCTCTCCCCTTACCAGTTCGAACTTCTCTTCGTCAACGACGGCAGCAAAGACGACACCCTCAAAATCATCAAAGATTTCGCAAAAGGCGATCGCCGCGTCCGCTACATCTCTTTCTCGCGCAATTTCGGTAAAGAAGCCGCCCTCCTCGCTGGCCTCGAACACGCCACCGGCGATTACGTCGCTGTCATGGACGCCGACCTTCAGGACCCACCTGCCCTCCTCCCCGAAATGCTCGATTTTCTCGAACAAAACCCCGACTACGACTCCACGGCCACTCGCCGCGTCAGCCGTAAAGGCGAACCCCCGATCCGCAGCTTCTGCGCCCGTATTTTCTATAAACTCATTAACAAAATGAGCAAAGTCGAAATGGTCGACGGCGCCCGCGATTACCGCCTCATGACCCGCCAAATGATCGACGCCATCCTCGAATGCCACGAATACAACCGCTACTCGAAAGGCCTCTGGAGCTTCGTCGGCTTTAAGACCAAATGGTTCGAATTCAAAAACATCGAACGCGCCGCCGGCGAGACCCACTGGTCCTTCTGGAAACTCTTCAAATACGCCATCGAAGGCATCGTCGCCTTTTCCACTATCCCGCTCACTCTCTCCGCCTTCTTCGGCATCCTCTTCTGCCTCATCGCTTTC
This sequence comes from uncultured Candidatus Saccharibacteria bacterium, assembly GCA_964442535.1. GTDB lineage: Bacteria > Patescibacteriota > Saccharimonadia > Saccharimonadales > Saccharimonadaceae > Nanosyncoccus. Next base: position 38,763 of record CAYTZL010000005.1, on the reverse strand, counting down.
ATCATCATCGTCGTCATCATCTGCAAAACCCTCATCTTCGGCGATCCCGTTTCCGGCTGGCCTAGCCTCGTCTGTATTATTATGTTCGTCAGCGGTATTCAGCTCCTCTTCCTCGGCATTATCGGCGAATACCTCGCTAAAACCTATCTCGAGACCAAACGCCGCCCCCACTACATCATCAAAGACTCCAATCTCCCTCCCCACATCTGCCAACAAATCCCCTACTACCCCCTCTCTCCACAGTCCGCCTCTGTAAAACCTTCCTCAAAGGACCGCCATGCCTAGCCCTTCTTCCGCAAAATCATCCCTGGAATCATCCCCAGAATCCTCCCCGAAACCTTCCTCCGACCCCGTGACACCCTCCTCGACCAGCCTCTTCTCTACTCTTCGCACGCTCTACTCTAAATACGGCGAAATCATCCGCTACCTCATCATCGGCGTCCTCACTACCATCATCAGCCTTATCACCTACTACGGCCTTGTCTTCACCATCCTCGACCCCGCCGACCCCTTTGAGCTCCAACTCGCCAACATCATCTCCTGGATCATCTCCGTCCTCTTCGCCTACTTCACCAACCGCAGCTACGTCTTCCAAGTCAAAGACCACCACGCCACCAGCGAATTCTTCAAATTCATCGCCAGCCGCCTCTTCACCCTCCTCGTTGACATGGCCATCATGTTCATTTTCGTCACCCTCCTCAGCCTCGACGACAAACTCATCAAAATCTTCAGCCAAGTCGTCGTCATCGTCCTCAACTACCTCCTCAGCAAATTCATCGTCTTCATCAAACCCAAATCCGACACAAACAATCAGCCTTCCCCGAGCGACAACCCCTCCGCCCCGACCCCTAGCCTCTAGCCTGCAACTCTATCTCCATCTTGCGAAACGCAAAACCGCCGAGCCCTTAGGCCCGGCGGAATCCATGATTATTTCGAAACAGTATTTTCGCGCCAAGCACTAATCGCCTGGTACACATTTTGATCCCGGCCAAACATCCCTTCGACCAGAACCAGCGCCGCCCGCGTCGGGCTATCACGCCGGTTCTCGGCTTCATGCAACGCCTGCCGCAGGCTCATCTGAAACGCCTGCAACACGCCATCTTCCGGCCGCAACTCCAAAATCGCTCGTGCCACCGCCAGCAGGATCGCCTGCGCTCGCTCCGGATCAAGCTTCCCGTAACGATCCGCCAAATGGCAGCTCGCCACGAATCGCCCTTGCGACGTATTCAGCACCAGCGCAAGCAGCTTACCCTTGCTCCAGATGCCAGACACGACGTCATCCAAGGACCTCACCACTGTCTGTAGCCAACTTTGACCGCCATTTCCTTCGATGAACTTCGACTCTTCTGGCATCGCCAGGATCTCGTCGATTGACTCCTTCGCCAGTTGCATCAAAGTTCTACCATCATAGTAGAACAAATGCTCCGAATGGCCATCTTCGATCATCTCAGACTCGAAGATGCATTTCGCCTCCTCGCCAAACTCCTGCCCATCCAGCAGGAACGCAGCTCTCACTGCATTCGGCGCCATGCTGTTCAGTGCCGCTTTGATCACACCCAGCAGCACTTCCGTCTCTTGTCGCTGCATCAAAACATCCGACTCGCGGCAATAAACCGTATTTGTCAAGCTTTTCATAAATAGTTCCCCCTTTAAAATGTGGCAAATCTTTTTGCCCTCCATGCTTACAAATCTTCGAGCTCCACCCACAAACTTCCCAATCCCGCAAATCCTTTCTAAGCATAAAGGGCAAAAACATCCCACCACATCTCTCGACCACAACAATACTATCCTACTTGGCGAAAATGTCCTTCGCCTCTGTTTCTCCACAATCTTAAAGAACTACCAAAAACCTCCCAACGGAAGCCCTTTGGCTAGCCCCCATACCTCCATTGTATCACACTTCCCCATTTTTGTCAATACTACCGCTACCACAAAATGAGTAAAAATGCAAGAAGAAGCCGCCAGACTTGCTGACGGCAGAGATGTTAGAAGGAACTTTTAACGCGATCGTGATCAATGCAGATTATTTTTGCAGCCCTGTTGCCAAACCAAACGCGGCGGTCATTAACATAAGCCTCTTGCACCTCATAGCCACGAATCTGATCAAAGATCTGGCAAACAATGTCGGGATCCAGAGATTCATTAGGCTCAAGGCAGAAATTGAGATCTCGTTCAGTCTGGCGGCCAGGATGATACAATACCAGGCGGCAGCGACCACCATCTTTCAGGGATTCCATCAGGGTTTTCTTAACATCAATCATTACTACACCCTCCTTAAAGAACTTTTTGCACGCTCAGCAGCGAGCCAATGTTTGTATCTTATTACAAAGCTACACTTTTGTCAACCAACGCAAACGCAAATATCCTCACTTCCCCTAGATTCCCAAAATACCCCCTTCCAAAACCCCCTCACACCTGCTATAATAAAATCGTCGCGGGTATCGTATAGCGGCTATTATGTATCCTTCCCAAGGATGAGATTGGGGTCCGACTCCCCATACCCGCACCAGAAAAATGAAAAAGGCTCAGAGAGTCTTATTTATTTTTCTGAAGGGGTAACAGGTATCGCATCGTGACTGGGTTAGAACTGGCAAGGATAGCGAGTAAAGAAAAAGTTTACAGAATCACCTCTAGTAACATCTTCAACTCGTTTTTAACTATTTCTTTTTAGTTATTTTATCAAAGTTATTATCATTAAATTCGTACAAACCTATTTGCACAAAATCAGATCCATTATCTATACTGATAAATCCTATTCTATCAAAAAATTCTTTAGGCACATCCTGGTGATTAGCCGTCATGATGTAGATTTTTTCTGGAGACCTACGATATAAGTACGGTATGGATAAAACTAACCGATCTACAAAACTTGGATTCCTAATTCTGCTTCGCCTTAAGGCTATATTGAAACTACAGCCTTCTTTATTTAATCTGTATTCAACATCAAGCGGTAAAAACACTAACTGAAGCGATTCTAGATATTCATTAAGTTCATTGTATCTCTGAATAGTATCACCAGCAGTTAAGAATTCGTTTTTAACTGCAGGAACGGACAAAAATGTACAATCCCGTCCTAGGAGTTCTCGCAAAAATCTGTCTAAATTGGCGATTTTAAGAGCATGAATAATTACACAAGTATCGATGACAATAGATGCGCCACTGATTGTATCTAGAAGGTTAGGAGTATAGATGATGTTTGTGGTCACTGGCTATCTCCTGTATAGCGCGTTGTTCCATTTCTTTTTCGTATTCTTGGTAAATTTTAGCAGCTTTACGTCTAATTTTTTCAAGCGAAGCGGCACTATATTCCGTACGAGTCCCACGTTCTATGCGGGCCTTGTTGATATCTCTTTCTAAATCACTCATTCTCGCTCCATAGGTTCATTAGCTTTGCTTTTATTATACCACTATTCCCACTCTATCCAAACTACTCCGAATCCGACGCATCCGACTCCTCATTCCCAATCTTAATATAAACCTTCACCTCATCATTCTCATACAACTCCGCCACCATCTCCTCAAACTTCGTAAACCTAATCTTCAACGACGAATAATTCACCTCCGAATCCGTCTTATCATTCAACTTCACAAAATAGAACCCATCCCCGTTACTCGACAAAAACCGCTCACTCACCTGCCCTTTTTCCATAGTCATCGCCTTCGCCGACCGTCCACCGTCCACGTTCATATTATCCACCAGCCGCCCCGTTTCCTCATGCTCCACCGACTCCCCCATCTCTTCCGCCACCGCCGCAAAATCATTATCCTTCTCCGTCAATAGCTGCTGCACCCGATCCGCCAGCTCCGTCGCCGGCTCGTCCACCTCTTGCGTCACTTTCGCCCGCATCAACGACAAATACAACATCCGCCGATACTCCGTCTTGTTCATCCCAAAATTATCCCGCAAAATCTTCAAAAACCCTTCCTCGCTCCGGTCCACCCCACCCACTTTCCGATGTTCCTCAAACGCCGTATCAATTTCCTGCTCCGTCACCGTCAGCCCCAATTCCCTCCCCAGCTTCAAAGCATAAGTATATTCCACCGCCATATCCAGCGCCGCCTGCTTATACCCCTCCCGCACCAGCTTCGCATCCTCGCTATCCCCCAGCTTCCCTCCCTGCTGCTCCGCCGTAATCAGATTACTCCGATAAATCATCAAATAATCGCTGTACCGCACCTTCTCCCCCTCCACCTCTGCCACCGGCACCGGAATCACCTGCGTAATCCGATAAGTCATATCCCCCGTATCCTGTAATTTATACAGCATCGCCCACCCCGCAGCCACCATCAAAATCAGCGCCACCACCGCCACCACAATCGTATTAATAATCAGCTTATGCTTCGCATACTGCATCGGATACTTAAACTTCCGACCCCGCGCCAGCACCTCATCGCGCCGCTCCTCGACCTTCTCCCGCTCCGTTTTTGGCTTTTGTTTAAACATGCTCATTTTCCACCTCACTCATTAAATCTTGCAATATATTATACACTCTTTCCGGATCCCTTATCTTTTTCATCACCATCACTCCCGCCTGCGTCTTCAGCACCACCCTTCCGCCGAACATCCCTGATTTATACCTGATTCCCTGCACTTTGTCCAGCCCCAAATCCACCACTTCCTTCCGAAACAGCCCCTTCTGTACCACCCGCCGAATCCGTTGATTCGTAATCAAAAAATACGAAAAATACCACTTCATATACGCCCACAAAGCGCAAATCACCCCCACCCCCAAACACCCCAACCACACATAGAACCACACTTGTTCCCCATTCTCCACCTGCATCGGTCCATAGCCAACCTTCATCAGCAACATCGGCACATACCCAATCCCCGTCCACAAAACCAGCCACGCCAGCCCCCGCCAAGCCGTCGAAATCTTCTCTCGCACCACTAGCTCAACCCGCTCCCCCTCGCGCTGCCCCTCAAACTCTGCTTTCGCCATACCCCCATTATACCATATTTCCCCACTTTTCCCCGCAATATGCTATAATAGCTAAAACGGAGTTAAGCCGTATCGCGTTCAGAACTTCTTTCTGTTAGGATTATTCAAGGAAGAAGCGAGCAGCGGACCGAGGCGTACTTAAAGGTACGTCGAGGGAGCAGCGCAGGATCTGACGCAGAAGAATTCAACAGAAAGGAGTTATGATGGGTAAGGAAGTTGATTTGGTTGAAAGGAGTCTGGTGGTTCTAAAGCCCGACGCCGTCCAACGCGGCATCGTCGGCGAAATTATTACACGGTTTGAGCGCGTCGGATTGAAAATCGTTGGTATGAAAATGGTCATGCCTGACGAAGATCAGTACCGTTCGCACTACGAAGACATCGGCCAGATGATTACCCGTCGCGGCGAACAAGCTTTCCGCTATAATCTTAGCTACATGATGACCGGACCGGTTATCGCCATGTGCCTCGAAGGCGTCGAAGCCGTCCCGCTTGTCCGCAAAATCGTCGGCCCAACCGAACCAAAATCCGCCGAAATGGGCACCATTCGCGGCGACTACGCCCACATGAGCTTCGGCTATTCCGACGCCAAGGGCATGGGCGTCCCGAACCTCATCCACGCCAGCGGCAACAAAGAAGAGGCCAAGAAAGAAATCGCCCTCTGGTTCAAACCCGAGGAGCTCTACGACTACTCCGACCTCAACGAAAAATACACCCGCTAGCCCAACCGACCTAGCTCGCGGTGTCATATCATGGCGCCACGACACACATTGTGGGTACATTGTACCCCACAAACGGCACACAGCGCACCACGAAATCTCTGTCTTGCGGGAGTTTCGACGCGCAATTTCCACTTTCGCCCTTTGTCAAGAGCCAAGTGTTGTATTTTTTACAACAGGCTCCAGGGGTAACTTGCGTCAAGAATCTAAAAATGTTGTAAAAATAACAAAAGTATGCTACAATAAAACCACTGACATACCACGTTGTATGATTAGTTATAGGAGACGCCCCATGGGCGTCTCCTACCTTTTAAATCTTTCCCTTAAGCTTACCAACTTCTTATTGGAATACTTATCAGTATTGTAAGCCGTTATAATTATCCTCCCCGCACACCCACCACGTTTTATGTCTCTTAAAATCACTACAAAACTAAACTGTTCCAGCCACAAATAGTAGTTTAGCACTACTCCATAATTCTTTGTCGCCTGTCTGGCAGCAAAAACCGAAATCTCTGGACGTTGACGCTGTTCTATTACAGCCTTTACCCAAGGTAGCCTACAGGCTCGCTCGTATTCAATAAACCGTTGCCCGTCAACATTATGCGTAATCAAATGTATGAAACCATGCGGATACCTATCGTCTTGCCTATCTGGCGCTCGCTCAAACAACACTGGCCGCCCTTCAAACAACGGCGGACTGTCTATAAAATCTCTCTTAAAAACAGCATACAATTTCCGATAATCCTCCTCAATCGAAGCACCATTAAACGTTAGAATCTCGGGTAGCCACTCTGGAGTCATTTCTGTCCTTTTGGTTTCCAAAATAAAATATTCACCTTATCAGCAGCACAAGCCGTACTTTCATCTATCTTCACTGGGGCTAACCTTCTAAACTCTTCGACCATTCTTTTCTTAGCTTTCGACGACCTCTTCGACCTAGGAGAATTAGCAAACGCAACCAAACCATTCAACAAATCCACAACCTGCAACGGAATCGATTCATAAGACTGTACGACCTGAGACGAAAAGTGATCACCTATAGCGTTTCTACTTTTTGAAAGCTGCCGTGTTTTATTCAAAAAATCAGCAGTCATACGGCACCTATAATTCGACCAAGTATCCTTATAATCAAAAAATAGCCGAAATTCCCCCATATGCCGTTCCGCAATGTGACGAACCACCTGATACTGCATTTTATAATAAAAATCATCATCAGTTTGCCGGAAAGTCCTATTGTCAATCAATTCCTTGTCAATCACAACCGCACGATAATTTACCCCATCTTCTTCTAGGAAAAGTTTTAACACATCCAAATAATACTGAATCTTTGCTGGGCTAACTTTCGTCCATTTAAGCTCACGATTAGTGGGGATGTTATGACGAACTCTTAAAACCTTCACCTTACGACCAAAGGCCTTTATGCTACTGTCAGCTCCCCACAAACCACCCAGCACCATTGGACTTTCATTAGACTTCAAGTGATGAGTTTCATCAATATAGACCCTTATTTCCTCATTCATACTGAAATTATACCATGCAACACCATTAAAAGACAAAATCCACGCCCGTAAACACCGAACAAAATAAAAGAGCCAATCTTGGCCCGAATTTGGTGACTCGGGCGGGAGTCGAACCCACAACCTTCTCCTTAGGACGGAGCTGCTCTATCCAATTGAGCTACCAAGCCACACCCACATTATACCACAACCCTCAAATCCCGCCAAATATCACTTTTCTCCCGCCCACCCCTCTAGGCCGTTAATGCTTTCGAAAGTAGCAAACTTCAAAAACGGAGGGCAACGACCCAGAAGGGTAGGCAGGAAACAAGATTTCTAGTTGAACTTGTAAACGCTTTACAAGTTCAACCTTATTTTAACAGAGGTAGAAAAGGCGCCTTTATCGTTTAATTGCCAAAATTTAAGTAGTCGGAACGAAGCAACGAAGAGAATGGCCGTATTGGCGTTCGACAGTCCTAGACAGAACGACGCCACTATCGGTAAAGTAGAAACGGTAAGCATAGAAAGCGTTAGAATCGGTTCTGGATGTCCATAAGTATCCACCCAAGCCAGCAACGTCGAGATGGAAACCTGAAGAAACATATCCACCCCGCACAAAGAACAACGGACTAAGAGCAATATTATAAGCATTACCATTACTAGTACCAGTGAGACTACTATTTACCCCATACGAACGCAACAAGTAGTAGAAGCCATCCGATGGTAGCTTCCAATTTGCTTATCATCTCCCAACGTGCCTCCAGTCCCCGCAGTTGCCGCATTCCATTGGTAGTAGTTCCCGGCGAGGTAGTGCGTATCATATTCGGTAGCTGTATAAGCTGCGCCATTCTTTTGGTAGAAGTTCGGATCTGTACTCGGAGTCCTGTTCCCTACCGCCACGAACTGCCCAGAACAAGCACTCAATCCGGTATTATTACTAGAACACTCCGTCGTCGCAGTCGGGTTAATAACCACATAGTTACCAAGATCCCAAGAATACGTGCCTGTATTGCTTGTACTCCCAGTAGTAACCGACGTCACTGTAGCCCTTGCCGGATAGGTACTACTTGAAGTCCAGTTACTTGTAACGTCAGATGTCGCCGTCGTAACATTCGAGGTTGAGATGTTAAAGTCCAAGTTCTGACTCATCCAACAATTCCCATCCTTCAATTTCGTCACCCAGTAACTCTTATTATCTCGCACATCCCGAAGATACGCCGTATCATTCTCACTCGCCGCCTTACAAATATCTGCCGTCATCTCCTGCATCGTTGTAATTCCGCCAAAAGTCGCAATCGTCTTCGGCTGCGCCACCGCAGAAATCACTACCGTATTCGAGTAATTCCCTCCCGGTTGCGACGCATCGATTTTCGCCCCAAAACACATCGTAATCGTTTTCGTTGTAGTCGACACCAATTCCCCACTCCCAACCGTTTCCCCAGCGCTCGACATTCCCTTATAGCTCGCTGACTCACTACAATTCGTATTACCATCAACATAATACCACCCCCACCGATTACTCATCTGGTTCAAAGTTGTCACGCTTGAAACCCCCTGAATAGTATTCCCTCCGCTAGTCAGGTTCGGATTTCCGCTTACCTTTATCGTATATCCGTCCGTCGCTCCAATCGTCACATTCGCCGTCTTCTTAATCATCCCCTGAAGCTTACTCGGATTTTTCGCGTTCAAGGTCACGCTACTAGTTTCCGTACCTAAAGATATTGTCACTGACGAAGCCTCAGCCTCATCGCCACCAGCGTTCAAATCAATATCCCAACCATTCGCCGCGTTAACCGGAACCGCTAAACCTATACTAATACAAGCATTTGCGCAAAGCAACGCACCAGCCGCCGCCAATTTAAAGTTTCTATTCCGCTTCCCCATAAGCCCTCCTTTTGATTGTTAGTAACACCCAAACGAAGCACGCTTATTAACAAAAATCGACACCGCAAGGGTGTAACACAATCTGCTTAACGGACTCAAAGTTGAATCGCAGCAAAATTGGACCTTACGGTGCCGACTTACTCTACGAAACAACTCGTTCCGAAAATACGAAAACAAACCAGTCCGCTAAATAATTGCAAATTGTGTTACACCACCATCATACTACAAATTCCAAGTTTGCATAACCCTTGACTTTTCCCATTTTCATAATATATTAACACCCCCACACCCACTCAAACCCACTCTTCTCCTTCCTCCCTAGCTTAGGACTAGGTGGTAGGGATTAGGCAGCGAAGAGAAAAGCCGCGATAGCGATCGGTATTGTTGGACGGATTAACACCGCTATCCCAAAAGTTGAAGTAGTAGGCGTAGCTAGTACTAGAGGTGGCTCGAGAGGACCAGCAATAGCCGATCCGACCAGCGTTCCAAAACTTAGTACTAACGCCTGGATCAATGCTGCCGCCCCGCACAAAGAATACTTTTTTCCAAAAACATCATGCTAGTGCTTGCTAAAATTTTTCATTTTGTGCTACTCTGAATACAGGTGGACGGCAACCTCTTGGCTTTACTAACTTTTGTCGGGTCGGGAGATTGGAAGGTCGTATGAAAGTAGTTACAGCTATACACTTAGGGCGTTTTCGCCTTGAGTATACAGTGGAAATTACCGTCGCCAAGAAGCAACGGTAACTAACTAAAAGATTATGACCCCATCTTACATCAACTTCTCATAAATGTCAACGTTGCCGCTCACCCATTTTCCGCCCAATATGCTACAATATACTTATGTCTACCCCCCAGCCCTACATCTCCGAACTTATCAACGACTTCGTCGAACATCTCGAAGTCGAACGCGGCCGCTCGCGCAAAACCGCCGAAAACTACGAGCGCTACCTCTGCCGCTTCCTTGCTATCGCCGGCGAAATCTCCGGCAAAAACGACGAACTCCGCCCCGCCGACATTACCCAAGAACTCCTCCGCAAATACCGCCTCCAACTCAATCGCGAAGAAGACCGCTACGGCGAAAATCTCCAGGCCATCACCCAATCCTACCACCTCATCGCCCTCCGCGGCTTCCTTAAATACCTCGCAAAACGCGGTATTGAATCCCTCGACCCTTCCCTCGTCGAGCTCCCCCGCATCGTCCGCAAACAAGTCACCTTCCTCCACTACGACGAAATCGAATCCCTCGTCGACGCCATCGACACTTCCACCGAAACTGGCCTCCGCGACCGTGCAATTATTGAACTTTTATTTTCTGGCGGGCTACGTGTTTCCGAACTTGTCAAGCTCAACCGCGACTCCATCAACCTCGAACGCCGCGAATTCATCGTCCGCGGTAAGGGCCAAAAGGACCGTCCCGTCTTCATCTCCCCCGCCGCCGCCGAGCATATCAGCAACTACCTCGACACCCGCACCGATTCCCTCGCCCCGCTTTTCCTTAACAACAGCCGCAACCTCCAAGAAGTCGACACTAGCGGCAACTACCGCCGCCTCACCGCTCGCTCCATCGAACGCATCGTCCAAAAATACGCCAAACTCGCCGGCATCACCAAACACGTCTCCCCCCACACCCTCCGCCACAGCTTCGCCACCGACCTCCTCATGAACGGCGCCGACATCCGCTCCGTCCAATCCATGCTCGGCCACGCCGACATCTCCACCACCCAAATCTACACCCACGTCACCGACCAACACCTCAAGAAGGTCCACGAAGAATTCCACTCCGACACCGAATAACAGAGACTGAGCTCTACACCTTTCAATGCGAGAACCCTTTGTTTAGAGTACTCTAGTGCAAGGCAAAGACGAGCACCACAATCTCGCGCCTCCCAATGTGAGAAATGCCTTAGTACAAGGCAGAAGCGCCACAATCCCGCACCTTCCAATGTGAGAACCCTTTGTTTAGAATGCCTTAGTACAAGGCGGAAGCGAAACGCGGAAGGAGGCGCACTTCCAGTGCGTCGACTGAGCATTGCAGCTTCTAACGCAGTAATAAGGTATTATAAACAAAGGCCCTTCTTACCATTACTACTCAATGCTACATAGCATTGAGTAGTAATGGTAAACAATTCCCCAAAACCAACACTATAACAAACGCTCCTACTAAGAATGGCCCAAAATGCACCTTCGAATTCCCCGTCTTAATCGCCCCCGGCAGCGCAATCATATCCCCCAGCAAATTCGCCAAGAAAATCGTCCACAACGCCAGCCACCAATCCGCCAACGCCAACGCCAACGCCAACGCCAAAATCCAATCCCCTCCCCCCATCAGCTTCTCCTTCGACACCTTATAAATCAAATAACACGTCCCCGACAAAATCCCCACCCCCGCCAGCGCATTCAAAATCCCCATCCCAACATCCCCCTTGCCCAAAGAGATGTCGTACATCTTCAGCACAAACACAATCAGTCCCATAATCACCGCCAAAATCAACAACACCACCGGCAACTCTCCCCACTTCGCATCATACAGCGCCAGCACAATCAGCACTACCAACATCACCAACGTCATAATAAACACAGCCAGCTGCGTCACTAGAAACTCCGGCCTCTGCGTCAGAACCTCCCAGTTATTCACAATCGGCAACAAATACGCCCACGACAGCATCAAAAACGTCACCGCCATACTAATCTCAGAAACAAAATCCGCCACCCCAATCTTCTTATGACAATTCCGGCACTTCCCCCGGAGCACCAACCACGACACAATCGGAATATTATCATACCACTTAATTCGCTTTTTACAATGCAAACAAACCGACCACTGCCCCAAATCCTTCTTACTATGCACCTTATACCGCCACCGCCACGCCTGACAACACGCAAACGACCCCAAAATCGCCCCCAGCATAAACATCATCACTAAAATCAATGCATCTAAAAACGCCACTTCATCCATACTTCTATCATAGCATAACCATTCAACTTTTCACAACCCCACAAAAACATAACCTCCCCGCGAACAGAACGTGATTCGGAGCTAGAATTGAGCTAGTTTCGAAATCGAGAAGTCGAACCGCGTAGTTTTTGAGAGAAAAGAAAGTTTTACTTTCTTTTCCGAGAAAACGCTCGCGGGAAGATTTTCCCGAAGGGAAAAATCTGATTACGCGTCTTCCTAACGAGTGAGACTTCGAGAAACGAAAATAGCCAATTCTAGCCCGAATCAACAAAAAAGGCGCCCCACCGCGCCTTCTCCCTAAAGTACCTTTCGACTAGCTCCCCGACGTCCCAGCCGCCCCACCACCGTTATCTTGACAGTAAACACCCGACCCTTCAAGCCGATACATCACTGCATAATCACGAGCGTTATTCGACTTCACCGCTTCCTCACCATTACAAGCTGCACCAGTCACAATATAAATCATGTGCTCATTATAATCTGGGTCCGGGCTAGTACCGCTCCACTTCTGCACTTCAATCCCATAGCTTGGACCATCTGGATCTACAAACTCATTATGTGCCGCATTAACACTATTCAAATAATCCTTAATCAATCTACACGCCGCGCCGCCCGTCTCGCCACAGCTCTCGACCGCAGGTACATTTCCATCATCACCAGGTTGCACGGAAGCATAAGAACTCACCGTCGGCAACCTCCCATTATTATTCGTCTGATACTGCGTAATCGCATCCGTCACCCGCGCGAGATCATCACGCCGCTGCGTATCACGCTGGCTCCTCTGCAATGCCGGCAACGCAATAAACACCATCAAGAAGATCAAACCCGCAATCGCCAGCACGAGCACGACCTCAATAATCGTAAAGCCGCCCAGCGACCCTTCATCAACTTTCCCCTTCATCGACCTCGCCCCCGCCTTCGCTTTCGCCATTTTTATATCCTTTCTTTATTATAATTACGCTTATTATAACACAGTTTTTCCGCTATGCTTATTTTATCCCGCACCAATCTTACTCACCAAACTATAAATCGGGAACAAAATCGCCATCACGATAAAGCCCGCCACCAGCGCCAACATCACCATCAAAATCGGCTCAATCATCGTACTAATCGCCGCCAGCCGCTCATCTAGTTCATCCTCATAAACCTGCGCTGCCTTCCCCAGCATTTCATCAATCTTCCCCGACTGCTCACCCGTCGCCGCCATCTGCGGAATCAGCGGCAAAATATACTCCCGCCCCTTCAGCGATACACTCAGCGGCTTACCGCTCCGCACCATCGTCGCCGCCTCCGCAATCTGCTCCTCGAGAATCACATTATTCATCGCCTCCCCCGCAATCTTCATCGCCTCCAACATCGGCACCCCCGCCGACAGCAACATCTGCGCCGTCCGCGCAAACCGCGCATTGTACAGCCTCAAGAACAACCCCTTAAATATCGGCACATGCAACTTAAACTTCGCCACCCATCTCGTTCCCATCTCCGTCCGCTTCCACTGCATAAACACCCACACCACAATCCCCAAAATCACCAAAATCAGCCACCAAAAATGCACAAAGAAATTCGACACATACACCATAAACTGCGTCAACCCCGGCAGCGGCTCCCCGAGATCCCGATACAGATTCTCCACTTGCGGCACCACCTGCACCATCAAGAAGATAATCACCACAATAATCACCGCCAACACAATCGCCGGATACGTCATCGCCCCCCGAATCTTCGAAATCATGTTCGCATCTTTTTCCTGCTGCTCCGCTAGCCGCTGCAACGACACATCCAGCGTCCCCGAAGCCTCCCCCGCCGCAATCAGCGAAAGATACACCTTATTAAACACTTCCGGATGTTTCGCAAACGCATCGTGCAAGCTCTTCCCCGCCTCAACCTGCGCTAAAATATCCTCAACCAGCGTCCGCGTCGCTTTATTTTCCGTCTGTTCCGCAATCATCTGCAAGCTATTCGAAAGCGGCAACCCCGCCGCAATCAGCGTCGCAAACTGCCGCGTAAACGTAATCCTGTCTTTCGTAGTTACCTTCTGGTTAAACCTCGCGAAAAACCCTTCCCCCTCTTCCGTCACCTTCTGCGGCGTATAGCCCTGATCAATCAGAATCTTCCCCGCCGCCTGCTCATTCTCCGCCTGAACACTACCGCTAACGACCCGCCCCGTCTTCCGATCCTTCGCCTTATAATTAAACCTTCGCATCCTACCCTCTTGCTAATCGCTCAAATTCCTGTACATCCACCGCCACTTCATGTGCCGCATCATACGAGATAATCCCCGCTTTCACCATCCGCGCCAATTCCCGATCCATCGTCTGCATCCCTTGGCTCATCCCCGTCTGAATCGTCATATCTAGCTGATGCGTCTTCCCCTCACGAATAATACTTCGCACCGCCGAATTCGTCACCAAAATCTCCGTCACCGCAATCCGACCGCCGTCCAACGCCTGCACCAGCCTCTGCGAACAAATCCCCACCAAAATATTCGCCAACTGCGCTCGAATCTGTGGCTGCTGATGCGCCGGAAAGACATCAATAATACGGTCAATCGACTGCGCCGCCGAGTTCGTATGTAGCGTCGCGAACACCAAATGCCCCGTCTCCGCCACCGTAATCGCCGCCTGAATCGTCTCGAGGTCCCGCATCTCACCAATCAAAACCACGTCCGGATCTTCACGCAAAATCGACCTTAACGCCGCCGCAAAGCTATAAGTATCATAATGTACTTCCCTCTGCGCCACCACCGACCGCTTCGACTGATGCGTAAACTCAATCGGATCCTCAATCGTAATAATATGCACTGACTTTTCCGTGTTAATCTTATCAATCAACGCTGCCAAAGTCGTCGACTTTCCCGAACCCGTCGGCCCCGTCACTAGAACCAGCCCATTCGGTCGCTCCGCAAATGTCGCCACCACCCCCGGCAATCCTAAATCATCAATACTCGGAATCTTATTCGGAATCAACCGAAACGCCGCCGCCAAACTCCCCCGCTCATAAAACGCATTCACCCGGAACCGCCCCAAATCTCCAAACGCAAACGAGTAGTCAAACTCCTTATCCTTCGTCAAAATCACCTTCTGATTCGCGTCCAACGTCGAGTAAACCAGTTGCTGCGTCATTTCATCACTCAGAATCGGATACGTCGTCAACGGCCGCAAAACTCCATCCACCCGCAAAATCGGCGGCAACCCAACCTGCAGATGCAAATCGCTTGCGTTATGATTGATACATTCTTCCAACAACGCCTCAATCTTCACACTCGAAGCCTGCTTCGCCTGCCGATCCGACTGGCTCTGCGCCACCGCCATTCGCTGCCCCGACAGCTCATCAACCGGCTGGCTCTGTACTGTCGCGCCCGCTACACCTTGCCCCGACGCCATCTCGGCCTGCTGTCCCAACGTCGCCTCGGCAGCCTGTCGACCTTGCGCCCCCGCCGCTCCATCATCCTGCATACTCGGTGTCTGTGCAGTCCCCTGCTCAGCTCCTGGCGCACCCACCGACGGCATCGCCTGCTGTTCTACACCAGGCATACCAGCTCCCTGCCCCGCCATACCCTGATTCATTCCACTTTCATCCATACTCTCATTTTACCATAAAAACTTTCGAAAACCACCCTTTTCCGCAAACTTACCATTTTTACACATATCACTACTTCTGTTGTCATAGAAGCTTCCCAAAGCCACCATATTCCCAAACCCATCACTTTTTACATACTTTCCAAAAAGTGATCCCTCAGATATTTCGAACTATTAAACCATTTACAAGTTCAACCCTCCTCCAACAGAGGTAAAATCCCCCCACTTTTCCTTTAATTAACGATATTGAGGAGGTTAATCGGGTGGCGAGCGATTTAAGTGTATCGGCTCCTCTAGATAACATTAGTTTTTCGAAAGAATAAAAGGGCGACCAAGCTGGTCGACCAGAATGAGACACCCGTGAAGACGGGCTGTCGAATGGTTCTTGAGAAAACTAATGTTATCTAGAGGAGTGTAATTACGCCAAATCACTCGCCACTCTATTAACCTCCTCGATCGTCGTAATCCCCGCCAACGCCTTCAACATCCCATCTTGCCTCATCGTCACCGTCCCCTTCTCCTTCGCCACCTTCATAATATCACTCGACGTCGCATGCGAAATAATCAACTTCTGAATATCATCGTCCACATCAATCGCCTCATACAGCCCTGCCCGCCCCGAATATCCACCCGGCGTCGCCTGATCATCCACCCCCTTCACCAACGTATACGAACTCTGCCCCGAGAGCGGCAAATTCGGATACCCGAGGTCCTCACTCACCGACGCCACTTCCTCCGGCGCCTTCGGCAACAAATCCCCTAGCAAATCATTTATCACCTGCGTCTCCATCTCATTACTCTGATACGACGCCCGCTTCTCCGCCACTCGCCGCACCAGCCTCTGCCCAATCACCGTATTCAACGTCGACGCCAACAGAAACGGCTCAATCCCCATATCGAGAAGCCGCGGCAAAATACCCGCTGCCGAGTTCGTGTGCAACGTAGAAAACACCAGATGCCCCGTCAGCGACGCCTGCACCGCAAGATTCGCCGTCTCCGAATCCCGAATCTCCCCTACCATCACCACATCCGGATCCTGCCGCAAAATCGACCTTAGCCCCGACGCAAACGTCAGTCCCGCATCCACGTTCACCTGAATCTGGTTCACCCCGTCCATCTTATACTCAACCGGGTCCTCCAGTGTCACAATATTAATCTTTTCCGACTTAATCTTCTTAATCAGCGCATACAGCGTCGTCGATTTCCCCGACCCCGTCGGCCCCGAAGTCAAAATCATCCCATTCGGCCGCTCAATCCCCCGCAAAACCGTCCGCAGCGCTCGCCCCGTCATCCCCATCCCCTCAATTTCCATACTCGTCCCCGTCTTGTCCAACAGACGAATCACCACCTGCTCCCCCCAAACCACCGGACTAATCGCAATACGCAAATCCACCTCAGTCCCGCTCACCATCACCGCAAACTGCCCATCCTGCGGAATCCGGTGTTCATCAATCTTCAAATTCGACAAAATCTTAATCCGCGACACCAGCGCCGGCTCAATCGCTTTCGGAAGCTCCATCACTTTCCGGAGCACCCCGTCAATCCGGCACCGAATGATCAAACTATTCTCCAGCGGCTCAATATGTACATCCGATGCCTTCGACTTCACCGCAAACTCCAAAATCGACGTCAAAGCCTTAGAAATCGGCGAATCCTGCGTAATTGTCTTAATATTACTATTCGCCTGTGCCTGCGCAACTTCTTGCTTCGTAACTTTAACCGCCTGCTCCACCCCCGTAAAGTCACCCCGATATTGCTTCAAAACCGACCGAATCCCGTCCGTCGACGACATCACCGCCCGCACCATCTTCCCCGTAAACGTCGAAAGATAGTCCACCGACTGGATATTCCCCACATCAATCATCGCTACCACGAGCTGGCCATTACTCTCACCAATCGGCGCCACCATCGAACGCTCCGCCACCTCTAGCGGCAGCAGCGCCAACGTCGCCTGATCCATTTCCACGTTCTTCAAATTCACATACGGCACCCCCATCACCACCGCCGTCGCATGCGCCAGCATATCATCCGTAATAATTCCCTGCGCCGTCAGCGTCTCAACCAACGGCCGCTTCGTCTGCTCAACTTCCGCCTGCACCCGCGCCACATCGTCCGCATCAACCAGCCCCTCGTTAATCAGCAGCTCAATTACCTTCTGCAAACCGTCTTTTGTCAATAACGCCACAACCTATTCCCCTGTCTGCGTCCCACCCCCGCCCTGCTCGCTATTTTCTTCATTCCCCTCTTGCGCCGCCTCGATCCGACCGCAACTCTCTAGCTCCGTGTCATCCAAAATTCCGTTCTGATCCAAATCCTCACAATCCCCCACATAAACCTCAATCGTCGGATTAATCGCTAGACTGTTAAACACTTCCGGATCTGGCGCCACCAATTCATCAGAAATCACTTCCTTCAGCGCCTTAAACTCCACCTTCGCATCCTTCGGACTGCCAAGTAGACTATTGCACACAAAGAACGACCCAATCACCCCAATCCCAGCCACTAAGATAATCGTAAAAATATCTGACTGTTTCATTTCTTCATCTCCTCATCTAATTCTGTTTTCACAACCGTCCCCGTCTTACTATTCGCCCGAATGGTCGCCTTCGCCTCCAACGCCGCCGCATCCGCAAGATAATACGCATCCGCATCCGCCCGCAAACTCAAGCCTGCCGTCGTCCACTCAATCGTCGCCGACGTAATATCAAACTCCCGTACCGAATGCTCTATATTGTTCAAAACCCCTAGAATCGCCGCATCGCTTCCCTCGGCCCTAAAGCTCACCGGAATCACCTCCAGCCCCTTAATACCCGACGCCACATTATCATCCCGCGGCGCAATCGACTCCGGCTCCTTCGCTGACAGAATAAACAACTGGTTCAAGCTCGCCATCAACGCTTCCGTATTCTTCCGCGCCGGCAACGCATCCGGAATCACCCGCAGCGCCGAACAAACCTTCATTCCCTGCAACGCCTGCTCCCGCTCCGAATCATCTTTCGCCCGATCATACGCCGCCGCAAAATCCTTCACTCGCCCATCTTCTTCGTAACAAACCCCGTCTTGATTCCGCTTCCGCGCCACCGACTCCAAATCCGCATTCTGCGCCATCGTCCGATAAATCTCGTACCGCAGCGACCCCCGCACGCTCTCTACTCTCGTCTCGTCCGCATTACAATCCGCAATCTCTTTATCGCTCAACTTCCCATTTTTATCTTTATCTTCACAAACCCCCACATTCCGCAGCGTCTCATCATACTCAGAAATCGCCTCATTCTTCGCCGTAATCACTTTCGTATTAAAAGTAATATATTGAATCAGGAAATTCGCCACCACTATACACACCCCTAGCACCAGCGACGCCACCAGCACCTCCGCCAACGTCACCCGCTGCGCCTTAGAAATCTTTACTCTCTTACCGTCAGCTGCACCTTCCGCCATCTTAATTTCCTTCTCTATTTGTGTTATTCGTTAAGCACTCGGTATCGTTTTCATCGCACACCCGCGCTTCCTGCGTAAACATACTCCCGACTTGTACATACGAATCCGTCACGTTCTGCCCCATCGGCCCAATCGCCATCATATGCTTATTTTCAAACGCGAAGAACTCTTCCGCGAAATCCACCGTCCCCTCAAATCGTAACACCAAATTATCACTTTCATCACGCCCGTTCGACGACTCCGTCACCGTCAGTCCATTCGGTGCCAACAAACAGTCATTCGTCGAATTCCATTTCACCGCATCCCCCGAGCCAGCCCCATTGTACCGGATACATGCACTCTCGAAATGCTCAATCCCCTCAATCGCCCCGTCCGTCGACATCTTACCATCCTTGTACCAAGTCGCAAATTGCGGTGTCCGCCAAATTTTCACTCGAGTCGCCTTCACCGCGTTTCCACCTTCCGACGCATTCTCTCCGCCAGCCGCCTCAGAACCTTCCGCCCCCTCAACACCTTCCTGCGCCGTCTCTACTTCCGCATTCTTACTATAATGGAATCCTTCCTCTTCATCACTCCCTCTATTAGAACCTTCCGGCGTCCCCTCACACCCACTAATCGTCAAATCCCACCAAGCATAATAACTATCACCCGTCCTCAACGCATTTCCATCATCACCGCTCTCTTTTATACAATATGTCGGCAACTCTTTTCCATCCGCATCCACATATCGACCATAATCATACTTCGTCAACCCCACCCCTTTCTTAAACGATTCCAAAACCCGGTAATCAATCTGCGGATCAATCCGCGCATCCGCCTGCCCCTCCATATTAATCACATCCGTAGTCAAGTTCACCCTTAGCTCCGACAACTTCACCACATCTCCCCCCGTCGGCAGCATCACCGACAGCGCCCCAAACACCCGCGACAGCACCGTCTTTCGACTCGTAATCTCATCCACCCCCTTTAGCTGCCCCTGAATCGCCACCAGCTCATTCAATTCCGAATAACTATTCAACGTCTCCGACATCTGTTCCAGCCGCCGATCCTGATTCGACATCGCGATATCCTGTCCACTCTTCACTCCGAACAGCACCAAAACCACCCCAATCGCGCCCCCTGCCACCACGATGCAAATAAACAAAACCAAGTTCCGCATCTTCTGCGCCTTGATCATCTTCATCTTCACATCCGGCACGAGGTTAATCTCATAGCTTGGATATTTCAGCTCTTTCTCGCTCTTCTCCCCCGGCAACGGCCGATGCACCAGCTTCGCATATCCAGTCTGCACCTTCAGCCCAAACTTCTTCAAATTCGCCTTCAAGTTCTCTAAAAAGTCATTCATCGCTCATTCCCTCTCTCAGCCAACCCAATCGCTACCGCAAACTCGCTCGCTACTGGCTGCAAAACTTGCTGTTGTTCCGGCGTCACCCGCACCGATTGCCACGGGTTCCCTTGCGTCGTCGGCACATTCGTCTTCGCCTCGATATATTCCGCGATAAACGGAATCATCCCCGCAAATCCCGACAACACAATCCCGCCGACTTCCACATTCATATATTCTGACTTAAAGAACCGAATCGACTTCCCCAGCTCCGCCGCAAATCCTTCCAAAGTCGCATCCAGCGCCTTAAACACCTGCCCCTCAACCTTATCCTGCGCCAGCCCGAACTTCAAAATAAACTGCCGCGCCTGCTCCTCCTGCACCCCAAGACTCGAAGACACCGCCTTAATCAACGCGTTCAATCCCCCCGGAATCGACCGCACCAACCTCGGCAGCCCCTGATACATCACCACCAAATCCGTCGACCGCTCCCCGAGGTCAATAATCATCCGCGCATCCGTCACCCCCACCGGCGTCAACGCCCGCGCCATCGCCAGCGACTCCGGCTCCTGCGCTATCACATTAAACCCAAACGACTCAATCAGCTCCATCCGCGTCTCCGCAAAATCCACCGCCGTCGAGGAAATCAACACCTCCGCCTTCGTCGGATCGAACGGGCACACCCCCAGCGACAAATAATCCACCGTCGCCTCATCAATCGGCATCGGAATATATTTATCCAGCTGATACTTTATCGCACTCATCAGCTCCCCCTCTGGCAAATTATCCACCCGCACCACCGACGTAAACGTCTTCGACGCCGGCATCCCGACCGCCACATTTTTCGTCGTAATCCCCGCCTGCTTCACCGCCCCGAGGATAATCTCCCCCAGTCGCCGCTGCCCCGTCGCCGAACCATCCCCCAAAGTCTTCTGATCAATCGGCACGTACGCAAACTTCTGCAACGCCCAACCATGCTGCACATTACCCGACAGCTGCACTAGCCGTATCGCCATCGTCCCAATATCTAACGCGAAGAAGTCGCCCACGCCATGTATTAAACTCATATCCTCATTATATATTGCTTTTGTTTATAAATCAACATTTTTCCTGCCAATTTTCATCAGGGCGAGAATAACTTTGATAAAATTCGAGGCAACGTCGAACCATGTAGCTTCCGAGAGAAGCGAGAGTTTACTCTCATTTCCGAGAAAGCGCTCATGGGAAGATTTTCCTTCGGAAAATCTGAGCAGCGGACCGAGCCGTACTTAAGGTACGGTGAGGGAGCAGTCGCAGACGTTAACGAAGAAGTTTACAAAGTTAACTCGCCCTTAGTAAATAAAACCGCTCCCGATTCCCCCCAACCTTACCCACAAGTTCATTGTCTCTTTTCTTAACTACTACAAACCCATTCCTCCTCAGCCACTCCTCAAACTCCCGAATAATCTCCCGCCGCATCCGCTCATTCTTCACCACCCCTTTATTCAGCTGCCAAGCCTTCGCCTCAAACTGCGGCTTGAGCATCACAAGATAGTCCGTATTTCTACATGCTAGTTTCATCTTAGCATACATAAGCACTTTTGTCAAGCTCACAAAGCTCACATCCGCCAAAATCACATCAAACCCACCCCGCGTCTTCACCTCCTCCGGAACGTTAAACTCAAAAATATCCGTCTTCTCGTAAAGCTCAACCCTCTCATCATACCTCAGCGGCGCCTTCATCTGATTCGTCCCCTTCTCCACCGCAATCACCCGCTCCGCCCCCAACCTCAGCGCTAGCTCCGTAAACCCTCCCGTCGACGACCCAATATCCAACACTGTCTTCCCTCGAAAATCATACCCAAACGCCTCCACCGCCTCCTGCAACTTCAGTTCCGCTCTACCTACAATCATATCCATATTATACCATATCTATCACAAGAGATACTACTCACAACATAGCCAGCTTGGGTACATCCTAGAATAGGATTTATGATATAACGAATCAGAAGCTGACATGAACGCCACTTTACCTCTTTTCGAAGAGGGTCCGGAGCTACGGCGAGGATTAGCGCGACGACCCCGTAACGACGGGCGTCGTCGACGCGCCTCGAGAAAAGACGGTAAAGTAGCGTTCATACTTGCTAACCGAACTTTTCTATATCATAAATCCTATTCTAGGATGCGACACACTACCGCCACCATCAACCCCTTCTCTTTCGGCTCACTCTCCGCAATCATCAGCGTCAGCGCCACCAGCGCCCGATCCGAAATCTTCGCCTCCCCCTTCTCCGTCAACCCATATTCATTCATCGTCAAAAACACTATAAACAGCAGCGCCGCAATCCGCTTATTCCCATCAAAAAACGGATGATCCTTGATGATAAAATACAGCAAATTCGCCGCCTTCTCCGCCACCGTCGGATACACCTCCTCCCCGCCGAAGCTCTGATAGATCGTCCGCAGGATCCCCTCGAACTGGTCTCCCCTCAGCTTCCCAAACATCTCCCCCGCCCCAATTTTCTCCCGCAGCTGGTCAATCATCGCCACACACTCCCCCGCCTCCAGCGTCTTCCGCGCCTTCGTGTCATCCCGCAACCGCACAAACCCTTCGTCATACTCGCGCAGCGTCCGAAACGTCTCCGCATACTGCGTAATAATTTCCAACACCCCCTGCGCCTCATCCCCCGCCAGCTCTTTCTGCGCCATCAGCCGCTTCACCACCCCCAGCGCTGCCCCAACTTCCTTCAGCTTCTCCTCCGAAAGCTCGTTCAGCCGCCGCTCATTCACCGCCACCCCATCCACAACATACTGCTTCAAAATCTTCGTCGCCCAAATCCGAAAATCCGTCGCCTTCCGCGAATTCACCCGATACCCCACCGATATCACCGCATCCAGATTATAAACCTTGACCACCCGCGACACCTCACGTTTCCCCTCAAATCCAACTTGTACACTTTTTGTACAAGTTCGTTCCTCTTCCAGTTCCCCAACCTGAAAAATATCCTTCAAGTGCCGCGCCACCGTCTGCGGCGTCACATCGAATAGCTCCGCCATCTGCGCCTGCGTCACCCAAATCGTCTCCTCCCCCGGCTCAAAATTAAATTGTACACTCTTCCCCCCGGTCTCATAAATGATCACCTCCTTCGCTTTCTTTTCCATCTCTTCCTCCGTTTTACCTAACTGCCCCTATCGTATCATGCACCTCCACCATTTTCAACCCCAACTTGTACGCCATGTTAAAGTTCAACTCCAATTTAACAGGGGTCAGGAAAGCCAAAATTTTCTTTAATTAACCGAATTTACCCCAAAACAAGGCTAACTCATCGGGATTAGGCAGCGAAGAGAATAGCCGTAATAACGGCTACCAACGTTAGACAAGCCGACACTAGTGTTAAAACCAAAGCTATAGGCATAGTCAGCATTAGAATAAGCTTGAAGAGACCAATAGTTACCGGTATTACCAGCATTATAGAATGTCTGATAGTTGGAGTCAATATACCCGCCCTTCACGAAGAATAGGGGACTTAAGGCAATGTTGTAAGTATTACTATTGACGCTACTAATCCCAGAACTATTACGGTTCACTCCATACTGCGTTAACATATACCCCCAGCTAACGCTACTGCTGTCACCATAGTTTGGCAGCTTCCAGTTTTTAGGACAGATAGACCCGCTAGCATTGGTATTTGTAATTGTTCCGCCAGTTCCAGCGGTCGCCGCATTCCATTGATAATAATTTCCGACAAGATAATGCGCATCATACTCGGAAGCGTTGTAAGTTGCGCCATTTTCTTGATAAAAGTTAGGGCTACTACTCGGAGTTTTACTACTGACATTGGCAAACTGACCAGAACAAGCCGACAAGCCAGCATCATTTTGTGTACACGCCGTGGTCACCGTCGGGCTGATAATTACATATTTCCCAAAGTCCCAAGAATAAGTTTCAGTACTAATATAGCTCCCCGTAGTCACCGACCCCGTTGTATTCCTCCCCGGCCTCCAACTACTCACATCACTATCACTACTCGTGAGCGTCTTACTCGTCGATAAGTCTAACGCCAAATTCTGACTCATCCAACAATTCCCATCTAGCATTTTAGTGACCCAATATTTCTTATTATCTCTCGTGTCTGTTAATTGCAATGTTTCATGAGTATTCAACTTCCCGCACGTCGTCTTATCGAACGCCTGCATGGTTGTAATAGGCGTGGTTATTGTTCTCGGTTGCGCAACCACTGAAAGCGTAACCGTATTCCCGTAAAAGTCTTCCGCCGCAGAGCTAGTTACTCTTGCCCCGTAGAAAAGCGTTACCTTCTTCGTCACGTTACTACTCGTTGCTCCTCCAGTACCAACACTTTGTTGACTAGTAGTCATAGCTTTAAAACTAGTACTAGGATTATAACTAGCTTCTGTATCTCCTAATACTCCATAATATCCCCACTCATTACTCATGCTACCGAGGGTTTTAGATGAAGTAATGCTGGGGATCTTATGATTAGTGTTATTTCTTCCAGTTAGATTAGTATTACCGGAAACATACACAGTATATCCATCAGTATTACCTACTGTAATTGTAGCGGTTTGATACAGTACTTTGCCGGCTTCATCCGGATTGGTACTAGCATTAGCGGCATCGAGATCGGTTTGGATTGTGCCGGAGCTTAAAGATAGAGAAACGGAGGAACTGGTTTGTGACGACGAACTCGCCATCACGAGTTTCAGCTCTTCCTCCCACCCATTCGCCGCGCTAACTCTATTCCCTCCCGACGCCGCTAAAACCACCGCAGCCATCGCCACCCCTATCGCTCTTCCCTTACCATTCCGCATCTCTGCCCTCCTTTTATTAGTTAGGACCCCAGCGGAACGCTCTCCCCACAACAAAAAAGGCACCGCGAGGGTGGATATACAATTCATCAGAAAATCTTACGATTTGCCGAACAAATGGTAAAGCCCTTACGGTGCCATTAATTTCGGCAAAATATATCGAGTAGAGCCGCAAGATTTTGCACTTATTGACGAATTGTATATCCACCCCTATTTTACCAAATAATCCCGCCCCACACAACCAAAATCTTCCCCGAATCCAACTTGTAAATACTTTACAAGTTCAAACTCATTTTAACAGAGGCGAAACAAGCCGAAATTTTGCTTAATTAACCAATTTTGCTCCATTTTTTTCACTTCTTCCCTTTCACCCCGAACCAACCACTTTTCTCTCCTTCCTCCCTAGCTTAGGACTAGGGGGTAGGGATTAGGCAGCGGAGGGGACGGCCGATAAAGCGATTATTGTCGCCGTAATTTGACGGCCAGACACTACTGGAACCAAAACTAAAATAATAAGCGTAACTAGAACCAACAGCTCGAGAAGACCAATAAACGCCCTCCGAATTCACATTTAAAAATTTGCCAGTGGTATTACTCGAATTAACATACCCGCCCCGCACAAAGAAGCCCCTACGGAAGGTGACTAACGCACCGTGCAGGGGCTTCGATATTTCTATTATAACATACAACTTCAAAACAGAAAAAAGTAACTCAACAACTGACACGACATCCCCTTCTCTCCTTCCTCCCTAGCTTAGGACTAGGGGGTAGGGATTAGGCAGCGAAGAGAGAGACCGATGTAACGGCCGAAGTTGAAGGACGGATCGACGTAGCTATCGTCGAAGTAGAGGTAGTAGGCATAGCCAGAGCCGGCCCGAAAAGACCAGTAGCTACCGGCCTGACCAGCAACCTGGAAGGGCGATGAGCCGCCAGAGTAGACGAAGCCGCCCCGTACAAAGAATAATTCCCTTGCCTCTTCTCTCCTTCCTCCCTAGCTTAGGACTAGGGGGTAGGGATTAGGCAACGAAGGGAATAGCCGTAGTAGCGATTGCCGTTGCCAGACGGATCGACACCGCTATTATCAAAGCTGAGCCTGCAGGCGTTGTATGTAGCTGAGTAGGCTCGCGAGGACCAGTAGCGGCCGTACTGGCCAGCGTAGCTGAGCTGCTGATTGCCGGTACTGACAAACCCGCCCCACACAAAGAATAAGGGACTCAAACCAGTCCCAAAAACTTTTTCCCAAAAACATCATGCTAGTGCTTGCTAAAATTTTTCAAATTGTGCTACCCTAGAATAGCAGCCAGTGGCTAGATATTTGAAAAGTCGAGCGTGGGGTTATGAGATGCAGGGAGACACTAATATGATAAGAATATTACTCTTGCGGCTTCTCACTGCGCTTTGTAAACGTTCAAAGCACAAAGAAACCAATGTTGTCGTCATCACGATCATCAATGTCCATCAGGATAAAGACGAAAGTGACAACGACAAGCCATCCACATCTTCATAATAACTAATCGAAAGCGTTTTGTCTAGCCTTTTTCGTTAAAAATGCGTGCGAGCGCACTGGCTGCACCTTTATTATAACCGTTTTTCCTCAAACCTACAAGAAAAACTAGCGCCTCATCAGACGCTAGCTCTCTATGACTCTAGATTCCCTACTTCTTCCGTTCCCTATACGCGTAACTTTCGGTATCCACACTCACGACGTCCCCCGTCTTAATAAACGCCGGCACCTTAATCACCACCCCCGTCTCCAGCGTCGCATCCTTCTGTACCGAACTCGTCGTATCACCTTTCACCGCATTTTCCGTATATGTCACCTCTAACCAAATATTCTTCGGCAAAGTCAAGTTAATCGCCGTCCCGTTATAAAACTGAATTTCCATCTCATCGCCGTCGCGCATAAAGTCCTTCGCATCCCCGACCATATCCGCCGCCAACTCATACTGCTCAAAACTCTCCGGATCCATGAAATAAAACTTCTCATCATCCTTGTACAAGTACTGAACCTTCTTCGTCGTCACTTCCGCCGGCTCAATTTTCTCCTGCCCCTTAAAAGTCTTCGGCAAAAGCGCCCCCGTAATCAAATTCTTCACCTTCACATTCACAATCGACCCGCCCCGCCCCATCACCTTTTGCGAATACTCAATCACCTTGTACGGCTGCCCATCCAAAGTAATCAGCACATTCTTCTTCAAATCCGTTGGACCATACATTTCCAATCCTCCTTAGCTTAACATCACCCCCGCAAAAACCTCACCCAACCTCACGAACCTCGTCTCACGAGTTTCATCTCGCAAGCCCCATTCTCTCCCCAACCCAGAGAACCCTGGAGCTATTTTTTGATGAAGTATTTTGCATTCCTCATCTCATAGCTCTGAGAACCCTTTGTTTTGGGTGAACTACTACAAGGCGACGGGAGTAACGGAGTGAGCCGTACTTATGGTACGGTGAACGAGTAACGCACCCGTCAACGCAGTAGGAGTCTCCCAAAACAAAGGCCCTCAACCAGCAGATGCCCCTAACGCTCTGCTACAAATGGCAGTAGCGCCAAATGCCTCGCCCGCTTCACCGCCACCGCCAACTGCCTCTGCTGCTTCGCCGTCAGCCCAGTCTTCGACATTGGCTCAATCCGACCATAAATATCGATATACCGCTGCAAAGTCTTCACATCGCGATAATCAAAATACATATTTGGGTTAGTTCGAACTTTTCTCATGTTATTATCTCCTTTTTATTCCCTAGAACGGAATATCATCTAAATTAATCGCATCGTCATCCGGCATATCATCCGGCACAACTTCGTCATTCACGCTCGCCGGCGCACTCGGCTTCGCCGCACGAGGTGCCGATCCGCCAGCACTTCGACCAGCTCCATCGCCACCACCCACGAACGAAAAGTCATCCACGATAATTTCCACCCTCGAGCGTCGCTGCCCAGAAGTCTTATCTTCCCAGCTCCGCTGCTCGATTCGCCCGGAAACAATCAGTGCTGACCCCTTCCGCACATACTGCGCAATCGTCTCCCCCGACTTTCCCCACGCCACACAGTCGATAAACGAAGTCTGCTCCTGCTGATTCCCGTCCGACCCCCGGAACACCCGGTTCACCGCAATCGTAAAATTACACGCTTGCGCACCGCTCGGCGTCGCCCGCATCTCCGGGTCACGCGTTACATTCCCCGCAACAATCGCCTTCGAGAACCCCCGCATTATTTCTCCTCCCCGTCTTCATTGTCCTCGCCATGCGGCTGCCGCGCAGCTTCCTTCGCTTCGTACTTCAATTTCCGCTCATCCACTTTCACTAGCAAATGCCGCAAAATCTCATCCGTAATATTAAATACGCCCTCAATCTTCTTTGGTGCATCAGCCGGAAGCTCAACTTCATAAGTATAATAGACCGCAAAGTCCTGCCCCTTAATCGAGTAAGCCAGCCGCTTCTTCCCGTCGTTCACTTCTTTGACAATTTTTCCGCCATTCTTCGCAATCAAATCTTTGATTTTTGCAATGGCCGGCTCCGGATTCATCTCCAAATCAGGATGCACCAAAACCGTAAGTTCGTAATTTTTCATTACTTCACTCCCTTGGATTAAAGCAAGCACGGCTCTCTCACCCGCTTGCTGAGCTAATATACTCTATAAATATAGCACACTTCCCTACCTTTTTCAACCTCAGAATTCTCTCTACAGAAGCCACCTCTCAAAAAAACTAATTCCTAGTGATGAAGCGCGAGGCGACCTCATCCAAACCACAATCCCCAACGAACAGAAAACAACTCGGGAGAAAACGTCAGGGCGAACAGAAGGCGATTCGGAGCTGGAATTTCCTAGATTAGTGATTTCTCCGACTGAAGCGCGCCTATACGGCGAGCGAAGTCGGAAAATCGCTGAGATAGGGAATTCTAGCCCGAATCACCTTTCGCCAATTCTTCGAATTCTTCCATTGTTGATATCAACACATCCCTCGGCTTATGCCCATTCGCTGGCCCAATCACCCCAATCTCCTCCAGCCAAATCGCCAACCCCGACACAAACCCATGCCCCTTCCCCAGCCACGTCTGCAAACTTGCCGTCGAAAACTTCCCGTTCCTCAGTGTCACCTCAATCGCCTTCCGCACAATCGGATCATCCGGATTATACTTCCGCCCAATATCCCCGATCGCACCCCCGTCCGCCGCCCCCATCCCCTTAATCTGTACCTGCTGCGCAATCACGTCCGCATTATAATCTGGTCCTCTCTGTTCACGCAAGAACGCCGTCAGCTTCGTCACATCCTCATCACTCGCCCACGCCCCCTGAATCCTCCGCGGCTTCCCCATCATCTCCGTCGTCAACATCAGCATATCACCCTTCCCGAGCAACTTCTCCGCCCCCGTCATATCCAGCATCACCCGCGAATCAATCTGACTCCCCACCGCAAACGCAATCCTCCCCGGAATATTCGCTTTAATCAACCCGGTAATCACTTTCACTTCCGGCCTCTGCGTCGCCAATACTAGATGAATCCCCGCCGCGCGCCCCTTCTGCGCAATCCGCACAATCGGCATCTCGAGATCCTTCCCCGCCATCATCATCAAATCCGCCATCTCATCTATCAAAATCACGATATACGGCATCTGCTCCTCTTTATGCGCCGCTTCTTCCGGCTTTTCTTCCCCTTCCGCCTTCTCCTTCTCCTGAATCGCCTTCTGCTCCGCCGCCTTCTTCGCCATCTTCGTATTATAATCGACGATATTTTTCACCTTCTCTTCCGCCATAATCGTATAGCGCTTCTCCATCTCATTCACCGCCCACTTCAACGCCGACAGCGCCTTCTCCACCGACGTGATAATCGGCGTCAATAGATGCGGAATATCCTCATACTGCGCCATCTCCACCTGCTTTGGATCCACAATAATCAACTTCATATCACTCGGCGCATTTCGATACAACAAACTAGAAATCAGCGTGTTCGTCATCACCGACTTACCCGAACCGGTCGTACCCGCGATCAAGAGGTGCGGCATTTTCGCCAAATTCGCCACCACCGGCTTCCCCGATATATCCTTCCCCACCGCAAACGTCAATGGATCCTTCGCTTTCTTCCATTCCTCCGACTCAATCACCGCCCGCAGCCGCACATCCGCCGGCTGCACATTCGGCAACTCCACCCCCACCGACCTCGTCCCCGGTATCGGCGCCTCAATCCTAATCTTATCCACCGCCAAGTTCAGCGCCAACTCCTTATCACGCGCCAAAATCCTCGACAAATTCACCCCCGACGGCGGCCGCATCATATACTGCGCCACCCTCGGCCCCACATTCACCCCCTCCATTTCCACATCAATCCCAAATTCCGCCAACGTATTCTTAATCATCGACGCATTTTGTTTCACGTCCCCCGCATCCGCCCGATTCTCCTTCTTCTCTAGCAAACTCAGCGGCGGCGTCTTCCAATTCGGATCCGTCACCGCGACCAGCGCCCGATCCGCCTCTACTGTCTTCTCCGCAGCCCCCTCATTTTCCCCCGTCTTCTCCGCCTTCGCAGCAGCAATATTCTTCTCCCCCTTATTCTTCCGCCCCAGCTTGCTAAACATTCCTAGCTTCGGCTGCGGCTTCAACGGCTCTTCCGCCGGCTCCTCCGCAGCATTCACCTGAATATCCAAATCCTCCTTCGCCACCTTTTTTGCGGTCTTTACCCCCTTCACCGGAATTTCCTTCTCTACCTTTGCCTTCTTCGCGGGCTTCTCTTCCACTTCCTTCGTCCGGAACAAATCCCCCACCTTCTCCGCCACCATTCCCGGTGTCAACTGCAAAATAAACAGCGCGGTCACAAAAATCAAAATCACGTAAAGAATAATCGCCACCCCTGGCTCCAAAATCTGCGTCATAAACCCGTTCAGCCACTCCCCGACCGCGCCCCCGTTCCGCTCCGCCGTCCCCACCGACGACAATCCGAACGCCCCCGCCACCCAGAAAATCATCAAAATCGACGCAATCCAAATCACCGGCGCCAGCCGATTCCCCTCACTCCGAAAAATCTTCCACGCCATCCAAAACAGCAACACCGGCAACAGGAACTTCGCCCGCCCAATGCAATCATTTAGCACGCTATCCACCGCCTGCAGCGCCGTCCCCCCGTCCCCCATCCATGTCAGAACCAGCACCACCCCCACCACCGCCAACAAAATCGCCACAATCTGCCGCCAAAATCCCCCCGGCAGCTCATGCGCCGGCGCACTCTTCTTGCGCCCCCGCGCCGACGCCTTCCCCCGCGTCGTCTTCCCTGTTCGTGTTGACTTTGTTGACCTCGCTTTTGCCATACTTATTCCATTGTACCACATCTCCCCCAATTCCACCACCTTCCCATCACTTCCATCATTTTCACCCCACCCCGCCCCTCCACAACCACCAATTTCCCACCCCAACTTGTAACGCCGTTACAAGTTCAACCTCATTTTAACAGAGATAGAAAAAGTAACTTTATTGCTTAATTGACCAAAATTATGCAGTAGGGATTAAACAGCGAAGGGACTGGCCGTTGTAGCGAGCGGTGTAGCTGGACGGACTAACGCTGCTACCAACGAAGTAGAGCTCGTAGGCATTGGCGGTATTGGAGTAGGCCCGAGAAGACCAGTAATCACTGTACTGGCCAGCGTTGCTGAGCCGCTGAGCGTTGGGATTGATGTACCCGCCCCGCACAAAGAATAAGGGACTTAGAGCTATGTTATAAGTATTACTATTAACGGAACTAGTACCAGACAGACTACTCGCGACGCCATACTGGGTCAACATATACCCAAAGGTTCCCTTGGTAGTATTATTCCCGGAGCTTGGCAGCCTCCAGTTCTTCGGGCAGATACTACCGCTCGCGTCAGCATTAGTAATACTCCCACCAGTCCCCGCGGTTGCGGCATTCCATTGGTAGTAATTCCCAGCGAGATAATGCGCATCATACTCTTTATCTGTATAAGTTTTATTGCCATTATTCTGGTAGAAGTTAGGGTCACTACTCGGGGTCCTGCTCCCGACGGCCATAAATTGCCCAGTACAAGCGCTTAGCCCAGTATTGTTGCTAGAACAGGCCGTCGTTACGGTCGGATTGATGATGACATATTTCCCCAGGTTCCAAGAATAAGTTCCCGTACTACTAGTGCTCCCCACGGTTACGTCGGTCTGCGTATTCTGCCCCGGCGTCCAAGCGGTCGCGCTAGTAGCCGTCGTGAGTGGCGTGTTGGTCTTGAGATCCAGCGCCAAATTCTGGCTCATCCAACAATTATCATCAAACATCTTCGTAATCCAATAATGCGTCCCCGTCCCAACAACTCCGTTCACCCGATCCCGCTCATCCTCTAGGTACGCCGTCTGATGCCTACTCATCCCCCTACATCTCTCCGCCGTCATTTCCTGCATCGTAATCGGCCGGCTCGTCGTCACCGTCCCCGGCTGCGCCACCACGCTCACCGTCACCGTATTCCCGTAATAATCCTCTGCAACCGAACTATTCACTCTCGCCCCATAGAACAGTGTCACCTTTTTCGCCACATTACTCGTCGTCGCCCCGCCCGTCCCGACACTTTGCTGGCTCGTACTCATCCCCTTAAAACTTGTACTCGGGTTATAACTCGCCTCCGTGTCCCCAATCACCCCGTACCATCCCCACTCATTGCTCATACTCCCCAAAGTCTTCGCCGAACTCACGCTCGGTATCTTATGTCCTGAGCTATTCCTCCCCGTTAGCGCCGCATCCCCCGACACATACACCGAAAACCCGCTCGTATTCCCCACCGTCACCGTCGCCACCTGCGACAACACCTTCCCCGCTTCATCCGGATTCGTACTAGCATTAGCAGCATCCAAATCCGCCACCGTCGTCCCACTCCCCATCGAAATCGCCGCCGTCGCACTCACCTGTGTCGTCATAGTCGTCGTCAAATCCACTTTCACCAAATTCTCTTCCCAGCCGTTGGCAGCACTCGCCACCCCACTCATCCCCAAATTCACCGCCATCATCCCCGCTACTAAAAACGCACCCTTTTTAAACTTTCCCTTCCGCATCGCTGCCCTCCTTTTAGGTAATAAACACCTCACGGAACCCCCAA
This sequence comes from uncultured Candidatus Saccharibacteria bacterium, assembly GCA_964442535.1. Lineage (GTDB taxonomy): Bacteria > Patescibacteriota > Saccharimonadia > Saccharimonadales > Saccharimonadaceae > Nanosyncoccus. Next base: position 5,540 of record CAYTZL010000005.1, on the reverse strand, counting down.
ACAAAAAACGACACCGCGAGGGTGTTTGAAGTCCATCAGTCAGCACGTGTGCTTGGGGCATCGTTTGCTAGCTGTCGCGGTGCCGTTTTCAGCAAACGACAACGCCATACCAACCAAACAGTAGCACAATCAAAAACTACTGATGAACTTCAAACAATTCCATTATACCACACAATCTCCCACTAGCCCCGAAAATCCGCCTGCAAAATCCAACTTGTAAATGCTTTACAAGTTCAACCCTATTTTAACAGAGGTCAAAAAGACTAAAATTTCCTTCAATTAACCAATTTCCGTCCATTTTTCCGCCTCCAGCCAACAAACTATTCTCTTCTCTCCTTCCTCCCTAGCTTAGGACTAGGTGGTAGGGATTAGGCAGCGAAGGGAAAAGCCGTTATAGCGACTGTAGCCGTTGCGGGACGGATCGACGCTACTATCACCGAAGAGGAAGAGGTAGGCGTAGCTAGTATTAGAGGTGGCTCGGGATGACCAGTAGTTGCCCCACTGGCCAGCGTTCTCGAATGGATTAGATTGACCACTCCACACATCACCGCCCCGCACAAAGAATAAGGGACTCAAACCGCTTTCAAAGACTTTTTTCCAAAAAAATCGTACTAGTGCTTGCTAATTTTGATTTATTTTAGCTATAATGAACGGATGAAAACCGGAAAAATAATCCCAAACGGCATCGTATTAGCGCAGCACGAGTATACAACGCTGACAGTTCTCACGCAACATGGATATACGGTTGAGCTGCTGCGACCATCGCTGACAAAATATGTAAAAACTGGTGATTTCATGATGCTGGGCTTAATTTGGGAAATGAAAAGCCCCGTAGGTAATAGCCCACGAACAATGGAACATACTTTCAAGAAAGCGGCACACCAAGCAAATAATCTAATTATCGATCTACGAAGAACGAAGATAGCGGACAATCAAGCAATTCCGTCTTTAAAAAAGAACTTCCAAACCTCACGTTCAGTGAAAAACTTATGGATTATTACTAAAAAGGCAGAGATTATCAAATGGAAGAAAAAATAGAGCTTGCAAAAATTTATATATGATGTATAATACGAGTATTGAGGGCGCCTGGTGTCGAAGTGCACTAGGTTAAGCCCTCTTTTTTATTCTTTGTGCGGGGCGGGTATGTCAATCCCTACAACTCTAGTGCGCCATTCAGGAGCGCTGGCCAGTACGGTGATTACTGGTCATCCCGGGCCTACTCAGACGCACGCTACGCCTACGTCCTCTTCTTTGATAATTACGGCGTCTATCCGTCCTCCAACCTCAATCGCTACGCTGGCTATTCCCTTCGCTGCCTAATCCCTACCACCTAGTCCTAAGCTAGGGAGGAAGGAGAGAGAAGCACCACAGCCTGAAACTTAACTTTTCGATAAGACGCCCTAAAAAATGGAGGTGTTACAACCACCTAGCTTACACCAGCTTAGCTCTTGGAGAGACTAAAAGAACCGCCTCTCAAAGAGAAACGGTTCACAAGTTCAACTGCCCAAGGCTGCAAGTGTCTCGAACAAGAGCTAAGCTGGTGTAAGCTAAGAAGTTTGTTCCACCCCCTTCATCGTCAAACTCAGCCTCCCCTTCTCATCAATCGCCGTAAGCTTCACCCTCACCTTCTGCCCCACCTTCAGCACATCGCTCACATTCTTCACCCGCTTCTCAGAAATCTGCGAAACGTGCAGCATCCCATCCACCCCCGGCAAAATCGTCACGAACGCCCCAAAATCCTTAATCGTCGCCACCGTACCGTCATAAGTCTTCCCCACTTCCGGTTCCTCGACTAGCCCCTTAATCCACGCCGTCGCCTTCTCAATCGCCTCCGTCTCCCCCGCAATCGTCACCAGCCCCGAATCGTCAATATCCACCATCGCCCCCGTCTCACTGGTAATCTTATTAATCGTCTCGCCACCTTTCCCGATAATCGTCCCGATTTTGTCCTTATCGACCATAATCTTCTCAATCCTCGGCGCTAGCTTAGAAATCGCCGTCCGTGGCTTATCAATTACACTCAGCATATGCTCCAGGATAAACAACCGCCCCGCCCGCGACTGCTCGATCGCCTTCTCGAGAATCTCCACCGGCAGCCCATGCACCTTCATATCCATCTGCAACGCCGTCACCCCCTCCGTCGTCCCCGTCACCTTAAAGTCCATATCCCCCGCAAAATCCTCCGCATCCATCAAATCCGTCAAAACATAAGCCTTATCCACATCCTCCGACGTAATTTCCTGCCCCTTCGGCACATCCACCATCAGCCCCATCGCCACCCCCGACACCGGCCGTTTCAGCGGCACCCCCGCATCCATCAACGCCATACAGCTCGAACACGTCGCCGCCATCGAAGTCGACCCATTCTGGCTCATAATCTCCGTCACACTCCGAATCGCATACGGAAATTCCTCCTCATCTGGCAACATCGGCATTAGCGCCCGCTCCGCGAGATACCCATGCCCCACTTCTCGCCGCCCCGGCGCCCCAATCCTCCCCGGCTCCCCCACCGTATAGCTCGGCGCATTGTAATGATGCATATACCGCCGCTTTCCGTCCGTCACCTCCATCGTATCCACCACCTGCGCATACGACATCGGCGCCAACGTCACAATATTCATCGCCTGTGTCAACCCCCGCGTAAACAACGCCGACCCATGCACCCTCGGCAAAATCCCCACCTGCGACGACAACGGCCGCACCTCTGTCAATTTCCGCCCATCCGGCCGCACTCCGTCTTCAATAATCCCCCTCCGCACTTCCGCATGCACCGCCAGCTCAAACGCCTGGTCATATTCCGCCTGCATCTCTGTCGTATAATACTCAATTTTCTCTTCTTCCGTCTCCCCCTTCCCTAGTTGCGGCGCAAATTCCGCGCTCATCTCATCCCTCAGCGCATCAATCGCCTTCTGCCTCTCCAGCACATTCCCCCGAATTTTATCCTCAAAATGCTTCTCGCACCAAGCATCCACCACCCTCTGAATCTCCGGATCCGGCAACACCAGCTCGTAGTCCTGCTCCTCCACCCCCGCCTTCTCCATCAACTCCCGCTGTAAATCCAACGCCGGCTGCACGTTCTTCACCGCCCAGTGCATCGCCTCAATAATCATCGCCTCCGGCACTTCATCCGCACCGGCTTCAACCATCATCACTTTCCCATCTTTACACGCCACCACGAGATCTAGTGTCGACTTCTCCCGCTCCTCCAGCGTCAAAAATGCTTTAAACTCCCCGTTAATCCGCCCAATTCGCACCCCCGCCACTGGCCCATCAAACGGCGTCCCCGACAACATCAACGCACTCGACGCCGCAATCATCGCCACCATATCCGGCCGAAACTTCGGGTCCATCGCCAACACCGTCGTCACCACCTGCACCTCCTGCCGATAACCCTTCGGGAACAATGGTCGAATCGGCCGATCAATCAACCGCCCAATCAAAATCGCCTCGTCCGCCGGCTTCCCCTCCCGTTTAATAAACTTCGACCCCGAAATCTTCCCCGCCGCGTAGAATTTCTCTTCATAATCCACCGACAACGGGAAGAAATCCTGCACCACCGGCTCCTTCCCCACCACTACCGAGCCGAGCACCACCGTTTCCCCATAACTCACCAGCACGCTTGCCGTCGACCGAAACCCCACCCGATTCACCTCCAACGTCAATTTCCGCCCACAAAACTCCGTTTCCACGCGAATCATTTTCTTTCCGCTCGGATTGATAATTTCCATTCTCTTCCTTTCTCGGGAAAACTCCAGATACCAAACCCTCAGCTCTCCTCTTAAGGACCTGCTATCTGCCGTTTTCCCAACATTTTATGTACTACACCCCTATTTTACCACACTTTCCTGCCTTTTTCTCCCCAATTTTCTCCCCAAAACTTGCTTTTCTCGACTTTTTTCCAGAAAACTATTGTCTTTTATTGAAATGTGTGCTATAATAGAAATATTGAGCTACTTCACGTTCAATCGCACCTCATAACGAGCTAGCTGTTGCTTCTTCCGACAGTAAAATCTCGTTAGAGACATCTTCTAACAAAATGTCAACATCGCCCCATTCGCAGCTACGGACCGTCCAACTTGCCCTCTCTCATTTTTCTCTTATCCCCTGACCGTCTTTTCTTTTCCACCTTATACATCTTGCTTTCATTGTTCACTCCTTAACATCCGATTAACAACACTTTGCAAGAAAGACGTCTCCGTAGCCCGTCGGGCATTCCGCCTCCCCCTCTGGGGGAGGCTTTTAATTCCCTGCTCTCCGCCCCAGCCGCCGCCTCGCCAAAATCTTGCCAAGCCAGGGTCCGCCGCGCGCCCGCGTCGCCGTGCCAAGCATCACAATATATCTTATCCGAAGGTACCATATTGCCTCGATTTAAAGTAGCATATACGAGGGTCTTTGACGAGTGCGGCGGCTGGAGCGGAGAAATCTTAGTTGAACTTGTACGCGCTGTACAAGTTCAACCTAATTTTAACAGGGGTAGAAAGAGCAATTTTATCGCTTAATTAACGAAATTTAGGTAGTCGGAACAAGGCAGCGAAGGGAATAAACGGCGGAGCGACCGTTCCAATCGGATGGGATGACTCTGTTAGCATCAAAGTAGAAGTAGTAGGCACGACCAGTACTAGAGCCGGCTCGAGATGACCAGTAGTAGCCAATCTGGCCGGCCTCGGTGACGGGATAAATATTACCAGACCGTATAAGCCCGCCCCGCACAAAAAATAGGGGACTTAGGGCAATGTTATAAGTATTGCTATTAACACTACTTATACCAGACAAACTACTCGCTACGCCATACTGGGTCAGTAAGTACTTAAACGTTCCTTTTGCGTCGGAACTAGCGTTCGGCAACTTCCAGTTCTTGGGACAAATGCTCCCAGTCGCGTTCCCATCCGCAATTGCTTCACCAGTCCCAGCCGTTGCTACATTCCACTGGTAACGATTCCCAGCAAGGTAATGCGCATCATATTCGGTATCTGTATAAGTCGCACCATTCTTTTGGTAGAAGTTCGGATCACTGCTGGGCGTACGTGTTCCGACCGGCTCAAACTGACCAGTACAAGCGCTCAGTCCAGTATTATTACTGTCGCAAGCCGTAGTTGCCGTCGGATCTTTGATGATATATTCTCCCGGGTTCCAAGACCAAGTATCTGTAACGTCGCTACCGCCAGTTGGCTTGCTGCTCGTATTCTGTCCCGGCGTCCAGCTACTACTCACGTCGCTCGTCGCCGACGTCAACGCCGTATTAGTCGATAGATCTAACGCCAAATTCTGACTCATCCAGCAATTCCCGTCCAGCAACTTTGTCACCCAGTAATATTTATTATCCCTCGTATCCCGCAAATACGCCGTATCATTAATCTCCGCCGCCTTACAGATATCCGGCGTAATCTCCTGCATTGTCGTCTTCCCACCGAACGTCGCAGCCCTGCCGGGCTGAGCCACCACCGACAACGTCACCGTGTTCGAATACGTGTCCGCAACCTTCGAACCATCAATCCTCGATCCAAAGCACATCGTCACCTTCTTATTCTGCGTCGACGTAA
>CAYTZL010000004.1:0-48616 GCA_964442535.1 uncultured Candidatus Saccharibacteria bacterium | reverse complement strand
CCCCCGAATGCCGGGACCAGAACCCGGTGCCTTACCACTTGGCGAATCCCCAAGGAGCGATGGAAAAGAAAGCTCGTTTCCTTTTCCTAAGTGACGCAGGGATCTTCCCCAAAATCACTTCCCACCTATTATACCACACCTCCCCACATCCGCCTAGACATTGATTTTATTTTTTATCCATGATATAATATACGCCATGCGAATACTTTAGTGCTTCGCAGTATTTTTACAATCTATGGAAAGAAGGGAATCGTATGAAACTTTACCCGCTAAATATCGCCCCGCCCGCACTCGAAAGGAGGATCCTCATGAAACAGATGAGCCGCCGTGGAAGCTACTACTACGATATCATAGCCGTACCTGTCATACCAGTTGCTATTGTCGTCGTCATCTTAATGATTACGCTTCTCGCAGCTACCATAGCCTGCGTCGACCAAGGCAATCCTGACGAAATCGCAGCCTATAATGCACAAGTCGAGATCTTCAATCGTCTACCCGCATCCGAGCGCTCCGCGTATCAGCCTCTCCTCAACGTCAACCTAGACGACAACGGTTTTTTGGCGCCGAAAGAAACACCTCAACCCCTTAAAGCTATCTTTAGCGCATACCTGAGTTTCTTTCCACCCATCGCCGCCGCCGTTTTCTGCCTTGCTTGCTTTATCGACTACTGGATAGAAAAGTCAGAAAAGTATTTTCTCGCCGACCTGCCATTTCGCACTGTCTACGGATGGATTATTTTTGTCTTAATTCTGCCGTTCGGCTGGCCTTTTTTGCTCGTGAGCTTCTTCCGCATGCGATATTATATACAAAAGCAGTCCATAGCCGAACAAGAAGAAGTCCGCAGACTCATCGCCGCTCTTAATTCCGAAAACGATCCTCAATCTGCAAAATGCAACGAAAACGCCCTCCAACTTTATACCAATTTCCGCACCAACGGCCGCAAGCAACAATACTCGAACAAGATAAGTTCCTTAAACACAGAAATTGCCGACCGCGAGGAAAGAATTAATCATCTTGACAAAGAAATTGCTGGATGCCGGCGCAAGCTCAATCAAGCCAAAGCTAAGCTCGAGCAACTTCAAACTAGTCCGCCCGACCAAGTTATAGAGGAGGCCGCACGATCCGAATGGCAGCAGATCCTCAACATGTGCGGCGTTTCCCGCATCGAATTCTCTAAAGGATGCCACAGAGACGACCAACAAACTATGCGAGTCTCTATCCATGTCCGCGTCCCCTACAATGGCGATCTTTACGATTTTGGAGATTACGAAGCAGTATTCGACCTCAACGGCTTCAGCTGCCGTCAGCTCCGCTCCGGAATTAGACCCGATCACACCAGCCTCCAACCAACTTATCCCGACGACGATTATGGCTTTTGCTTCGGTCCACAACTTATTGACATCCAAAGTCACGCTAAAAATTTCCAGTTCGTCGAAGCCTTAACCCTTATCATCGATAGTCTACATTCCGTCCACTCCAGCGACGAAAAATACATCCCCAAATGTTATCGCAGAATCACCACGCTCAAACCTATCAAAATTCCATAGACCGCACCTTACCAACTCCCGGGCTTTTGCTCGGGAGTTTTAAATGCAACCAAAAAATCAGCACAAGCCCCTTCCGAATCAGCGCAAACTCCCCCAAAATCCCTTCCCAAACTTGACCACCCGTGCTATAATACTATTGACAAGTCTGGTATCAGACTTTTTTTGTTGGATCGATTCCTAGCTATGTGAGACTAGCTACCAACGCCAGCCTAAAAGCCGACCAGAGAGAAAGGAGAAAACATGTCGCAGAAGCCCCATCCTACCGACGATCGTAAATCCGCCGTCGGCAAGGACAAAAAACACCAACATATCACCAAAATCACCGCTAAATCCTCCTCCGACGCTACCGCCGAAGCTCCGCAAACTTCACCCACGAAGCAACCCGACGTCGTAAAAAACCAGACCACTACGCAGCCCGGACCTGCCCAAAATCCAAAAGTCCCAGCCGACAAAAAGTCGAAAAAATCTCAAGACAAGACCGAAAAACCCCTCGGACAAGTCTTCATCCTCTTCCGCCCCTTCGTTGCCCTCGGCCGTTACATCCGCGATTCTTGGCGCGAAATCCGCCAGGTCCGCTGGCCCAACCGCAAAGCCACCTGGAAAATGACCCTCGCCGTCCTCGTCTATTGCGCAATTTTCATGGTTTTTATTCTGCTACTCGACACGTTGTTCACTTTCTTATTTAATTTAATCATTCAAAAATAATTTAGTTCTAAACTAAAAGGAGATATTATAAATGGCAGTTAATCGTTATGATGATACGCGTGCTTGGTACGCAATCAGCACCTACGGCGGCTTCGAGGACAAAGTCGCTAACGGTATTAAGGAACGCGTCGAGAGCCACGAACTCGACGGCAAGATCTTCGACGCCATCGTCCCGAAAGAAAAACGCATCGAAATCAAAAACGGCAAACGCAAAGTCGTCGACCGCAAAATCTTCCAAGGCTACGTCCTCGTCGAAATGTGTCTCTCCGACGAAACCTGGTACATCATCCGCAACACCCCCGGCGTCACCGGCTTCATCGGCAACGGCACCCATCCTACCCCAGTTTCCGAAAAAGAAATCCAAAAAATCAAGAAGCGCATGGGCGTCGAAGACCCGAAATACTCCGTCAACTACGAAATCAACGAAGTTATTTCCATCATCGACGGTCCGTTCAAAGGTTTTGAGGGCATCGTTAGCGAAATCGACACCAGCAAAGGCAAGATGAAAGTCATGGTCTCCATGTTCGGCCGCGAAACCCCAGTCGAACTCGACGCCCTCCAGGTCCAGAAGCTCTAAGCCAAGAAGCACATGATGCAACCAATAGAGATAAAACTAGGCCTTGCTACATAGTTCAACAGTCGACCACGCAGGAATACTCCATCTCTTTTCGCAGGGGATGCGGAGTTACGACGAGCATTAGCGCCGGGCACCCGCAACGGCGGGCTGACCGGACGCGCCCCAAGAAAAGATAGTGAGGTATTCCTTCGTGGTCAAGTATTTGACTTTTTAGGCAATCTGTGCTACAATAGAAAGAAGGGGGCCGTTCTTTTCACGTCAATTAGTTATCCCTGAAAGTAGTTTCATCATATCCGCCGCTTTTTGCCCCCAATTTCAGAAAGGAGGCATATGTTATGCCATATTTCAACCACACCTTCCAGGAAGCGAATGAGGTCATTATCAGCGCCATTCGCTTCGCCGCCAGCTCAATCCGCGACTTCGAAGAGGGCGCTATCGCTCTGCGATATGTAGCTAAAGACCCCGTTACCGCAGCATGGATCGGTTCTCACAGCGCAACCGACAATCAACTCCACTACGGCACGCTAGTCAACAACGACACCGTCACCGACCCCAACGTTGACGTCGACCTTGTCTACAGTGTTGTCCCCGGAAATCCAAAAACCCGCGCTGCCGGCTGGCGTGGCGATCCTGACAACCCTGAAGTTGCCTGCGCTGGATACGCCGCACTGAAGCTGGAAGGTTGCGCCTACGCCGTCGTACACAACTACGGCTATTGTTCCGATGATATGCCCGAAGAGTTCATCACTGACGGCAGAGTGAACAGTCGCGGAGCCGTCTGCTTCGACATTTTCCCTTATCAGATCGACAATGGCATCATCCCTGACGAAAAAGCCGACATAGAACCGCCCTGCCTTCGCCTCTATGTCGCCGTTAGCGGCGCCACCGGTGAAGAAGACAAATACTGCGCTTATCAAGCCATCCATGCTCTTATTGAATTATTCTTTGACGAATGCAGCGCCGGAGAGATTAAAGCTCCTGAATACACGCCCAACTTCGACGAAATTACTCTCACCAAGATTTAATTGGCCTTCGAGCCGCCCACCCGGGCGGCTCATTTATATCCCGAACATTCCTCATTTACGTCTAAAACAACCTTTTACCATTGACATTTCACCCCTTTTCCGCTAAGATAGAGAAGTTACGCACGATTATTAATCGTCCCGAGCGCTTCACTCGGAGAAAAGGGAATTAAGCATGGCAGGAAAAGTCATTGGTAATCTTAAACTACGCATCCCTGGCGGTAAAGCTACCGCTGGGCCTCCGGTCGGCTCGACGCTCGGCCAGTGGGGATTGAACATGATGGATTTCATCAACCCATTCAACGAAAAAACTAAAGAATACAACGGCAAAAACGTCATTGTCCACATTAAAGTTTACGAGGATCACACTTTCGATTGGACCTGTCTCGGCCAGCCGGTCGACGACCTCATCCGCGAAAAGATCAAAATCGAAAAAGGCAGCGGTAAGCCGAACCTCGAGAAAGTTGGCAAAATTTCCCGCGCCGACCTCGAGGAGATCGCTAAAACGAAAATGGATCAGCTTAACGCTATCGACCTCGACGGCGCCGTTAAAGTCATCGCCGGCACTGCCCGCTCTATGGGCGTCGAAGTTGTCGACTAGATTCGGCCGTTATATTGTTAATATTTCAGCTACAGCCATCTTTTAGGGTGACTGTAGCTTTTATTACTAGGGACAACATACAAAAATTTAGCGATCAGATATACGAAAGGACCTTGTCGTACAATTCTACAGTCAGCCATACGGAGTTGCTTCCGCCTCTTTTCGAAGAGGATCCGGAGCTACGGCGAGGATTAGCGCGCGGCACCCGCGACGGCGGGCTGACGCGACACGCCTCAAGAAAAGATGGCGAAGCGCCTCCGCATAGCTGGCTAGATGGATAGTTGTACAGCGAGGCCATGCGAAATATCACCCCTTGCCAACCACCCCAATCTTTGCTATAATAAAGACAATATTAACCATGCTGGGAGGAATCGACGCATAAGCTCGCCATTCCGCTACCACCACAGAAAGGAAATCACTATGGCAGAAGACAAATCCGCCGAAATTAACGAAAAAGTCGCCGAAATGGAAGCTGGCGCCGCAATCGAAGAGAAGCTCGACGCCGCCGAATCGGCCACCGAAGAAAAATTCGCCAAATCCGGCAAAAAGTCTAAAAAACATATCGAGGAAGTTAAAGCTGAAGAAGAGCGCCAAGCTCGCAAGGCCGAAACGAAAGCCCTCGAAGAAGCCGGCGAGAAGCCTCGCGGAGCTGCCCCGATCACTCGCTCCCGACTTGAGCGCCGCGGGAAAAAGTATCAAGACAAAGCTAAGCTCGTCGAAAAAGGCAAACTTTACAGCCTGAAAGACGCTCTTGAGCTCGCCGCAAAGACCAACCCGAGCAAATTCGACGCTACGATCGAAGCGCACGTCCGTCTCGGTGTCGACCCGCGCCAAGCCGATCAGAACATCCGCGCTACCGTCGTCTTACCGCACGGTAACGGCAAGACCGTCCGCGTCGCCGTCTTCGCGCCCCTCGACGAAGCAAAAAAGGCCGCCGCAGCTGGCGCCGACATCGCTGAGGACGAAGAGTTCCTACAGCGCCTCGAAAAAGGCGAAATCGACTTCGACGTCTTAATCTCGACTCCAGCCTACATGCCAAAACTCGGTAAATTCGCTCGCCTCCTCGGCCCGAAGGGTCTTATGCCGAACCCGAAAGCTGGCACCGTTACCGCCGACATCGAAAAGGCCGTCAAGGAATCTAAAGCCGGTAAAGTCGAATATCGCGTCGATAAACAAGCTATCATCCACATCGGCCTCGGCAAAGCCAGCTTCGACCAGGCTAAGCTCCTCGAGAACGCCGAAACTTTCTTCGAATCTCTCAAGAGCCACAAGCCAGCCTCTCTCAAAGGCAGCTACGTTAAATCCGTCTTCGTTACCTCCTCACAAGGTCCATCTATCCCTGTCGAGAACATCTATAACTAATTGCCGTATCGGGGATAAATGAGGTCGCAGCCAGATTTACACCCCACCGAAGAAACCCGCCAGCTGGAGGGTTTCTTTCTCTGTCGTGAGCCAGAAAAGACCCCCGAAAGCGAACTTGAAACAATCGCCGAAATCGTCGGCGTCATCATCGGCCTAAAACCCGCCTCGCTCCACAACCTCGAACTCTCGCCAACTGCCCTCCGCAACCTCCAGACTATCATCGCCGACCTCCGCCTCTTCTCACTCGCCGAACGCCTCGCCGCCACCTCCTCAAACCGCACCCTTTACGACATTTTTATCAGCAAAACTGCTCACACCGCCCAAGAGCTCCGCAACACTTTGCGCTCCTGGCAGGCTCTCGGCTTTTGCCCCGACTCCCCCGAGGATCAAGAACTCAGCCTCAAGCTCGGCCAACTCCTCGGCTACCCGAAAACCGCCACCGAACACGTCACCTTCGGCCCTCGCACTCCCGAGGGAACGCCCTGCTTCCACCCCGGCTCCGATCGCGACCGCTATTACATCCATAGCCCCGACCATTACATCGACGAATACCGCCACTTCGAAGATATCCTCCACCCTGCCCTCACTAAACTCTGCCCCACTACCACCCAAATCATGCGCCAAAACACCTCCATGAACTGGTCCTCCCGCAATTTCCGCACCCGTAGATAACCCTTGCATTTCCCAAAATCTTTGTTATAATAGCAATAGTTATTCTAAAGACAGTAGCAGGGCTATCCTTAATTTGCTACCAAGGAACATTTCTAGGGGTCTGACAGAGTAACGCAAAATTAACAACTTGCTAGTATTTTGTTATCAATTTAACCAAAGGACTTTTATGGCAATCTCAAAAGCAAAAAAAGACACTTTGGTTGCTGATTTGACTAGCCTCCTTAGCGACGCGAAGCTAACCGCTTTTGCCCGCTATCAGGGCCTCACGGTCGCCGAGCTCCAAGAGCTCCGCAAGGCCGCGCGCGAAGCTGGCGTCAAGATCAAAGTCGTCAAAAATCGCCTCGTCCGTGTCGCTATGGGTGAGATCGCTATATATAAAGATACCGACACGACCGGCCTCGTCGGCCAGCTCATCTACGCGATTTCCGACAACGACGAAGTTGCTCCGGCAAAAATTTTAGCCGAATTCGCTAAAACTCACCCCGCTTTGCAGCTCGCCGGCGGTTTCAACGACACCGGCAAAGCCATGAGCGAAGACGAGATTAACACCCTCGCCAAGATGCCTTCCAAGGAAGAACTCATCGCTCAGGTCGTCGCCCAGCTTCTCTCGCCAGCCACGGATACTATTTCCGCACTTTCTGGCGGTCTTTCCGGAATTATTTCCGGTCTCGAAGCAAAAGCTGCCTAATCAGCAATCAATAATTTTATATTTTTAACTATCAATTTTAATGCCAAAATCCAGTCAATCATCATTTCTAGCTGGAGACCGCGCTCTTCAGCTAGAAATCAAACTGGTTTTTGGAGGTTGGACACCTTTTCCCACCCAGCGCAAGGAGCGTGAGTAAAGAGAAAACTTGTTTTTCTTTCGAACCGACGCCGCAGCTGGTAGCGATTTCCGACAGAAATCGCGTTAAGGGGTCCATTCCGGAGAAAGGAACATTATGGCTACAGATATCAAGAAATTGGCCGAAGAATTGGTCAACATGACCATTCTCGAGGTCAACGAACTCAAAAATCTTCTCAAAGACGAATACGGCATCGAGCCAGCCGCTGCGGCTGTCGCGGTTGCTGCTGCTCCTGCTGAAGGCGGCGCTGCTGCCGACGAAGGCAAATCTGAATTCAACGTCGTTCTTAAGGACGCTGGCGCTCAGAAGATCGCCGTCATTAAAGCCGTGAAAGAAATCACTGGCCTCGGTCTCGGCGAAGCCAAAGCCATCGTCGATGGCGCTCCGGCCACCGTTAAGGAAAACGTCAAGAAAGACGAAGCCGAAGCGATGAAGAAGAGCCTCGAAGAGGCTGGCGCCACCGTCGAGCTCGCCTAATCATCAGATTTCATGCTAGCAAGTTATCGTAAAATGGGCCTCCGTCGAGGTCCATTTTGCTACTTCGAAAACGCCCTATCCCTCCATTATATCACAGATTATATATAAAGTCAATACCGTTTACGCCTATTTGCTAAAATCACAAGAATTATCTCTAAAAATAAGCGTATTTACCGCATTTTTTCAACCCATATTTACATGTATTTTTTACAACATTCTCCTCTCGACCAGTGTAAAAACGGTGGAAAACTACACATATCGCCGGTTGACTTTTTGGGGCGTACGCGCTAAGATAGTACTAGAATAATAGTTAATTGCAGACAGGATGCGAGGTGATGTCTGAACTACCAGAAAAACAAATTAAGCGTTTGCGCGGTTTGATTCAAGAAGCAGAGACGAATCTTGCCGCCGCAAAGGAATTGCTGATTTCCGTCCTTGGCGACGGAGAAGCTATTACTGCCCCTCGCGAAACTGTCGTTTCTAGCCCGGAGGGGAAGGTTATCGAAGGCGTCTTCGACGGCCAAATTATGATCGGTCCCGATGGGAAGAATTACCCCGTCCCCGCGAATTACGCCTCGAAGTCGAAGCTCATCGAAGGCGACATCTTGAAACTCACGATCACTCCGGAAGGCCGCTTCCTTTATAAGCAGATTGGTCCGGTTGAGCGTCGTGCCGTTATTGGCACTCTCGTGCATCACGATGATAAGTATTACATCGAGGTTAACGGCCGCGAATACGAGGTTCTCTACGCTTCCGTGACTTATTTCCACTTACACGAAGGTAGCCAGGTCTCCGCTATCATCCCCGCAAATAACGACCAAGCCACTTGGGCTGCCGTTGAGGCCGCTCTCTAGATGACTGCCGGACGCGTTCTCTATCGCAAATACCGCCCGACGAAGCTCACGGACGTCGTCGGCCAAAAACAAGTCACCGAATCTCTCACTAACGCCCTCAAAACCGGCAAAATCAGCCACGCCTATCTCTTTATCGGCCCCCGCGGCACCGGCAAGACTTCCGTCGCCCGCATTCTCGCCCACGCCGTCAATGATTTCCTCTACGAACTCGAAGATAGCTATCTTGACATTATCGAAATCGACGCCGCCTCTAATACCGGTGTCGACAATATCCGCGAACTCCGCGAAAAGGCCATTATCGCCCCGACCCGCGGCAAGTACAAAGTCTACATCATCGACGAAGTCCATATGCTCAGCAAATCCGCCGCTAACGCCCTCTTAAAGACCCTCGAGGAGCCGCCCGAGCACGTCATTTTTATCCTCGCCACTACCGAAGCCAACAAAGTCCCTATTACGATTTCCTCCCGCACGCAGACTCTACTTTTCCAGCTCGCCGACCCTAAGATCATGTTCCAGCACCTCCGCAAAATCGCCGACAGCGAGCAGATTCCGATCACTGACTCAGCCCTCAAAATCGTCGTCCGTCGCGGTGGCGGCTCCTTCCGCGACACCCTAAGCCTCCTCGATCAGGTCTCCAGCCTCACCGACGCTGAAATCACCGATCAGACAATTACAGACGCCCTCGGCCTACCGACCGACGAAGCACTAAACGCCTTGCTCGAAGCCTACGCTCAGCACAACCCCGAGCTCACAAAACAACATTTTACAACCCTCATCAACTCCGGTATCCGACCCGAAACGATCGCCTCCGAGCTAATCCAGCTCATCCTCGCCCGGCCTACCGCCGCAACTCTCCCACTCCTCGAAAAGCTACCCCAGGTCCAACCGCCGTTCCCAGAGGCGAAACTTCTCCTCGCCTTACTCAGCGACCAGCTTGGCTCGACACAGCCCGCCGCGAGAACGACGACAGAGAAGCAACCAGCGTCGACAGCATCGACGCCCGTCGCACAACCGACCCCGCCGACACAGCCGGTGCACTCAACACCACCCGTTTTACCAAAAGAAACACCAGCCGCCGAGCCAGCGCCAACAACACAAAATACCGCTCCGGCCGCCAAACCGACAGTAAAACCGGAAACACTAGCGGAATCTGCCCCAGAACCGCCTACTCCAGCTACTACTCCGACAGCTAACGCATACGAGGCCGCTGCTCAAAATACCAGCCCGCAACCAACTACTACGAGCTCGGACGAACCATTCGACTGGGACAACTTTGTCGAACGTATCCACGAGAAAAACCAGGCCATCTACATGCAACTCCAAAAAACCGAGCACGAATTCACCGACGGAACGCTTCACATCTACCCGCTCCAAAAATTCACCGTCAAAATCCTCAAAAAGCCCGAAAATAGCCAAGTCCTCAGCGCCGAACTCAACGGTGTCGGCCTCGTTGTCCACGAACTCGAAGACCGCCGCGCGCCCGAAGATTCCACCCTCTCCCAAATTTCTGCTATAATGGGTGATGTACGAGAAGTTAATGGAGAAATGCCGTTTTAGCCTAAATCGCTGACGACTTTCTCGTCAGGAGGTAAAAATGGAAGAATCATATTCCGATAATCGTGCCGGTCGCGTCCCGCCGCAGGATCTTGAAGCCGAAAAATCTCTGCTCGGTGCTTTATTGCTATCCGACAAAAGTTTCCCGAACGTCCTCGAAATCCTCAAAGCCGAAGACTTCTACGAACCGCGCCACGCCAACATCTTTAAAGGTATGACTTCGCTCTACGAGCACCATCGCCCGATCGACCTTATGACTCTCAGTTCCGAACTTAAAAACCAGAAAACTCTCAAAAGCGTCGGCGGCACGCCATATCTTACCGAATTGACTAATTTCGTCCCTACCGCCTCCCACGTCGACGCCTATGCCGATCTTGTCGCTCAAGCCGCCCTACGTCGCCGCCTTATCCAAGCCGGCACCGAAATCGCCACCGCCGCTTACGACAGCACTACTAAGGTCGAAGACTTAGTCGGAAAAGCCGAGAAAAACCTCTTCGAAGTCTCCGACCAAACTATCAAATCCGACTACGTCGCCCTCGAAGACCTCCTCGTCGACGCCTACGATCGCATCGAAGAGTTACATCGCAACAAGGGCGCTCTCCGCGGTCTCAAAACCGGCTTCCATGACCTCGATAAGAAAACCGCCGGCTTCCAAAAAGGCGACCTCATTATTATCGGCGCCCGCCCCGCGATGGGTAAAACTACCTTCGCCCAAAATCTCGCTTACAACGTCGCCACTCATAACGGTAGCGGTAAAGGCGTCCTCTTCTTCTCCATGGAAATGGCCAACAACGAAATCGTCGACCGCATGGTTTCCGACATCGCCGGCGTCGACGCCTGGAAAATCCGCACCGGCAACCTCGGCGATGATGATTTCGCAAAAATCGGCGACGCGCTTGGCGACATGAACGAAGTCCCGCTCTATCTCGACGACACCAGCTCGATGACTATCCTCGAGCTCCGCAACAAAGCCCGCCGTGCCGCCCACGACCACAACGTTAGCATGGTCGTCGTTGACTACCTCCAGCTCCTCCAAGGTTCCGACCGCTACGCCGGCAACCGCGTCCAGGAGGTTACCGAAATCTCCCGCGGCCTCAAAACCTTAGCCCGGGAACTAGAAATCCCCGTCATCGCCCTCGCCCAGCTCTCTCGTGGCGTCACCGGCCGCGACGACCCCCGCCCTGTCCTCTCTGACCTCCGCGAATCCGGCTCGATCGAGCAAGACGCCGACATGGTCATGTTCTTACACCGCCCCGATTACTATAAGCAAAACCAAGACGATTTCGTCCCTACAAACATCACTGAACTCATTATCGCCAAACACCGCCACGGTCCCGTCGGCAAAATCGAACTCTATTTCCACCCCGAATTACTCCGTTTCATGAACTACGATGCTACCCGCGAGGGGCAATAGTGGCTATTTTATGAAATAACTATTGACAAAATATATAATCTGTGCTACAATAGAAAGATAGGCACATCGCAAAATCTGTGATACAATAAAAAAGTGAAGAAACTCGTTATTTCAAGGCTTTTCCTCTATCGATACCGCTTTTTTATCGGTTTTTTTGTTCTTAGTCTAGCTTATTTAGTGCTAATTTTTGGTCTGCCCCTGTTGTCGCCGAACGGCCTCTCCGAGGCCGAAATGGCCTCCGCCGCGCACTCTTACGATCTACATCTCGACTCGATTTTCCACGGCGATATCGTCAACTTACCCTATCGCGCCCTCCAAAAAATATCGATTATGCTTTTCGGGCTCAGCGTTTATTCCGTTAAACTCCCGAGTATTATTATCGGCGCCGTACTTGGCTTACTGCTAATCCTCCTACTTAATCGCTGGTTTAAAACCAACGTCGCCCTCCTCGCCTCAATTCTCGCCGTCCTTTCCGCTTCGTTCCTCTTTCTTGCCGGCTCGGGAACGCCGCTGATTATGCTCGTCTTCTGGCCGACTCTCCTCCTCTGGCTCGGCTCGAAAATCCAAGGCGTCACGAAGCCGAAACCCTTCTACTGTTTCGTCTTCGCCTTTGCACTCCTAATTTCAATTTTCACACCCCACATCATCTATCTCGCTGCTTTTATCGTCATCTTCGCGATCGTCCACCCACATCTCCGCTTCACAATTAAAACCTTGCCGACTATCCCACTGATTCTGACGATTTTCATTATCCTACTCGGTCTGGCTTCGCTCGTCGTCGGCGCATTCATCAATCCTTCGATTATCTCCGAACTACTCTGGGCGCCAAACCTCAGCCTCGGGCAATTCTTCGACAATATCCAAGTTGCCTTCATGCCACTTTTCGCTTGGAATACTACTCTCGAGAGCATCTTTCTTTCGCCGTTCGTCGGGCTCGCCTCAATCGCACTCGCGATTATTGGTCTCCTCTCTACCGCCAAAGGCTTCTTCGCTTCCCGCAATTCGATCGCGACTTGGCTAATCATTTTTACCGTCTTCCTCGCCGGGCTGAATCCCGAATCCGCTATCCTCATCCTACTCCCGCTCGCCATCCTCATCGCCCACGGCTTGCGCTACATCCTCGACAAATGGTATAATCTCTTCCCCGACAACCCTTATGCTCGCATCTCCGCCATTTTCCCGATCGGAATTTTCATGGGTATCATGATTATCGGCGGCATCTCGCATTTCATCTTTGGATATCGCTATATTCCAGTCGTCGCCGACGCTTTTAATGACGATGTCCACCTCGTACAAGAAAACATCGAACCAAATTCTACGCTCTATGTTATCAATAGCCCTACCGAATATAGCTTCTTTAAAATCCTTGAAGCTAGAGACAAAAAAATTACCGTTGCCGACGCTATCCCCGCCGAAAGCGAACTTCCCGAGTCTTACGCAACCTTAGGTCATCAAGAAATCCCCGGCACCATAAAACAAATAATAACCTCGCCAAAATTTGAAAATTCTGATAGAATATACTTATATACTAGAAACCAACCCGTACAACAGTAAAGGAGTTATCATGGGTGCTACAATGGACCAAATGAAAATGCTTAACCAATTACGCAAAGCACAGAAGTCGCTCAAGAACGAAATTGTCGAAGTTGAAGCCGGAGACGGCGCCGTAACTGTCCAGATTACCGGCGAACTAAAGATTAAAAGCGTCAAAATCGACCCCAAGAAAGTTGATCTCGACGATATTCAAGAACTCGAGCACTGGATCGAAGATTGCATGCGCGACGGCTACGCTAAAGCTCAAGAAATCGCAACCGACAAAATGAAACCATTAATGGGTGGCCTAGGGAATCTCGGCCTCTAAAGGAGCTTAGTGTGATAGAAAAAATCGAAGTCAGCGGTAGCAACTACAAAATCTCTGATAGCTTCCAAAAATACGCCGTTAAGCGCATCGGCAAGCTCGATCGCTACCTACCGCGCACGCATAAAAAAGACGTTATCGCGAAAATCGTCGTCACTGAAATCGACCGCGCCCACGGGAACAAATACGAGGTTTCTGCGGCTATGGAGATCCCTGGCGGCAAGGTTATTACCGCTCGCGATGAATGTTCAAACGTTTTCGCTGGCATCGATATCCTCGAAGCAAAGCTCAAAGGGCAAGTTCGTCGCTACAAACTCGAGAACACTCCACATCTATCTAAAAAAGGCCTCAAAAATCTCTTTATTAAGCGATCTTAATATGCTATAATTAAGAGAATAACTGGGGGATTGTGGAGAAATGACCGATGAAAGATAATAGCGCTGCTCACGACGCTGAGCATAAGGCAACTAAGCTAAAAACTAAAGCCGACAAAAAGCCGAAAAAAGAGAAGAAGCCGACCGATAAGCTCGCCGATAAGACTCTGCTTACTCGTATTCTTCAGGGCGTTTTTGGCGATGCTCAGAAAAAAATCCTCCGTCGTATGTATAAAAAGGTGGTCGAGATTAACGGTCTCGAAGATAAGTACGCCGCTTTGTCCGACGAAGAACTTGCCGCTCAAACTGCTATTTTTAAAGAAAAGATTGGCAAAGGTACCGAAAAAGATCTTGATGCTATTCTCGCAGACGCTTTTGCAGTAGCTCGCGAAGCCTCGAAGCGCGTCCTTGGCATGCGCCCATACGACGTACAGCTGATTGGCGGCATTGCGCTCCACGAAGGCAACGTTGCCGAAATGAAAACCGGCGAAGGCAAGACCCTCGTCGCGCTCTCTCCGGCTTATCTAAACGCGCTCACCGGCCGCGGTGTTCATGTTGTTACCGTAAATGATTATCTTGCGCAGCGCGATGCTGGCTGGAACGCTCCGGTTTATCATTTTCTCGGTCTTAGTGTCGGCGTCATCGTAAATCAGGCTAGCTACATCTACGACCCTGAATACGAAAACGAAGAACACGAAGATGAGCGTTTCTTACATCTGAAACCTGCCACTCGCAAAGAAGCCTACGCCGCCGACATTACTTACGGTACGAACAATGAATTCGGTTTCGATTATCTACGCGACAACATGGTTAGCGACCCGCAGTTCCTACGTCAGCGCGGCCTCAACTACGCCATCGTAGACGAGGTTGATTCGATCCTGATCGACGAAGCACGTACTCCGCTCATTATCTCCGCCCCGGCTGGCGATAATCCCGACTCATACTATCAGTTCGCTAAAATCGCCGCTCAGCTGACCGACGACGATTACGTCTTTGACGAAAAGCGCCGTAGCGTAACCTTGACCGACGCCGGTGTCGAAAAAGTCCAAAAAATCCTCGGTATTAAAAACCTCTACTCGATTCAACATACCCGGCTAGTTTACCACATAGAACAAGCTTTACGAGCGCAAGTTGTCTTTAAGCGCGATAAAGATTACGTTGTTACGAACAGCGGCGATGTCGTCATCGTCGACGAACATACTGGTCGCCTCATGCAGGGCCGCCGCTATAACGAAGGCTTACATCAGGCTATCGAAGCTAAAGAAGGCGTCGCCGTTAAACAAGAATCTATGACCCTTGCGACAATTTCTTTCCAAAATTTCTTCCGCCTTTATCATAAACTATCCGGAATGACCGGTACCGCCTTTACCGAAGCCGAAGAATTCCAGCAGATTTACGCTCTTGACGTTATCCAAATCCCGCCGAACAAACCGATCCAGCGCATCGACAAAGACGACCTCATCTACCGCACTGAAGCCGGAAAACTCCGCGCTATCGCCGCCGAGATTAAAAAATACCACGACCGTGGACAACCTGTTCTAGTCGGCTCCGCTAGCATTGAGAAAAACGAGCAAATCGCCCGCTATCTCGACACACAGGGAATTAAATATGAGCTATTGAATGCTAAGAACAACGAGCGCGAGGCTGCCATTGTCGCTAAAGCTGGCGAAAAAGGCGCCGTTACACTCGCTACAAACCTCGCTGGCCGCGGCACCGATATTAAGCTCGGCGAGGGCGTTAAGGAACTTGGTGGTCTCGTCGTGATTGGCTCTGAACGGCACGATTCTCGGCGCGTCGATAATCAGCTCCGTGGACGTGGCGGGCGCCAAGGTGATCCCGGCACGACTCAATTCTTCGTCAGTTGCGAAGATGATCTCATGCGCATTTTTCAAGGCGACCGCATCGCTATGATTATGTCGCACCTTGGTGTCGATGAAGATACGCCTATCCAGACTAAGAGCGTCTCTAAAACCCTTGAAGCTGCTCAGAAACGCATCGAAGGCTTCAACTTTGACTCCCGCAAAAATGTCGTTCAATACGATAACGTTATTAACCGCCACCGTAAGGTCGTCTACGGCATGCGCCGCAAGATCCTCGATGGCGAAAGCATTCATGCCGAAATTAAACGTCTCATCCGCACGACCGCCGAAGATCTCGCTAAAGATAGCTCTCGAGTTAATCCTAACTTCGAAAACGACGTCCTCGACGTCCTAAAAATCGATGACGAGCTACTTAGCAAAATTGGCAAAATGCGCAAGGAGAAAGACCGTGTCGAAGCCCTACAAAAGGAAATTGAACGCCAATACGCCGAAAAAGAAGCCGAGTTTGACGCCGAAATCATGCGTAAAATCGAACGCGAAGTCTATCTAAAGATTCTCGACACACTCTGGATGCAGCATCTCGAAAATATGCAGCACCTCCGTGAAGGTATCCACTGGCGCAGTGTCGGACAGAGAGATCCGCTCGTCGAATATCGTAGCGAGTCCCAAAAACTCTTCGACGGTCTCGAAAAGAACCTCCGCGAAGAAGTTCTACGCATTCTATTGCACTTGACTAAGCTAGAAGCACAATCCGAAAAACTCACCGACGGCGAAGAATATGAATCTGAGCTGACAAAGATGGCCGACAGCGCTACCGAAAAGGGCGTTAACGAGATCTCTGCCGGCGAAAAAAGTCTCGATAAAGAATTTTCTGACGAAGCAAAGGTCACCGAACACCAGAATACAAATCAGAAGCGCAACCTTGCTCGCAAAAACAAGAAGAAACAGCGCCAAAATAGGAAGAAAGGGAAACAGCAATAAAACACTACGCCGAAGAAATCATCCTCGACTCCGGCGCCAAAGGTTTATTGATTGATATCCCTAGCGCTAGTGTCATGAACGCGAAGTTCCAGTTTCGCGCCGGCTTACGCTATGCTCGAAAACCGGAGCTGTACGAAATTGCCCATATTGTCGAACATTTAGCTTTCGGCGCAAACGCCAAATTTCCCAACGAACAGGTTTTCGAGGCCGAATTTACTAAAAACGGCGCCTACCATAATGCTTGGACCTCGGACTTTTCCGTTTGCTACGAAAGCGAATGTGCAGATTTTGAATGGGACCGCATTATGGAGCTCCAGCAAGTCGCCATCGCTCAGCCCCGTTTTAACGACGCCGAACTTCAAAGCGAAAAGGGGAACGTCCGCACCGAACTTACTGGCTATATGAATGATTACTGCCGTCTACTTTGGCCGCGCCTACAACGCATGATCGGCGAGAATGTTCCTAATCTACAGGAACGTATCCGGACTATCAGCAATATCACCTTACGCGATATCCGCGAACATTACCGTCGTACTCATACCGCGCATAACTTACGCTTTATTATTGCCGGAAATTTAAAACATCGCCGCCGCCAAATCATCCGCATGCTTCGACAATGGGATTTAAAGCCCGGCGAACGTTTCGAGATCCCCCGAGATGAGCTACATGCTTCCGCTCCAGTTTTGATTCGCCGCAAAGACGCTTCTAACATTACTTTCGCTTTTTCTTGGCTTACGAATCGCAAGTTAAATCCTTCCGAAGTCTACTCGATGAATTGCCTAAATCATATTCTTAACGGCACTACTAGCAGTCGAATTTTCGGACAAGCCCGACAACGCGGTTTAGTTTACGGCATGGGCAGCAGCCTTAGTAATGGCTGGCATAACGCATCTTGGGACTTCGACGGCGAAGTTAACGTCGAAAGTTCCGCAAAACTCTTTGACCTCATTGCCCAAGAACTCAACAAAGTTCTTAACGGCGAGATTGACGACGAAGACATTGCCGCAGCTAAATCCTATGCTACCGGACGTTACCAAATGGGCGCACAGACCGTCGGTCAAATTTCCGATTACTACGCCGATAGCTATTTTACGAACGGTACAGTTGAGCATTACGAGCGTATGCCGGAGCTCATCAAAAAGATCAAAAAGAACGCCATTGTCGATCTTGCGCGTGAGTTTATCGGCAGTGAAATTAATGCCCTAGTCGCCGTTAGCTCGGTAGATAAAGCTACTGTTGTTAACTTAGCTGAGCGAATTAAATTCTGATGCCTCAATGCCGAGAAGTGTGCTATAATTACGGCATGGAAATCGCAATATTAGGATACGGAAAAGAAGGTAAAAGCGCCGAAAATTATTTTCGCGCCGAAAATCAACAAGTTGCAGTTATTGATCAATTCACCGAATCCGATCTCGATCAAAAAGATTTCTCACATTTCGATCTTATTCTTCGCAGCCCATCCGTACGCCCACGCTCCGGCTGGTCTAGCGTTACACAATACTTTTTCGATCACTGTCCTTGTCCAATTATTGGCATTACTGGAACAAAGGGAAAAGGCACTACTTCGACTTTAATCACTGCTTTATTAGAAAAACTCGGCCATCATACCTATCTACTTGGCAACATTGGTAATCCCGCGCTCGATGTGCTCGACCAGCTCAAGGCCGACGATGTCGTGATCTACGAAATGAGTAGCTTTCAACTTTGGGACCTCCCTAAATCTCCACATATCGCTGTCGTTCTCGGAATCGAACCGGATCATCTCAATGTTCATAAAAATTTCGACGAGTACGTTGAAGCTAAAGCAAACATCGCCAGACACCAAACAGCCCAGGATTATTGCATTTACTATTCACCGAATCAATACTCTACACAAATTGCCAACTACAGTTCCGCTAAAAAGCTACCCTATCCACTCGCCCAGAATAAAACCCTCGACCAACTCTTAGACCAGCTCAACATTCCTGGCTGGCACAATCGCGATAATGCTCAAGCCGCCCTTCTCGCCGTCAGCGCTTTTCTCAATACCGATCTAGACAATCTTATTCAACAATACCGCTCTCAGATCCTCGAGGTTTTTCAGACTTTTCAAGGTTTACCACACCGCCTCCAATTCTTGCGTGAGCTCAATCAGGTTAAATACTACGATGATAATTTCTCTACGACGCCAACCTCCACGAAAGTTGCCCTCGAAGCCTTTCCTAAAACGCCGCTAGTTTTGATTGCTGGTGGACGCGATAAAACCGAAAATCGCGATCTCCCTGAGCTCGTCGAGCTCTTCCAGAATACCAAAAATCTCTCCAAAATCATTCTCATCGGCGAATCAGGACACGAACTTGCAAAATTATTACCTCCAGCTTCTTTCCTAACTGCCGAAAGCCTAGCCAAAGCCATCGAAAAAGCCAAACAAACGGCAGAAGATTTGCACGAGCCAGCCATCGTCCTCATGTCACCAGCTGCCGCCAGCTTCGATATGTTTAATAATGTCTACGATCGCGGCGACCAATTTCAAAAACTGATCCAGGACCTTAGTTAATGAAACCCCTCGAACAGCGCCTACTTGTCCTCAAACAGAATTTTACCGACGCTTGGACTAAACTAGGTATTGACACAAAAATCGCCGAACGCCAAGCCTTAGAAGAAGCTGTATCTGACCCCGATCTGTGGCGCAACCCTACAGACGCCCGTCAGAAAAACGAAGATCTTGCGCACCTCAGCGACGAAATTCAGCCCTGGGAGCTGCTGCAACTCCAGCTCAATGACCTTAGTGAACTACTCACGCTTAATGACGCTGATTTAAATACCGAAATCGACGAGCAGTTGAGCGCCCTCGAGACTTCACTCAGTAATCTCCAAAAAAACCTCCGATTTACCGCCAAGCACGACCACAACAACGCCATCCTCCGCATTACCGCCGGCGCTGGAGGCGTCGAAGCTATGGACTGGGCTAGCATGCTAGAACGAATGTATCTCCGCTGGGCCGAAAAGAAGAGATTCAAAGTTGCAAGTCTCGAGCGCACCAACGGCGAAGAGGCCGGCATCAAAACCGCCGTTTACGAAATCTCCGGAGCTAACGCCTACGGTTTACTCAAAAGTGAGCACGGCGTTCATCGCCTTGTCCGACTATCTCCGTTCAATGCCGACAATTTGCGTCAAACCAGCTTCGCCCTTATTGAAGTTCTGCCCGTTATCGAAAACGACGATGAAATCAAAATCGCCGACAAAGATTTACGTATTGATGTTTACCATTCCGGTGGGCATGGCGGCCAAAGCGTCAATACTACTAATTCTGCCGTCCGCATCACGCATCTGCCCACAAATACCGTCGTCGCCATCCAAAATGAACGTTCGCAGCTACAAAATAAGGAAAAAGCCCTAGAAATCCTCCGCGGAAAGCTCGCTCAATTACAATTAGAGCAACATACCGAGAGTATCGACAAGCTTCGCGCTGGCGAATCTGCCTCCTGGGGACAACAAATTCGCAATTATGTCCTTCAGCCTTACAAGCTCGTCAAAGACACTCGCACTAAGCACGAAAGTAAAGACCCGACTGCCGTACTCGACGGAGAAATTGACGATTTTATCGACGCTTATCTGGACGCTTAGTACCTAGTAATCCTAACTTATCATAATCATCATCTTGCCTAAAAAAACCGCTCGTGCTATTATAATAATATGATTCTGCTCGATCGCGTAACGAAGACCTATCCCGGCGACGAAGACCCTGCGCTCGATAATGTTTCCTTGCATATTGAGCCGCACGAGTTCGTCTTTTTGGTCGGTAAATCCGGCGCTGGTAAATCTACGCTAATTAAGATGATCACCAAAGAAGAGCAGCCCGACGCCGGAAAGATCGTTGTCGGCGGGATCGATCTTGACTATGTTAAGCGACGCCATATTCCACATTATCGACGTCGACTCGGCGTCGTCTTTCAGGATTATAAACTTTTACCTTCACGCACTGTTTTCGAAAATGTCGCTTTCGCCCTCGAAATTGCTGGCATGAGTAACCGCGAAATCCAAAAAACCGTCCCGAAGGTCCTCGACCTCGTCGGTCTCGAAAATAAGGCCAATCGCTTTCCGATGCATCTTTCCGGCGGCGAGCGCCAGCGTGTTAGCATCGCCCGCTCGGTTGCCCGACAGCCCAAAATCCTCATCGCCGACGAGCCGACAGGAAATCTAGATAAGCTAACCCGCAAGGAGATTATCGATCTACTACAAAAAATCAACGATTTCGGCACCACACTCCTCGTTACTACCCACGACGAAAACATCGTCAATAATCTTAGCAAACGTGTCGTAACCCTAAAAGGCGGTCGTATCGTTGATGATCAGAAATATCACGGCGTCTATCGCCTAGATAGCGCCCCCGAAGAGGCTCTTCCAGAGCCAGAAGCCACTCCAGTACCCGAAAATCGCCCCCTAATCATTCGTCAGCAGCCAATCATTAAGCCTAACGGCAAGCAAAAGATCCACCCTAGCAACGGCATTCGTTATACCATGAAAATGCCTAGTACTCGACCAGCCGCTCCAATGTCTAGACCGAAAAACACCACTTCGCCAGCCAGAACGCAGGCACAACCTTATACTCCGCCAATCACTACACCCGCTAAAAAGTTTGCGCATGACTCAGCTAACCAATGGTACACTGCTAACCGCCCACTCAAAGCCGCCCCGAAGCTTAGCGACCTTAGCCCCGGACAAACTGTCAAACTTAAACCCGCACCTAGCCTCCAACAAGCCTTCAAAACCCATCTTCCTAAACCAAAAGCTAAAAACGTAATCTAAAATCAAAATGACAAACAAACTAAAAAATCTCAAACCAAGCGGCACCCAAAAAATCGCCAAATCAAAACAAAAAGAGCATCTCAAAACTCTCGTCGAGAACAGTAGTGTCAGCCGCGCCCGCAACGCCCGACGCGTCGTTAAGTACGGCGCCGCTAGCTTTAAGCGTAACGTTTGGCTCTCAATCGCCGCAACGCTCGTAATGACAGTCACCCTAATTATCCTCCTCGTAACTATCGGCGCTAGTCTAATTCTTAACGCTACCGCCGAAACCATGCGCCAAAAAATCGATATCACGGTCTTTTTCGCTCCCGGAACCGATAAAGACACGCTCGAAGTTATGGCTAATGAGATGCGCGCCGAAAGCAACGTCAATACTGTCGAAGTAGCCGACTCGCTCGCCGAGTACAACAGTTTCCTCGCCGAGAATAAAGACAATGAAAGCCTCCTTACCGCACTCGAAGATGAAGCGATGTATGAAGCCATGCTCGGCACTATGCAAGCTACTATGCGCATCAAAGTCTTTAACCCCGACGACTTGTCTGGCGTACGCTATATCGTCGAAAACAGCCAACTTTTCCAAGAAAATCTCGACTCCGAAAAAGAACCAACTTACGACGTCAACCAAGCCGAAATCGCCACTATTAACTCTTGGGCCACAATCGCCAAAAACGGCGGTCTTATCCTTAGCGCCGTCTTTCTCGTCATTTCAATTCTGGTTATTTTTAACACTATCCGCATGGCAATCTTCTCTCGCCGCGAAGAAATTCAAATGATGAAGCTAGTCGGCGCCGACAACGGTTTTATCCGTGGACCATTCCTCGTTGAAGCACAAATCTGTGGCATTATTTCCGGTATCCTCGCCAGCACTGCTGCTTATGTGGGTTATCGTTTTCTCGCGCCACATTTAGAATCTTACGGCATTGACGTCTCCTTCACCTCAAACTTAATGACTACCAGTAAGCTAGTTTATGTTTATCTCGTCGTCATCGCTGTTGGGATTCTAGTCGGGACTATCTCCGCCCGCCTCGCAGTAAAGAAATATCTAAAGTAATATCATACCTTTTCTAAATTATTAGACTTTACTTTTTAGCACAAGCGTGATATATAATAGCTATGACATCTAGAAGAAAACACAAAACTATCGGACTTAGACCAATTTTAGGCTTTCTTATTATTGGTACAGCCGTCGCCATTAGCACCGTCTGTCTCATGAGCGACGACAGCGCCGAGGTAAAGGCCTATCCTGCCGGCTGCGTTAGTCAAGCCTGCCGCGAAGCATCCGACCGTGCCGATAACTCCGAAGCGCGAGCGCGCGAAGCCGCTGCTAACGCTCAAACTCTCGAAGGCGAAGTCGAGAGGCTTAACTCCGAAATCGCCGCCCTCGAAGACGAAATCGCCAAGAATCAGGCTATCGCTACCGACCTCTCAGCCCAAATCGTCGTCAACGAAAACAAGCTCAGTCTCCAACAAACCGCCCTCGCAAAGCTCCTCGTCGATTTACATTTCGAGTCTGAACCTGACGCAATTACCCTACTCGCTAGCAGTAATTCTCTCGGCGACCTTGCCGAACGCCAAACCCGACAGACTAACGCCCAAGCCCAAATTACCGCTTCTGCCGAAGCCGTCAAGCAGCTCAAAGAAGAACTATCTCGCCAGAAAGAAAGCGTCGATGCGCTCATTGCTAGCGCCGAATTAAATCGTGCCGAAATTTCCAAACGGCGCAACGAACAAAAGGAACTCATTGCTCGTTACGAAAACGATTCCGCCGCCTACGAACGCGATGCGGCCTCCGCCCGCGAAACTGTGCAAAAAGAAATCGCCGCTGAAATCGCCCGATATAACTCCAGTGGCGTCGCCGGCGACGGCGTCAACTCTTACCCTTGGGCTAATCGTTGCCCCCAAGACAATGTCGGCTATATCGTCGTCGGTGGTTATGTCTGCCAGTGCACAAGTTACGCCGGCTGGAAAGCGCAAGAATTTTGGGGAATCTACATCTCCGGCTGGGGCGACGCCCGCAGTTGGGGCAACACCGCAAGCCGCCTCGGCTATGTCGTTGACGACAATCCCGCTCCGCATACAATCGCCTACAGTACCGCCGGTATTTACGGTCACGTTATGTGGGTCGAAAGCATTAACTCCAACGGCACCATCAACCTCACCGAATACAACAACTCTACAAGCTCAAAAAGTGGTCTCCCAGGCGATTTTGGCGCTCGCTACAACGTAAACCCTGCCGCATACCATTACATCCATCTCGATCAACGACGCTGGTAAGTTTCTCATCCGCCCGCATAACTGTGCTATAATTGTCTTATGGCAAAAAAATGGGAAGAAAAACATGTTAGTCTCGGGGGAGCAATTATCGGCGGCGCTATCGCTCTCGCAGTTGGCATCTTAATCGGTTTTAACGGCGAAAAAATTAATAGCACGTTTCTGCCTTTTCTCGGTTTTAATTCGCAATCTAAGAATGATTGGTCAGCCCTTGACGAAGTCTACTCTAACCTTTCGACTTACTACGATGGCGATCTAGATAAATCCGCCCTCATCGAAGGGGCTAAGAAAGGACTCGTCGCTGCCGCTGACGATATCTATACTGAATATATGCCTGCCGACGAAGCTCGCGATTACGAAGCCGCTTTGCACGGCGAAGCTGGTAGTGGCGTCGGTATCGAAATGGCTTTGCGTGAAGGCTATGTTCGAGTTTTGCGTACCCTGCCTGATAACCCTGCTCAGAAAGCCGGCATAAAAGCTGGTGATGTCATTTACAAAGTCAACGGAGAGGACGTCTATAACGAATCTACCGATGTTATCGCCTCGAAATTACGCGGCGAAGACGGTACCGAAGTCGAACTCACCGTCGTCCGCGACGGCAAAGAGTTAACCTTCAAAATGACTCGCGAACCAATCAACAACGTCTCGGCCTATGTTGAATATTCCGGTCATACCGCTATTTTAACTATTACCCGCTTCGACAACGACACCGGCGCAGTTGTTCAAAAAATCGTCAAAGACGAATTCAGTAACAAAGGTGTCGACAAGGTTATTCTAGACTTACGCGGCAACGGCGGCGGATACGTCTCCGCAGCAAAGGATCTCCTCTCGCTCTGGATTGACGGCGAACCAATCCTCGTTCAAAAAAGCAAAAATCGCCCCGATGAAACGACTTACGCGAACCGTGGCCAAGCCGCTCTTGCTAACATTCCGACCGTCGTCCTCGTAAACGGCGCTAGCGCCTCTGCTTCCGAGATCGTCGCCGGCGCACTCAAAGATTATAATAAGGCCAAGATTGTCGGCGAAATTACTTTCGGCAAAGGCGTCGTCCAGACCTTACTCAACCTCTCAAATAACACACTTCTTAAAGTCACGACTGCACGCTGGTATACGCCTAACGGCACTAGTATTAACGGCGAGGGAATTAAACCTGACGTCGAAGTCGAACTGACTTATGACGACACGAACCACAACCGCGACCCGCAGCTAGACGCCGCTAAGAAACTCGACAATTAACCGGAAAGGATATATAATTATACTATGATTAAAGTATATACAACTCAAACTTGCCCCTACTGCCATGCCCTCATGGACTGGCTTGACGAACAAAATGTCGAATATGAAGAGGTCGATATTACGAATACTCCGACCAACATTACCGCCGTACCGGTCACTGAGATTAACGGTCAGCGCATCGTCGGCTTCGACCGACCCGCACTAAAACGCGCACTTCAGGAGCTGCATGAATAAAAAGCCGCCTTTAGTGCTCATACACGGCTTTCGTGGCGCCCCAGCTGGTCTGGGCGCCATTGCTATGGAGCTCGAAAAAAACAGCTTTAAAACCTACTCACCAAAAATCCCGCCTTTCGCCGGCGCCGGAGAACTTTTCGATTATAATCCGCATACTTACGCCGATTATATTGCTAGTTACATCGCCGAAAACCACATCGAAAAACCAATCCTAATTGGTCATTCGATGGGCTCCGTAATCGCCGCCGCAACGGCTAGCCTGCACCCCGAAATCATCCACGATAAACTCATCCTCCTCTCGCCTATCTCGAAACGCCCATCCCCTGCAATCCGTCTAATTTCACCAGCCGCCGCCTATCTCCCTCACAGCATTGTCGACCTTATTACGACGCGTTATCTTTTTGTACCACACGATTACGAACTATTTAAAGAAACCTTACGGCTCACAAAACTTTGTAGCGCTACCTATCCCCCTAAGAAATCAGCCATTTCCAAGGCGACTCGCTTTTCTACGGATTATACCGCCGCCGACTTTGAGCTCCAACAACAAGTCGTCATCATTGCCGGAGAACACGACAAGCTCATCGACCAACAATCGACCAAAACTCTCGCCGATAAGCTACATGCCGAACTAGAATTTCTACCGAACACCGGACATCTGCACAACTACGAACAGCCTCAGGCAACCGCCCAAACTATTCTTCATCATCTTTAGCTTGCCGAATCTGCGCATCTTTCCGGTCAATCGCCTCACGATAAATCTCTTCAAACCGCCTCAGGGTATAGCCCAAATCATGCCGCTTCGCAATCTCTAAACTCATCTTACTATATTTCTCATGCAATTTTTTGTTCGTCAAAATCTTTACTAGTCCTTCCGTCATCTCTTCAATATCCCCCGGCCGGCACAAAATCCCATTTTTCTTATCCTGACATAGCTCTCGCACCGCCCCCGCATCTACCGCCACCAGCGGCAATCCCGTTGCCGCCGCCTCAATCAAGACAATTCCTTGCGTCTCCGTCTCGCTAGCCGTCGCAAAAACCGTCGCCGCACGATAAATATCAATCACATCCGGTGGCATCACCCGACCAAGGAACCGTACCGAATCCTCAATTTGCAAAGATTTCACTAAATCAACTGAATGTTTTCGATCCACCCCGTCCCCTACAATCACTAATTCCGCCTCCGGTACTCTTTGCAACACCCCCGCAAAGGCCGTCACCACATTCCCAATACTCTTCTCCGGATCCACCCGCCCTACATATAGTACTCTCGGCCGTTTATCTAGCTGAAAATGTTTCAAAACCTTCTCATTCGGCACTCCCGCCGTAAACTTCGTCAAATCAATACCGTTCGAAAGCGGCTCCACCGTCACCTCGAAACGTTTCCGGTCCTTCGGCACTAACGCCTCGATCGCCATTTCCGTCGGCATCGTCGCATATTCCGAATGCTTCAAAAAACTCGCCATATACGCCTTTAAAACCGCGTCTAGCGGCCTTTTAATCGGCTTTAGCAGCTTCAACTGTCCCGTCAGGTTATCCGGATAAGCATGGCCCGTACTCACCATCGGAATATCATTTTTCTTCGCATAGCGCCGCGCCGCAATCGCCACCATCTCCGCCGTCTGATTATGAATTACGTCCGGCCGAAACCGATCCAGCGCCTTTTTCATCTCCGGATACGGATCGACTGTAATCCAAAGCCCATACCGATACGCCACCCGCGGCAATGGCAACCCCAAAAACTCCTTTCCATCCGGAACATCATTAATCTGATCCGGATAGAACGGAAACCTAATCGAACGCAGATAGACCGTCGTCACTCCATCTCGACGCGCCCGATGCTTCCTCCCCGTAAAACTCGGGCACAACACCATTACTTCGTGCCCGCGCTTTGCCAATCCTTTCGCCAAGTTGTGAGCAAAAACCGCCACCCCGTTCGTCATTGGATAATACAAATCCGAAGTGATCGCAATTTTCATAATTTTCTATAACTATGTTATAATAGAGCTATGAAAAAGTCAAGGATGTCGCATGAAACCAAAGTCTAAACCTAACAACATCGCCGTCAATCGCCGCGCGCATTACGATTATCAGCTCGACGAGGAGCTAACCTGTGGTCTAGCACTTTCCGGCGCCGAAGTTCGCCTCATTCGCGACCATCATGTCCAGCTTAAAGGCTCCTTCGTCACCATTCGCAATAACGAGCTTTGGCTGAACAATCTTACCCTCGGCTCCGACACTGCCCGCAACCTCAAACTTCTCGTCACTAAAAAACAGCTCGCCAGTCTCGCCCGCGCCAAACAAGACGGCCTCCAGCTCGTCCCGGTCCGACTTTTGGCCGGCGGCCGCTACATTAAACTCGTGATCGCCACTGGCAAGGGTAAGAAAAAATACGACAAACGCGAAACTATCAAAAAACGCGACATTTCCCGCAGTCTCCGCGAGCAACGTTCTTACCATCACGACCCACACCGCTCAAATTTCACTCGCCAAAACACTAGACAATATTAAAACGTTGTAATCTTTACAACATTATAGGAGGCTTATGAAAATATATTCTTGGAACGTCAACGGGCTGCGCGCCGTCATCAAAAAAGGCGCCTTCGAAGATTTTATCAATTCCGAACAACCCGACATTCTCTGCTTACAAGAAACCAAAGCCAAACCCGGCCAAGCCGAAATCGACCTCCCGGATTATCTCGAAATCTGGAACAGCGCCGAACGTCCCGGCTATTCCGGTACCGCTATTTTTACCAAAATCCAGCCGCTCAACATTTTCGACTGTTTCGTTCCAAACGTCCAAAACTCCTACGATTGGGCTAACGACAAACACGGTAATCCGCTCACCGAAGGCCGCCTCCAGACCGTCGAATTCCCGGATTTCTACCTCGTAAACACCTATGTCCCGAACAGCAAGCGCGATCTTTCGCGACTTGGATTACGCGAAAATATTTGGGACCCTGCCTTACTACAGCATCTCAAGGCTCTCGAACTCAGCAAGCCCGTTATTGTCTGCGGCGATTTTAACGCCGCCCATACGCCACTCGACCTCGCCCGCCCAAACGACAATACCCACAACGCCGGCTTCACCGACGAAGAGCGGCAGGGAATCAAAAATTTAATTTCTCACGGTTTCGTCGACACTTTCCGGCATTTCTATCCTACCCAACAGAAATACAGCTGGTGGTCGCATTGGGCCCACGCCCGCGAGCGTAACGTCGGTTGGCGCATTGACTATTTCTTTATTTCCGAAGCCCTCGTCCCGCGCCTCGAATCCGCCGAAATCCACGACCACATCATGGGCTCCGATCATTGTCCGGTTTCTATTACTCTCGAGGATTAACCATGCCTTTCGCAACCATCGAACACAACTTTTCCTACTGGCGCAAACAAGATCGACTGCTTTTCGATGACCTGCTTTGGAATATTCCCGAACAAAAAACCAACCACATTAAAATCATCGGTGGCAACAACCAAAATTTCCACGCTACTATCCGCATTGCCGAATTTCTCACTCAAACTTTCCCGCTCCGCGAAGTTTCGCTCCTCATGCCCGACTCCCTACGCGGCCAACTTCCGCCGCTCGCCAATCTCGATTTCGCCCCCTCTACGGCTAGCGGCTCCTTCGCTAAGTCGCCCACTCTCGACCAAGCCTTTCAATCCGCCGACTTCATCCTCCTCCCCGGCGATCTATCGAAAAACTCCGCCACTGCGATCGCCCTCAGCGACGCTCTCACTAAAAATTCCGACGGTCTAAAGCCCTTGCTCATCACCCGCGACGCCGTCGACCTACTCGCCAGCAGCGCCGAGCTCTTCCTTCCTAACTCCCGAGTCTTCCTCGTCGCCTCCATGGTCCAACTCCAAAAAATCTTCCGCGCCGTCTACTACCCAAAGATGATTATGCTCTCTCAACCCCTGCTCCCCGTTATCGAAACCCTACATAAGTTCACCCTCACTTATAACGCCACCCTCCTCACCTTCCACGAAGGCCAGATTATCGTCGCCAGCCACGGCAAAATTATCACCACTCCGCTCGTCAACACCAATTATTCGCCAATCAACCTCTGGTCCGGCCCGCTCGCCGCTAAAATCGCCGCCCTAAACCTCTATAACCCCAATAAACCCCTCGAAGCCACCGCCGCAGCAATTTTTTACCACTAACCTATTGACTTTTTAAGCTACCTGTGATATAACGGAATTATCGGCACTATCTAAGGGGGGTTTAAAATGAAAAGATATCATATTGCCGACGTACTTACAGCCATTGAGTTAATCATGGCCATAATCTTGACTATTGGAATTGTAGCTAAAATGAGCGCCAATTGGATACTCTGGGTCTTCGTGGCTGGAGAATTATGCGATGCTTTCGACGGTATTTGCGCCCGCCGCTGGCCCTATCCCGACGACGGAAAATACCGGTGGTGGCGCATCCCGAGAACAGTACAATTCCTAGAACACTTGTCCGACATTTGGCTAGTCGGAGGTTGTGGAATTTATCTCGCCCGCTGCGCTCCAGCGCCTATCAACCACATCGTGCTTGCCTGCGGACTGAGCATCGTAGTCTACTGCGCCTGCATCGAGGCACAGATTCGGCTAGATCCGCTCTACCGCGACAGCGAAGTACTCCGGAAAGGTTCTATCCTGCGCCGACGCAAATTTTACCTTGCCGGCATCACAATCGGGATTATCTCGCTCGTCCTTTCCACGGGCTGGTCAAATACAGCCAAGATTATCCTGCTTGTCATTGGAGTCATTATCGGTATCATTCTCGCCAAAAAGAAGACCAACCGACTTCATGACGTCTAAAACCCACGTGGCCGTCATCGACGGCCACTTTTTCTAGCCAGCATTTTTCTCCCGAGCCGCCTTGTACGCTTCTAGCATCTTCCGAATCACTACACTCTCCGCAATTTCTCCTCGACTCTCTATCATTATCTTACTCATCTCCGCGATCTTCTCACTCGACAAATCATTTATTGCCTGCGCCATCGCCCCCACATCTGGCTCCGACAACATATACCCACCTTCCGGCAACGGCTCCGTCAGCTCCAGATCACATAAAAACACCGGCAATCCCGTCGCCTCCGCCTCCAACAGCACCATTCCTTGTGTATCAAAATTATACGACGCCACCACGCCGAGATGCGCCGTCCGCATCTGCTCCATAATTTTTTCCCGCGACTGCAAACTCAAAAATTTCACCTTCAAATTTTGCCTTTTCGCGTATTTTTTCGCCGCCCTCAAGGCATTCCCGTCACCATACACATACAACTTATACGGCCGTTGCACTTTTGCTAGCGCCTGCAGGAACGGCAAGATTCGTTTTTCCTTCGATACCCGCGAATTCCAAATCATTTTCAGCTCCTCGTCCTCCGCCAAACTACGCACCGCAAAGTCTTTCTTCGTTAGCTCGTCCGGCACGCCATTCGAAACCGGCATCACCGTTCGCGTCACACCATAATGCTGCAACTTTTTCGCAAAATGCTCCGACGGAGTAATCACCACATCCGCTTGTTCCGCCTGTCGCACCATCAGCTCCCACATTTTCGCTCGCGCCCACGTCGGCGCCTGAAAATTATCGCGCGGAACTTTCTGATTTTTTGCCATCAAATAATGTCGGTGCATAAAATTTAATATTCCCGCCACCAAACTCCGCAAGCCTCGCGGAATATTCGTATCAACCGCCACATCTTCTCGCCCATGCATCGTCTGTACTAACGGAATTTTAAACTTTTTCGCTAAATTTACCCCCGCAATGCTACAACTTGCTTCGTAATGCACATGAACTGTATCAAACTTTTCAAAATCCGGATAATTGGTCATTACAAAACGCTCCACCACCGTCGGCCGTTTTGATATTACCGCACCATTTACTTTCACAAAACGATGGCTCGGCACGCACACAACGTTTTTTTCGTCACTTTCGCCCGCAAATCCCGGACAAAACACCACAATTTCATGCCCCAAACGCTCCAGCTCCGCTTTTTGCGCCTGAATCGAAGAAATAATCCCACCCACCGCCCACGGCGCATACAAATCTGTAAAAATCGCAATCCTCATACCCTAATTTTACCATGAATCCAAGAATAGAAGTGTCTTTCTCACAGCACAAAATCTTTGCCTTTTCGCCCAACTTCACCTATACTAAGGTTATGGAAAATTATATAACATATCGCACCGCTGAAAGCGTGTCACCAAAACACCCCGATAAACTTTGCGACCAGATTTCTGACGCAATTCTTGACGCTTACCTTGCTCAAGATCCAAATTCTCGAGTCGCCGCCGAAGTCTGCGGCGGACATAACCAAATCTTCATCACTGGCGAAATCACCTCAACCACCTCCGATATCGACATCACGGCAATCGCCCACCGTATCGCTGGCGAACAAAATCAAGTTTCCGTCAACATCGTTCAGCAAAGCCCCGAAATTGCTCAGGGCGTCGATCTTGGCGGCGCCGGTGATCAGGGAATCATGATCGGCTACGCCTGCGACGAAACCCCCGAACTGCTACCGTATGAAGTTGTTCTTTCTCGCCGCCTTAATCAGCTAATCTTTAAAGAACATCCATACGATGGAAAAACTCAAGTCACAATTAAATTATTGAATCCCGACGACCCTTACAGCAACTGCGAAATCGACTCAATCGTTGCCAGTTTTCAAAATACTTCCAACAAAGAACTCGCAAATTTAGTTCAAACTTTCCTCCAAGAAAACCAACTTCCCGGCACACCGCGTCTACACCTAAACCCAGCTGGTGAATGGCAACAAGGCGGCTTCGATGCCGACACTGGATTAACCGGCCGTAAACTTATTGTCGATAATTATGGCCCGCGCATTCCAATCGGCGGCGGCGCCTTCTCCGGCAAGGACCCTTCGAAAGTTGACCGCTCCGCAGCTTATATGGCGCGACGCATTGCCGTCGACTATTTACATGAGCGCCAAGCCCACGAAGTTTTCGTCCGCCTAGCCTACGCTATCGGTCTTCCCGAGCCGCTCGAACATACCGTCATTATCGACGGTCAACCCGAGCAAATACCGCTTCTTCAGGACACCGACAACACGAAAGCTTACGACCTCACCCCGCAGGGAATTATCGATTTTCTCAACCTCAAACGACCAATTTACGAAGCAACCGCACGCTACGGACATTTTGGCGAAGGTTTCGACTGGGATAAATAGTAATCAGCAAAAATTTAGCCTCCGTCTTGGGGGCTTTTTGCTGTGCATAAAATCCAGGAAACTATTGTTTCAAAAAATACTTGACCAAAATCTAAATATCACATATCATTGTACTAGATAACTAATACAATGTACAGAAATGAAGTTCAATTTTGATAACGAACGACCAATTTATCTCCAACTTGTCGAACAACTACAGCTATACATAGTTTCCGGCAAACTTCCACCCGGCGAAAAGCTTCCGTCCGTCCGCGATTTATCGCTACAAGCTAAAGTAAATCCAAATACAATGCAACGCGCTTTAAGTGAACTCGAAAACGACAAACTAATTTTCACCGAACGCACCAATGGTAAATACGTTACTACTAATCTCCGCCAAATTAAAAAATTCCAAGAACGTTTCCTTCGCCTTAAAGTCAAAACTTTTCTTAAAGACCTCGAAAATATCGGCTGCAACAAAGATGATGTTGTTAAAATAATTAATTCCATAAAGGAGCGCTAATGAAATTACTCACTTGCCAAAATCTTTCCAAAAAGTACGGCACAAAAACCATTCTTGACGATATCAATTTAGAAATACCTAGTGGTAAAATCATTGGCCTACTTGGTAAAAACGGCGCCGGAAAATCTACCCTTATTAAGCTTTGGAACGGCCTACTTACGCCAACTAGTGGCACCGTCCTTTTCGAAAACCAACCAATCGGAATTAAAAGTAAATCCGCTATCTCCTATTTGCCCGAACGCACATACCTCGATCGCACTATGCGCGTTCGCGACACAATTAAATTTTTCACCGAATTTTACACAAATTTCGATAGCGCAAAAGCTGAAAAACTCATCCAAGAACTCGACCTGAATTTAGATACTCAAATTTCTAAAATGAGCAAAGGCATGCAAGAAAAATTACAACTTATTCTCGTCATGAGCCGTCGCGCAAAACTATACATTCTCGACGAACCACTTGGCGGCATCGATCCTGCTACGCGCGATTATATTCTCGACACCATTATTTCAAATTTTGCCGACGGTGCTAGTCTGGTTATTTCTACACATCTAATCGCCGACATCGAACGCATTCTCGACGAAGTAATTTTTATCGATCGCGGAAAAATTGTTTTAACTTCCGACGCCGACAAATTGCGCAATCAAGAAAATGCCTCAATCGACGAAATATTTCGCCGTCAATTTGATTATCACGCACAAAATTAACTATCAAAAAAGGAAATTACATGCTTAAATATTTACTCAAATACGATCTCAAAGCCATTTACAAACCACTTTTAATTTACGCCGTTAGCCTCATTATTTGCGCAATTATTGCCCGCTTAACAGAAATTCAATATTCCGATTTACCGCCCTACGAAGCAACCACGCCGGTTTTTATTACAATTATTCATACTATTTGCCAAAATGCCTTTTACGCTCTTAGTGTCGGCTTAATCGTTACAGCTTTTATCAGAATCTGGCGCCGACTTTCTACAAATTTTTATGGTGACGAAGCCTACCTCACACATACTTTACCAGTCGCGCCGAAAACACTTTGGAACTCAAAATTTCTCGCCAGTTTTATTATTATTTTTGCCTGCATCATTATCATCATGTTAGGCATTTTTATCGTTTACTATTCACCCGACAATTTTCAAAATTTCGCTTTAAGTCTTGATCCTACGAATGGCGGTTATCAAGGATCAGCCATAGCATTTGCCATCCTAGTTACGATCGCAGCCTTTTCGCAATTCTTATTCATGACCCAAGCCGGACAAACCGGCATTATCCTTGCTAATCGCGCCAATGAACATCGCGCCGTACTCGCTATCGTCATCGGTCTCGTAATCTACTACGCCAGCGGCCTTATTTCTTTAGCCTTTGTCATGGTTTGGGCAGCATTAGATCCTACATTCGCTAACAATCTATTTAGCAACACGATGAATAATAGTTTAATCCCGCAAATTCTTATTGCCACTACAGTTCTTTATACTATTTTTACGACCATTACTTATCTCATCAGCCGCCAAACATTGCAAAAAGGCGTTAACGTCGATTAATTTTTTATCTTCCTGCCGTCATTATGCTATAATCAAACTATGTTTTATCCATTTATTACCCCCCCCCAGCAACAAATCTAGCCCGCTTAATCTGTCTCATTTTATATTAAATTACACAGAAAGGACTCTATGACCGGATTAATTCTTCATGAAGTATCCAAAAGCTTCGCCGGCAAAAAGGTCGTCGACAATATCTCTCTTACTTTAGACCGCCCCGGCGTGTACGGACTTCTCGGCACGAACGGTGCCGGCAAGTCAACGACTATCCGCATGCTACTCGGGATTATTACAAAAGACAGTGGTGAAATCACTTGGAACGATAAGCCTGTCACGCGTAAAGACGTTAACTTTGGCTATCTTCCCGAAGAACGCGGCGTTTATCCAAAAGTTAAAATTATTGATCAACTACTTTATTTTGCTGAATTAAAAGGCATGGATAGACCACAGGCGCTCGCCGCCATCCAAAAATGGGCGAAAAAACTCAAAGTCGAAGAATATCTCGATCTCCAAGCCGAAAAACTTTCCAAAGGGAATCAGCAAAAGATCCAATTCATGACCGCCGTCATTCA
Organism: uncultured Candidatus Saccharibacteria bacterium; assembly: GCA_964442535.1. Classification (GTDB taxonomy): domain Bacteria; phylum Patescibacteriota; class Saccharimonadia; order Saccharimonadales; family Saccharimonadaceae; genus Nanosyncoccus. The sequence continues at coordinate 13,629 of CAYTZL010000004.1, read as the reverse complement.
TGATCCAGATCTTGTCGTCCTCGACGAACCTTTTAGCGGCCTCGATCCCGTCAATACCGAAATTCTCAAAAATATCATTATCGACCTCGTTAAAGCCGATAAATTTGTTATTATGTCTGCCCACCAAATGAGCACAATCGAAGAATTCTGTAGCGACATTTTAATTTTAAACAAGGGGAAAACAGTTCTCCAGGGCAACCTTAAAGAAATCAAAGCTTCCTATCCCGCTAACCGTGCGCAAATTGACACCAGCCAAGATATCAGTAAAATTATACGCCAATCTAAAATCGAAATCGAGCACGAAAAGAATTTCCAATACACCATTAGAATCGAGCACGAAGAACAAGCCGAAGATTTGTTGCACACGTTAATCAAAGAGGGAATTAAGGTCACTAAATTCGACATCATGCGCCCAACCCTCAACGACATTTTTATTGAAAAAGTTGGCGCTAATACAGAAGTATCTAAACTAGAAAACGAGGACTCGGATTATGAAGCAGAATAATTTTAAAGACATCTTTACAGTCATTAAATTCACTATGAAAGATATGCTCAGCCGCAAATCTTTCCGCATTTCCACTATTATTATCGTTTTACTTATCGTTATCGGATTTAATGTGCCTAAATTTATCGAGAGTATTAACGGCGGCGATTTAAATAGCACCCTTCTCCTCGTCGATCAAGACAATGCTTTTGAAGGCAAACTATCCGAACTGCAAACTACCGACAACGAATACAAAATCGAAGTCAGCAATGATAGTTACGACGCCATTAAAGAAAAACTCGAAAAAGACGAAATTGATTCCGCCATCATCCTCGAATCCCACGATAATAATCTCAAAGCTCGTTACATTGTCGAAAACACCGCGACCATTACTAGCGTCCCGCAAAACATCATCGATCAAATTACTCAACTCTACACCAAAATCCAAATCAGCAAACTTGACCTTACCGAAAAACAGGTTCAGTCTCTTTATCCCAATTTCGAATTTACCGTCGAACAAACTGAAACCGAAATCGTCGGCGGCAATATTTTCGTGATGATGATTATGTCCTGTCTGCTCTTTTTCGCAATTTATTTCTGTGCTTTCCAAGTCTCCAGCTCCATTACCGTCGAGAAAACTTCCAAAATCATGGAAACACTCGTTACTTCGACTAGCCCGCGCACAATCGTACTAGGTAAAACTATCGGTATTGGTATTGTCGGACTCCTGCAAGTGTTATTGTTCGGGATTGTCGCAGTAATTAGTGCCTACAGCTTCCTCGATCCGGAATTACTAAACCAAATGCTCGACTTGTCGAACTTTACACCCTACCTTGCTATCGTAATTATCATCTACTTCATCCTCGGATATTTCGCCTACGCCTTCCTCTACGCACTTACCGGCTCGACCGTTAGCAAACCTGAAGATATCCAATCCGCAAACACACCCGTCGCTATCCTTAGCATGATCGGCTTCTATCTAGCCTACTTCACTCTCACGAATCCAACCGGCGACCTTAACATTGTCGCTTCGCTATTACCAATTTCGTCACCTTTCTGTATGCCACTCCGGGTCATGATGGGTATCGCTAATGGTTGGGATGTAATCCTGTCAATTATTATCCTCCTCGCTACCTGCGCTATTATCGCCCATATCGCCATCAAAATCTACTCCAACGCAATTCTTAATTACGGAAACCGTATGACGCTTCGCGATATTATTAAAAGTTACAAGGAAAAATAACCATGAATAAACTCGTCATTCACGGTATCTACCGACATTACAAAGGCGATTATTACATCGTTGAAGACATCGTTCATCATAGCGAAACCGGCGAAGAGCTCGTTGTTTATCGTGGTCTTTACGACAACGGTAGCATGCACTGCGCCCGTCCTAAGGACATGTTTCTCAGCGAAATCGACCCTGCAAAAATCCCCGAGGGTCTACCAATCCAGAAATATCGCTTCCAACTACAAGAAATTCCTAGCGTCGCGGTACATTGACGCCATCCAAACTCTCCGAGTTAATTAAAGAAACCTTATCGTTAATCGGCTCCGTAAAATACCCACGCTGGCGCGCAATTTCATACGCCTTATCCAAAAACTTTTGATTCGAATCTGCAAAGAAGCTCGCCTTCGTCATTTCCGCTTTAGCCTCCTCATACGGCGCCAGCATCCGTCCATAAATCCACTCACCCTCACGGTCCGGATCCGGCGAGGCATCGCCAATTTCTGTCACTCGCACCACATAGCGCACCCACAGCTCACGCTCTCCGCCTTCAACGCTCGCTTCGACAAATCCCACATAATCACATAGATCAAAATCACAATTTATTTCTTCCTTAATTTCCCGATGCAATGCCGCTATTATATCCGCATCCTCATTATCAATCCGTCCGCCAGTCAAGCGCGCCTCGCCGTTCTTAAACCGCAGTAACACTCTTCCATCGTTTGTTAGCAAAACCGCATGTACTCTTTTTATTGAGCTTATATCTGCTAATTCTTCTAAACTAAAACTATATTCAATCATATTTCTATTCTAGCACAAATCCCACTACCCAATCACGCCATTCATCTACCAAATATGCTATAATAATATAAGTGAGTAAGCCACATATCGCTACAGGCGTTGTTTTTTACCTGATCGCCCTCATTATCTTCGGTGTATATTTTACGCTCGACCTTAATGACGCTATTTATCTATCGCCTGTCGATCGGATTATTTTTCTTGTCAGTACTTGTGCCGCCATGTATATCGCTAGTGTCCTCATCTCTCGCCAAACTTCCTCCTATCGTCTCTTCCGTATCAACTTAATTATTTGGTTCATTCTATATGTCTTCCTTATTATCACTCTCACCCAGCTTGACCGTTATTCTTACCGCGACGAATTCGATAAATATATCCTCTTTTATGATTCTCGCCCAATTAATTTCATTCCTCTAAATACTATCACCGCCTATACGACAAAATTTATGTCCGGCTACATCTCTACCGATCTTTTCCTCTACAATATCCTCGGTAACATTCTCGCCCTTGCGCCGCTCGCCTTTTTCCTCCCGCTTCTTTTTAAGTCACAAAACAATTTCTTCCGCTTTTTTCTCAGCGCTCTCGGCGCCACTCTCGCGATCGAAATCGCCCAATTCGTCACCATGTCCGGCACTTGCGACATCGACGATATTCTCCTCAACCTCCTCGGCGCCTGCGTCGCTTTCGCTATTTTCCAAATTAGACCGCTTAAAAGCACACTACATCGCGTTTTTCTGCCCGCGCCAACAGAACAAGGCGACAATACTCAACATGACGACGCAGAAAAACCTTGAATTAGTTACTTTTGTGTTACAATAGGATTGTTAGTACAATTTACCGAATACAGGCAATCTATTGCTTGATACCATGGAGAATGTCTATGACGTATAAACGACACCGTAAGGTTTCAATCACGCCATAGACACTATTTGTGGTTTATAGGTAGATTGTACTAACACCCCTTGCGGTGTCATTTTTGTTTATGAAGTAGGCTCTGCTTGGGATTCATAATCTAAAAGGAGAACCATGCGGAACGGCAAGTTTATAATATTAGGAATAATAGCAATAGCGGGAATCGTGACGGTACTAGGAAGGAACGATGCTTCCGCCGCCAACGGCTGGGACATCCCGCTCAACGGGCCATCTACCACAACTTCTCAAACTACTTCTTCCGTTTCGCTATCCCTTAATTCCGGTACTATCCAAACTAATCTTGATGCCGCTAATGCAACGGCAAATCCCGACGAAGCCGGAAAAGTCCTGTCACAAACAGCTACTATTACCGTAGGTAATACTGATGGATATACTGTTTACGTTTCTGGTAATACCAGCTTAACTGGCAGGAATAATTCATCCCATAAGATCCCCAGCATCACTTCATCTAAAACCCTCGGTAGTATGAGTAATGAGTGGGGATATTACGGAGTGCTAGGAGATTCAGAAGCAAGTTTTAATCCAAGCACTAGCTTTAAAGCTATGACTACTAGTCAACAAAGTGTTGGTACTGGTGGAGCTACTAGTAGTAGTGTTACAAAGAAACTGACATTGTTTTATGGAGCAAGAGTAACCAATTCTGCTGCGGAGGATTTTTATGGGAATACGGTTACTTTATCGGTTGTGGCGCAACCTAGAACGGTTACGACAACAGTAGGAAAGTTTAATAATATTACTACTATGCAACAAATGACCCCTACGATTTGCAGCAACGCAGCAGTAAACGATACGGCGTATTTGCGAGACACAAGGGACGATAAAAGCTATTGGGTGACGAAGTTACTCGACGGGAATTGTTGGATGAGTCAGAACTTGGCGCTAGATTTATCAACGAGTAAAGCATTGACGAGCGCGGATAGTGATGTAGTAAGTAGCTGGACGCCAGGGCGGAGTACTATAAATATTTCTACAAATGATCCTTTATCCTCTAGTAATACTTCTACGACAAATACGGAAAAATATTCCTGGAATCTTGGCAATTACATAATTATCGACCCGACGGCAACCACGGCCTGTACTAGTAATAATACCGGGTTGAGCGCTTGTTCTGGACAGTTTATGGCGGTTGGAAGTCGCACAGCGAGTACTGATCCGAACTTCTACCAAAAGAATGGGGCGACCTATACCGCAACGGAATATGATGCGCACTACCTTGCTGGAAACTACTACCAGTGGAATGCGGCGACGGCGGGGACTAGTGAACAGGTTATAGATGGTCTTGCAAGTGAATCTATTTGTCCAAAAAATTGGCAACTGCCAAACGCTGATACCGCTACAACGGACGGTTTCTATTACATGTTATCTCAATATGGAGTACAGAGAGTCCCTATTGGAGTTAGTTCCTACAATAATAATACGTACAATATTGTCTTAAATCCAATTTTTCTCGTACGAAATGGCATCATTTATTCTCAAAACAATCCTGATTATTTCCAAGGCGCCGGGCAAGTAAGCCACTTATGGTCTCTCCAGACCGGAAATCATTCTAATAGCTTCGCATTTAGCCTCAGTCTTGACTCTAATTACGTTTTTCCCACAAGCAACCGCAACCGTTATTATGGCCAATCCATCCGCTGCCTCGTCCCCACCACATAACCATTCAAATCACCTTCAACTCTACGCTCCATAGACTTATACCAATAAAATAACTTTGACACGAAGTCAAAGTTATTTTATTGGTGGGCGAAGAGGGAATCGAACCCTCACTCTCTTGCGAGAACCAGATTTTGAGTCTAGCGCGTCTACCAATTCCGCCACTCGCCCATTAATACTAAAAACCATTGCTTTTCCAGCATCAATACTATCATTATACCACAAAATCTGTGTTATAATTAAAAATATGGAATTTGGTAACGGTGGAACGCCTTCTCAAAACAAAACAAACCGCGCTAGCGCAGCTGAGTCTGCCCGCAAAAAGGTCCTTGCCGTCTATTCTTCCGCCTTGCGCAGCCTGAAAAAGACTTCTTCCGACTCTAATGATTACGTTGCGCCTCCTATCCCTGGCGGCATCTATTCGACGCCCGAGCTCTCCGGCGGCACCGATCGCCACGACGCCAATTCTACCGATCCCGATAATCTCAACCCGCCGCTCAGCGCCAATCAAGATAATCTATCATCCAGCATAGCTCAAGCACCCGCTGATGAATCGCAATCTCAATATCAGTCCGATTTCCAATCTAGCCTCGTCACCCCTAGCCTCTCCTACGACGCTAATGACGAAACTAGCGCCCTTAAAGACGCCCCGATTAACCAGACCAACGTCGATCAAGAATGGCAGCAATACCACACTGCCTGGCAAAATTACTATCAAAAATATTATAGTGATTATTACTCTAAAGCCGCTCAGAGTTACCTCGAAACCGAAAAGCTCAAAAACGAACGCGCCGCCAGCGGCGAATTACACCGCAAGCGCAAGCTTAAGCGTCTCACTCCGATTCTCATCTTCGGCGCTATCGTCCTCGCCGTACTCTTCTTACAGTATAACCGCCTGATTTTCGCACCGATTATGGCTTACGTCGTCCCTGATACCGCTGACGTCGCGACGAGTATTGAAGCCGTCGACCCGAGCATCACCCAAAATGTCTCCGCCGATCCGCGTCTCATCATCCCGAAGCTCAATGTCGATGTCCCCGTTGCTTTTAATATCCATTACAACGACGTTTTTGAAGCCATGAATCATGGTGTCGCTCAGTTTATGATCCCCGGCGCCGATGCATTGCCTGGACAAATCGGCAATCTCGTCATTTCTGGTCACTCCGCCGGCGACATCTACAGCGACAATCCTTATAAGTTTATCTTCTCCGGCCTCGAACGGCTTCAGGTCGGCGACCTCATCTATATTAACTACGAATCCGTCCGCTATACTTACCGCATGACCGAAAGCAAAATCGTCGAGCCTACCAACGTCCAGTCGCTCATTTACTCTACCGAAAAGCCGATTTTGACACTTATCACTTGCACTCCGCTCGGAACTTCTCGCTACCGCCTCCTCGTCATCGCTGAACAGATCAGCCCTGACTACTCCGGCGACGCCTCCACTCCGCCCGAAAACCCCGCCGAAGAAGATCAAGAATATTCTATGCCCGCCAACGAACCGTCTATCTTCGAGCGTATCTTCGGTAGCTAACCTAGCTTCTGCCCGCTCTATCTAACTACCAACAACCCGCCCCAGCACCTAACCGACTTACATTAACCTACTCGCGAATCTTTTCTCGCATCAGCGACAATCCGTCTTCGTCTGTCGCTAGATAATACAACCACCGATTATTCGGTGAAATCATTACCACCGAGTTCAGCGCCTTCGTATCTTCGCCATCTTTCCGACTCTCTGCCAAATTTCGCTTATTCATACCATCAAAATCCCATACTGTAATCTGACCATCCTGCACCGCATACATCATGCTTGCATCCAGCCACTTCAGCTCCGCCGTCTCTGCATCATAGTTATAGTATTCACCCATATCCAAATCCGTCACCATAAACTTCCGCTCCGTCCTCGCTACTAAATATTCATTTCCAGAGCTCAAACTCAACGCCTGCGGCACCACCTCTAGCTCCCGCTCTACCAGTTCCTTCAACTCTACCACTCCACCTCCCCGACGATAACTCGGCAAGTTCCCATATCGCACCTTCAACTTCTTTCCCACCACATAGCAAGCATAATCCTCATCATAATACCGCGCCAGCGCCAGCCGCACCTTCGCGTCACTAAACACCTCGTCAATCACCGTTCCATCCTCTTCACCATGCTTATACACACCAATCTCTCGCATCTTTCGCCCCATCTTCTCAATCGTCTCAGTCACGTACAACACATTACCTTCGTTATAGGCATAGTCCGCCACTTGGTCAAGCAATACCCGCGAAGTCGACTTCGAAGCGACATCAATACTACGCAAATGATGATTCTCTAAACCAAACAACTGCGTCGCCGCGCCGTCTATAATATCAATCCGCTCAAACGCCATCCCCAATGTCCGCGTCAAGTTTAAACTCTCCGCAATATTCCGTAGATTCACCAAAACCCACTCCTTTTTATCCTCAAACGCCACCCTAACCAGCACCTTCTCCTCGTTGGCACTCCATTTCAGTTCCTCGATTTTACCCTCAAAATGATACTTCACAGTTTCACCCACACCCTGCTGCGCCGTCTTCGTGTCTTTCGTCTCCGCCGTCGTTTCACCATTCTCTTTTTCATTTTCTTTTTCTTTATCGTCCTTCTCGTCCGCGATCATCCCCGGCAACACCCCCGAAAGATCAAACGTCGTTTCTTTTACTTCGTCCCCCCGAAAATCCAGCATTTTCCAGCCGCTAGCGCCCTTCTGTGTATACAATATATAATTACGTTCTGGCGACGGCTGATAAAATTCCAAATCATTTAGCGACGTCAACTCTTTTTCCTTACCCAAATCTTTCGCCAGCTCCACCGTCCGATTCTGTAAAAACAGCCGCGGATAGTACAATCTCACCAACACCCCCGAGTACATCTCGACATCATTTTCCCAGCTATCATATCCATCCCGCGACAGCTTCAAATGATGCGTCCCCGCCGGCATCGTCCTACTCAAATTCGTCCGCGAAAACAGCGTCGACCCATCCAGTTCCACCGTCGCCCCCGTCGGCAGACTATGAATCTGCATCAGCCCCGACTGCTCAATCTGTCCATTCCCGGAAATAAAGAACCCCATCGCCAGCATAATTGCCACCACCACAATCGCAATCACCGACAGCACCATCCCCACTTCCGCAATAATCACCCGAATCATCTGCCGTCGCTTCTTTTCTTCATAATCCATACATATATAATAGCATATCTCCACCAATCCGAAAATCCGGTAACCGTTATGCGACTCGATAGATGGCCGTACGGAGTGGTTCCGCCTCTTTTCGCAGGGGGTGCGGAGTTACGGCGAGCATTAGCGCCACGACCCCGCAACGGCGGGCGTCGTGGACGCGCCCCAAGAAAAGATGGTGAACCGCCCCGTACGGCTGACAGGTTCGCAGTCACATAACGATGCCAAATTTTCATTTTTCGCCAATTTCGGTCTTGCTTTTTTATTGCCCTTACAGTTATAATAGTAGTAAGCAAAAACACGATGAGGAGTATAACTGCGAGATGAAAATACAACTCGAATCCGGTTCGCCTAGCTCAGCCACGCATCGGCTGACGCAGCCATCCGCTACGCTCAATCGCCGCTACGTTAGCCGACCGACCAACTTAGCGATCGAAGAAGCCGCACGCTCCGCCTCTCTCCCTGAGCGCAGTTCGAAGACCGCTCGCCCTTCTCGTCTAGTTAATCTTCGTGTCCATGATACCGACCTCGAAGCTATGCGCGCCGCCGAACCGTCGCCCGCTCCGGAACCTCCTCAGACCCCCGAAACTTACGACACTTGCCAACAGTCGACCGACGCTCCGCGCATCCTCGAAACTTATCAGCCCGCCGAACTTGCGCAACAATATAACTATCAAATGACACCTGCGCAATCTCCCGCCGATTACCAGGCGCCGATGGTCGCTACGCCAGCAGTAGAGCCTACCCAAGATCCTAGTCTTTACGCTCCCGAACCAGCCGCCCTGTACCCGGAAAACCCTCGGCCTATCGAACCGATGAATTCTCTCGCCGCCGAGCCGACTTACGCACCGATTGCGCTTGACGAAGCGTCGCAAGCTTATGCGAACGACAACTACGCCGCCTCTACCTATACCCCGACGCCCAGCTCGGAAATGATGGCTGTCGCTCCTAGTGCTCCAATGTCGCTCGCCGAGCCGACACCTTCTACTCTCGCCGGACCGTCCGATCTCGACACTCGTTCACTCGCCATGAGCATCGCCGCCGACTACACCGCCGCCAACCTCAGCGCCGCTATGCACACTATCCCGCCCGTCGAACAGACCGACAGTCTCTCCCTCGCCATTAACGAACAACACGCCACAAAGTCCATCGACGAAATCGCCCGCATCGCCTCCGAAGCCATCTCCTCTATCCAAGCCGCAACCGATCCCGCCGATATCGCCCGCCAGATCGAATCCCTCCAAGCTTTCGCCGCCGAGATTAAAAGCACTAATAACCTCCCTGAAATTATCGAACTCGGCGACACAATCGAAAAATTCATCGCTATCGCCTCAAAATCCACCGGCATCCAAGCCGAAACCACCAAAAAAGCCGCCCCGAAGCCCGCCCTCAGCCCGAAAGCAACTCGCGCCGCCAGCAAAGTCACAAAATCTACTACAAAGATGATGAGTAGCGCCGCACGTCCCGCTCCAAAGCCGGCGGCTAGAACTACTAAAGCTTCTAGCGCCACCGTTCGTTCTACTCGACCCGTTCAGAAGGTCGCCGCGCGGCCAGTAAAACGCCCTACTAAGACAGCCGTCCATCCGCAACTCGCCGACGACAAAGACGCCGCCCTACGCAAGGCTCTTCGCTCCGTCGCCTCCATGGACGACGACCTCAAAACCGCACGCGCCCACACTAAAACCCGCAAAAAAGGCGGTTTCAAGCGCTTTATGCTCGCCTTCGGTTGCGCTGCTGCTTGCGTCGCCGCGATTATCTATTTCGTCGGCACAAACATCCCCGACATCTCCGTCCGCGTTGCCGCCATGCAGACCGGCATCGAAGCCTCCTACCCTTCCTACGTTCCGCGCGGTTTTTCGCTCAGCGACATCAGCTCCGAAGACAGCAAAATTACCCTCACCTTCACTAGCGCCGACGCCGGAACGTTTACTCTCGTCGAAGAAAAATCTTCCTGGGACAGCGCCGCCCTCCTTCGCAACTACGTCGAACCGACCTGGCAAAGCAACTACACCACGACCCACGAACAAGGCCTCACAATCTACATGTTCGGCTCCAACGCCACCTGGGTAAACGGCGGCGTCCTCTACAAAATCAACGCCGAAGACAACGTCCTCACTAAGAAACAACTCCGTAATATCGTCACCTCAATCCAATAATTCTGTGCTATAATACTCCTATGAAGACACGTTTTGCTCCCAGCCCTACTGGTTATATTCATATTGGTAATGTCCGCAGCGCGATTTACCCCTACCTCCTTGCTAAGCAACAAGGCGGTAAGTTCATCCTGCGCATCGAAGATACCGATCGCGCCCGCTTTGTCGAAGGCGCTACCGAGTTAATCGAGGATACTTTAAAGTGGATCGGTCTTGACTGGGACGAAGGTCCGATTGTCGGCGGCCCCGACGAGCCGTACTTCCAGAGCGAGCGCCAGGAGATTTATCTCGAGTGGGCACAGAAGCTCATCGACGCTGGTCGTGCCTATGGCGACGATACTAGTGCCGAAACTATTGACAAATACCGAGAAGTGTGCTACAATGAGAAGAGACCCTATCTTTATCGCGATTTTCGCCCCGAAAATCCGCCCCAGTGGCACCTCGGTATGCCTCTGCGTTTTAAATCCGACCCGAAGCCTCGCCACTGGTACGACGAAGTCATGGGCGACCTCGACGCCGGCCCCGAAGTACAAGATGACATTATCTTAATTAAGGCCGACGGCCTCCCGACTTACAATTTCGCGCACATCGTTGACGATGCGACTATGGGCGTGACGCATATCTTCCGTGGCGTAGAATTCCTTGCTAGTACGCCGAATTATCTCGCTCTTTACGAAGCCCTCGGACTCGAAGTCCCGAAAATCGCTTCGCTCCCGCACATCCTCGCCCCGACCGGAAACAAAAAACTCGGCAAGCGCGACGGCGCGAAGTCCGTTACTGAGTACCGCGCCGACGGCATCTTGCCTGAAGCAATGCTAAACTACCTCGCGAACCTCGGCTGGAACGACGGCACCGAACAAGAAATCTACAGCAAATCTGAACTCATCGAGAAGTTTTCCGTCGACCGCATCCAGACCTCTGGCGCCCGCTACGACGAAGCAAAGCTCCTCTGGATGAACGGCCAGTGGATTCGCAAAATCGCCGACGAGCAGGGAATTGACGCGCTCTACTCTTATACCGACGGCTTTTGGCCCGACAGCGCCGCGGCTTACGACGATAACTATAGGAAACGCGTCCTTAGTATTATCTATGACCGCCTAAAATCCCTTAGCGACCTCCGCGATATGACCGATTACTTCTTTACCGACCCAACAATCGACCTCGAAATGATCACCGGGAACAAATTCCTCAAGAAACTCTCCGAAGAAGAACTCTCCGACCTGCTCCAGCTTTCCGCCCGCAAGCTCGACCAAACCCCTTGGGACGCCGAATCGCTACAAGCTACGCTAAACGACCTCCTCGCCGAAACCGGCAAGAAGCCTGCCGAGCTCTTCTCGCTCATCCGCCTCGCTCTTTCCTACGCCGCCTTTAGCCCCGCGCTGAATCTTACCCTCGAAGTCCTCAGCAAGAATACCTCTCTCGCCCGCTTGCAGCAAACCGTAACCGCTTTAGAAAACGATTAATAAAGGAGTGCGAATGCCCAAAAGCCCAAAAAACAACACTAAAAATAAGCCCCCGAAAGTCACTTCTGGCAAAAAGCCAGACAAAAAGAAGAATAAGGTCGTTACTATTATTCTTATCATTGTACTTGTATTGATCGCCGCCGGCGTCGGCGTTGTCTTTTGGCTCTCTAGCCAAAAAGCCGAAGATTCCGAGTCCAGCCGCGTCGAATTCGCCGAGCCAGTCTACAGCGTCCTCACTGGCGAGGAAATCTCCGACGCTAGCCTAAATTCTAGTCCGACCTTCTGCGTCCAAATCCCGAACGGCAGCACCGATGGCGCCCGCCCTCAGGCCGGCCTCACCCAAGCCGGCGTCGTCTTCGAAGCGATCGCCGAAACCGGCATCACTCGCCTCGCCGCCGTTTTCCAAAACCCCGACCTCAGTGCGATCGGCCCGATTCGCTCCCTACGACCTTACTACCTCGACTGGGACACTCCGTTCGACTGCACCGTCGTCCACGCCGGCGGCTCCGACGAAGCCCTCAGCGCGATTCAATTCGGCGGGCAGCGCAACCTCGACGAAAACTACGCCTACATGTGGCGCGAAGACGACACTGGTCGCCTCTGGAATAATCTATTTTCATCGCCAAACATGCTCTCACAGTTTAACCAAGACAACGGCTACACGACCTCTAGCCCGAAAGCCTTCCCCCGCTACACCCCCGAACAAAACGATGAAATCCTCACCGCTAAACAATGTTCTAATACCGACGAGGCTGACGCCGACGAAACCTGCACTACTGAGAACATCTCCGAAATCTACATCAACTTCGGCAACAGCGCCCCGCACAACGTCCGCTACCTCTACGACCCCGATTCGAACACCTACCTCCGCTTTCACCAAGACGGCGAGCCCCACCTCTCTTATAACTGTCCCGCTACCCTCGAACAGCCGAACACAAAGGTCGACTGCGGCGACCCTCTTCAAATCGCCCCGAAAGTCGTCGTCGCCATGCATGTCCAAGAAAGCACCATGTCCGACGGCTACCACGAAAACATCAAGACCATCGGTAGCGGCAACGCCACGATCTTCCAAAACGGCGAAGTCATCGAAGGCGCCTGGTCAAAATCATCTCAAGACAGCCAAATCATTTTCCGCGACGAAGGCGGCGAAGAAATCTCCTTCGCCCCTGGACAGCTCTGGATCGAAGCCGTTCCGCAGTTCGGAAACGTGAATTGGCAATAAAACACGAAAGGAATTCTATGCTAGAAGACAAAATTGCAGTTATCACCGGCGGAACCCGCGGCATCGGCTTAGAGACCGCCCGCGTTTTCTGCGAAAACGGCGCCAAAGTTATCATTTTCGGCTCCCGCGAAGACAGCGTAAAAAAGGCCCTAGACATCTTATCCGCCGACGGCTTCGAGGTCGAAGGTTACTGGCCAGACCTCGGAAACTACGACGAAATCAACTCCACTTTCCAGAAAATCCTCGACGAACATGGCCGCATCGATATACTCGTCAACAACGCCGGCAAAGCCGCCGAAAAGCCGATCGAAGACACCGACATCTCCGAATTCGACGACATTATTAAGCTCAACATCAACGCGATTTTCTACTGCACAAAAGCCGTCGTCCCAGCCATGAAAAAACAAGGCAGCGGCGTCATCCTTAATACCTCGTCTATGGTCAGCATCTACGGCCAGCCTAGCGGCGTTGGCTACCCGACCAGCAAATTCGCCG
>CAYTZL010000003.1:0-50573 GCA_964442535.1 uncultured Candidatus Saccharibacteria bacterium | reverse complement strand
GGTATATGGCTAGTAACCGGCACTTAGGCAGAATAATTGTTTTACAGAGTTTATACGAATATGAATTTCGGACTAAAGCTGGTGATGCCACGGTGGATATAGACACGATTGTCGCGAAAGATATCGAGCCTTATGCGAAGGCGCTCGGCGACACTGCATTCGTCTATGCGCTAGCGCATAGCGTAGCGGACCGTTTTAGCGAGCTGGACGCGGTTCTGCAGCCGATGGCCCCGGAATGGCCGCTCGATACGATTGCTGCGGTTGACCGGAATATCCTGCGCATGGGTCTCTACGAGCTACAGTCCTCGGCCGATACGGTTCCGCCGAAAGTCGCAATCAACGAAGCGGTTGAGCTGGCGAAAGCCTTTGGTTCGGAGAATTCCTCGAGGTTTATTAACGGTGTGCTCGGTACTGCTTATCGCCAGATTTACGGCGACAAGACGCCGGCTGACGCTTCTCGTAAGGGGCCAGCTGAAGGCGCTACGGAAAGTGTCGAGGCTGCCGAAGCCACCGATGTTGCTGGGACCACTGATACTGCCGAAGCTGGCGTAGCTGCCGCAGTCGCGACGCCCGAACCATCCATCCCGAAGGAGCAAAATGCAAAAGAAGAAGTCGGGAGCGAAGCCTAAAGCCCGCCCAGCGAGCAAACGTACTGGTGGGGAGCTTCAGGCGCAGCCAAAACAGTCGAGGCCGCCAAAGACTCCGCCCAGAGCCCCCACGAAAGTCCCGGAAGCCCTGCCGCTGAAGTCGGAGCGGGTTTCGACCATGACCCGCCTCACGGCGCGTGTGTTTAAAAAGCCCGCTATTCAGGAAGTCGTGCGCGAGCCGACCGCTGGAGGCATCGTTTTTCGTCCCAGCAAAGACGGCAAGGACATCGATATCCTCCTAATTCAGGACTCGAAAGGTCGCTGGACTATCCCGAAGGGGCATATCGAACCCGGCGAGACCGCAAAACAGACCGCCGTCCGCGAGATCGGCGAAGAGGCTGGACTGTTTCACATCGAAGTCCTGATGTGGCTCGGGAAGATTCACTTCCAATATCGCCGCGTCGATAAGCTTGTCCTCATGATGACACAAATTTATCTCGTCCGCGCCCTCGACGACCACGAAACCCCGACTAAGGAACAATGGATGAAGAATATCAAGTGGTTTAGTTTTCGGGACGCCATCGAGGCGATCGAGTACGAAGACATCGAAAAACTCATGTTAGTAGCAAAAAATAAAATCCGCCAGGGGTTGTAAGGAGGAATATGCAGATTGAAGAATATCAGGATTTTGCGCGCGAGAAGCTAGGCTTCGAGTTTCACGACCCGGAACTTCTCGTCACCGCGCTGACACATCGCAGTTACGTGAATGAGCATAAAAAGAGCGCCCGCGATCACAACGAACGTCTAGAGTTCCTCGGCGACGCTGTGCTCGAGCTGGTAACGTCGGACTTTTTGTACCGGAATTATAACGAGCCGGAGGGGATCATGACGGCTTGGCGCTCGGCGCTAGTGCGCACGGAAAGCATTGGCGCGTCTGGCGAGGAGCTGGGCTACGGTCCGCTCGTGCGCCTCTCGAAGGGCGAGAAACACGGTTCTAGCCGCGCCCATGCCGTGATTCTTGCGGATTGCTTCGAGGCGGTGATCGGGGCGATCTATCTTGACCAGGGTTATGATGTAGCAAAGGATTTTATTGCTAAGCATATTCTGGTCAAGATCGACAAGATTCTCGAAGAGGGCAGCTGGCGCGACCCGAAGTCTTATCTCCAGGAGCTTGCGCAGCATCATGACGGCTCGACTCCGACCTACAAAGTCCTCGACGAGGAAGGCCCGGACCACAACAAAACCTTCACCGTTGGTGTCTACGTCGCTCACCAGCTTAAAGGCACCGGCGTCGGCCACTCGAAACAAGAAGCCGAAGGCGTCGCCGCCAGCGAAGCCGTCAAGCTCTACCTCAAGCAGTTCCCGAACGAAAGCCAGCTGGTGGCGAAGAAGGCGGGAAGCTAAGCATTGCGCGGATAGGTCTATCCAAGCAATGACGTCGTTTAGGCACGAAGCGGGCTTTACAAGAAGAGAAAACCTTGCTATAATTAAAGGAATTACTAAGTAAAGGAGAAAAATGCTAGCGATTCGCATGCAACGTAATGGCCGAGCACACTTACCTGTGTATCGGATAGTCGTCCAAGAAGCGCAGCGCCACCCGCTTTCGGGTCGTGTTGTAGCTGAGCTCGGCAGCTATAACCCAGAAACTAAAAAAGTCGTCGTCGACAAGGAAAAGGTTGAATTTTACCTCAAGAACGGCGCGCAGCCGTCCAGCCGTGTTGCTTTCGTACTCGGTAAAGAGGGAATCAAGATGCCAGATTGGTACAAAGCCCCGAACCCGAAGCACGCTAAGGCAAAACACGCCGACAAGCTCCGCAAAAATCAGCCGAAAGAGGAGCCAGCTCCCGAAGTCGCTGACGAAGCGGCCACCGAGTAACCGGCCAGGAGACGACAAAACCGCCCGCGAGGGCGGTTTTTGTGGAATCGTCTTATAAGGCAGCAGAAAGTCACTCTCCTCTCCTTCCTCGAAGCCTTAGGACTAGGGGGTAGGGATTAGGCAGCGAAGGGAAAAGCCGAAGTAGCGATCGTAGTAGTCGGACGGATCGACGCCGCTATCATTGAAGTAGAACCTGTAGGCGCTGCTAGTCCTAGAGTAGGCCCGGGAGGACCAGTAGAAGCTCCACTGGCCAGCGACGTCGAGGCTGTAGCCTGGATAGACGTAGCCGCCCCGCACAAAGAATAAGGGACGAGTTTTTCGTTAAAATGTAAACTCTATAGTACACTATAGAGTTTAGGAACAGTACAACAGGGGTGGATGAATTAAAAACTCTATTGTGCGCGATAGAGTTTTTATGGTCTTCGAAAGCCTAAAATAAGCCGAAACCCAAGCAAAACATCCTTAAAACCGAACAAATCCCGAACTTGTACAGCTGTACAAGTTCAGCTCTTATTCTACCTCTGTTAGCGCGGTGAAAAACCTGGACAGCTGTACAGGTTTGGGCGTGTTTTTGCCTCCTCGTTAGGCTACATTTTTTCAAAAAAAGGTAGCCTAAATTTCCCACTCCACCCATGTTAATACTATATCCCGTGGCTACACTTTTTTAAAAATTTGTAGCCTAAATATATTCTAATATCTGCCCCAAGAACTGGAAGTTGCCAAATGCTAATTCTGACGCGAAAGAAACGTTTAAGTACCTGCTGACACAATATGGCGTAGCGAGTAGTTTATCTGGTACTAGTTCCGTTAATAGTAATACGTACAACATTGCTCTCAGTCCCTTATTCTTTGTGCGGGGCGGGTATGTAGATTCGTTTAATTCTCAAGATACTAGTAAGTTCAACTACGCTGGCCAGCGCGGCTATTACTGGTCCTCTCGGGCCTACTCTAGCACCAGCGTCGCCTACCTCCTCAGCTTCTGGGATAGCGGTGTCTATCCGTCCGGCAACAACTATCGCTACGCTGGCCTTTCCCTTCGCTGCCTAATCCCTACCTCCTAGTCCTAAGCTAGGGAGGAAGGAGGGGAATAGCTCCGCCTGTGCGAAAACTTCATGATTTTCCGCCAAATCCGAAAAACCATGTTACAATTGAGATGTTCGTACAATGTGTTTCAAAAATGGTAAGCCGGTTTTAGGGATTTTATCCAACCGTAAAGATGGCGCCGTGAGGCACTTTGCTCGGTTGGATAAAACTTACCTGATGCATTGTACGAACACCTTGCGGTGCCATTTTTGTTTTGATCCGAAATACTCCGCTAAGGTGTTCGTAACAATAAAAGGAGGGCCTCATGCGGAGCAGAAATAATAACTTTAAGATAAAAGGCGTAGCGGAAAACGTCTTATGCGGGGCTGGATTTGTCAGCGTAGGAGTTTTAACGCTTCTCGGAATTCTAGCTATTAGTCCGATTACAAACAAGACCGATGCCGCTAATGGTTGGGATGAGGAGCTAAAGAACTACCGTGAATCAGCTTCAACAGTTACCTTATCTATGGATTCCGGCACAAATTCGGTAGTCAACGCCGGGAATACTAACACCAACGTTGGTGTAGTTAAAAGAACCGCCAGCGTAACGCTCGGAAATACTAATGGCTATTCAGTATATATCCGAGCAAATAGTGCAAACTTAACCGGCTCGAATTCATCCAATACTATTCCGAGCGTTACAAGTAATAGCACTTTGTCGCAGATGACGGATAAATGGGGCTGGAACGGCAGTGTTGGCGATAATGTGACGGATTGTAGCTTGTCGGATGTGTTCAAACAGATGACTACCTCGAACCAAACTTTGGGAACTGGCGGCGCCATCAGCTCGGGAACAAAGAAGGTCACCATGTGTTTCGGGACGAGAGTGAGTGAAGCGAAAGTGGCTGATACTTATTCCAATACGGTTACGCTTTCTGTGGTGGCGGAGCCGGGGCGAGTGACGCCATTTAACGGTGTGACAGACCTGCAGAGGCTTAGTGCTAGCGTTTGCAATGCGGCGCCATATCATGAAACGGCGTATATGACGGACATCCGCGACGGCAAAAAGTACTGGATTACCAAAATGCTCGACGGTAATTGCTGGATGAGTCAGAATTTGGCGCTCGACATAGAAGACAGTAGTAGCGTTATGAATGCACATTGGAGCGATATTAAGCGGTATTGGAGTTCAGGGCACTCTTCGTATCCGCCGCAAAATACAACGAACAGCGTTACTACGGGTACGACGTCTAATACGGGGACGTATTCCTGGAATCTCGGGAACTACGTGATTATAAACCCGACAGGGGCAGCAGCATGCGATAGTAACAATGTGGGACTCAGTAATTGTGCGGGGCAATTTACAAATGTCAACGGATGGACGGCGTCCGACGATCCAAATTTTTACAAGAATAACGGAAATTCCCCAATCAATGCAGCCACAAAAACCTATGATGCACACTATCTTGTAGGAAACTATTATCAGTGGAACGCTGCCACGGCCGGAACTGGCGGAAGTATTACGAATACGAACGCAACTGACAGTATTTGCCCTAGGAACTGGAAACTACCGAATAGTGGCGCCTCGTTTAATAATACAAGTGGGAGCTTCGACTACTTATTGTCGCAATATGGAGTGCAAAGCAGCTTAGAGGGTACTAGCAACATTAACGGTAATGCTTACAATATTACTCAGAGTCCCTTATTCTTTGTGCGGAGCGGTCTCATTGCCTCTGGTAACTCAGCGCCCTTCCAATATGCTGGTCGGGTTGGTTACGGCTGGTCTTCTCGAGCTCATTCAGATACTGGTTACGCCTACGTTCTTAACTTCTATACCAGTGTCACTTCATCCTACAGCAGTACTCGCAGCAGCGGCCTTTCTCTTCGCTGCTATTTGAGCCCTACATCCAAAGGCGAACAAGGGACAATCAGCGGGGATAGCGCCCCGGATGCTTAGTTATCTGTATCTTAGACCTATCAGTACTAGAAAAACGTATAAATTATGAGTTGAGTTTCTCCCCGCCCACCCCTCTAGGCCGCAGCCCTCGTCTTCCAAAAAGAAATATTAGCGTGGCTTTTGTAGTAAATGGAAGTTAAATGCGACCTAGAAGGGTGGGCGGGGAATTTTCTGCCAAGAAAAAATTAAACCGGAATTTTGGCCAATAGTAACCGCCGTGCCTCTCTCCTTCCTCCCCAGCTTAGGACTAGGGGGTAGGGATTAGGCAGCGAAGGGAAAAGCCGATGTAGCGAATATTGCCGTTGCTGGACGGATTGACGCCGCTAGAGTTGAAGCTTAGGTAGTAGGCACCGCTAATACTAGAGCTGGCTCGAGAGGCCCAGTAGCTACCCTCCTGGCCAGTGTACCATAGCTGCTGATAGTA
Source organism: uncultured Candidatus Saccharibacteria bacterium (assembly GCA_964442535.1). GTDB lineage: Bacteria > Patescibacteriota > Saccharimonadia > Saccharimonadales > Saccharimonadaceae > Nanosyncoccus. The sequence goes on along the minus strand of CAYTZL010000003.1, from coordinate 44,706 downwards.
GGGATAGACGTACCCGCCCCGCACAAAGAATAAGGGCCCCTACCTCCAAAGCCGGAAGCGAAATTGCCACCAAATCCAAAAAATTCCGCTATTGCATTCTGCGATCTCGTGTTATAATAAGAGAGTATACAAAAATAAACTGGAGACCTTATGGCAACCATTGACCAACAATTTGTAGAATATATCGTAAAAACCCTAGTAAATAATCCCGACAAAGTTGTCGTCGAGCGCGAGATTGACGAGCGCGGTGTATTGTTGAGCTTGAGCGTGGATCCAGAGGACGTCGGCCGTGTAATCGGTAAGCGTGGCGCAACCGCACAGAGTATTCGTACCTTGCTGCGCGTTTTGGGCACGAAGAACGGCGCTCGCTATAATCTTAAAGTTGTAAATACCGACGAAGATGAAGACGGTGGACGCGGTCGTTCTCGCCGGGATGATGACATTACTGAGACTAACGCCGACATTCGGGCGGAAGATGCCGAGGCGGCCATGGGCGCCGACCATATGCAGGACGACGGTCTCGCCGAGAAAACTCGCGCCGAGCTGGCGGACCTCGACGATCTAGACATCTAGCAACCGTTTCCAGGCAACGCCTAGAACTTCTCTAGACGATTGTTTAGGACGATTCTCTTGACAAAGACCCCCAGGGAACTGGGGGTTCTTGAGCGCGCAGGCGCAGAAACCAGCCCTCTGGCAGCCGGTTTATCACTCTTCTCTCCTTCCTCCCTAGCTTAGGACTAGGGGGTAGGGATTAGACAGCGAAGGGAAAAGCCGAGGTGGTGATCGTCGCCGAAGGATGGATTGACGCTATTAAGGAAGTAGAGGAGGTAGGCGTAGGTGGTGCTAGAGTAGGCCCGAGAGGACCAGTAGTCGCCAGTACGACCAGTGTTGGCAAGCTGCTGATTGTCAGTATTGACATACCCGCCCCGCACAAAGAATAAGGGACTCTGGGCAATTCCCCTGAACTAAGGCTAAAGAACAAAAAAGAAGTCCTCGGCTCAGTGAATGCTTCACCCTCGTGGACTTCAATACTTTAATCTTACCTCAAAAGCTCATTTATGTCAATAACCTCACGCTTGCGATTCACAAAAAGGATTCGCTGAATGCCATGCCGCCGGCGTAACCGCTCAATCAAGAATTTTTGGATGTTGCTGTCCCGCAGATTCTTTACTCGCGCAGAATCGAGCACAATATTTGGCGACTGGTGATTGACGGCTTTCCGCAAATTTCGTTCAATGCTATCTATAGACCTACCTTCCGGTGCCTTCAGCTCAAAAAGCGTATCGTTAATATAACAATCCGCCATACACATATTTACGCTACTCGGAATAAAACGAACATTATAACCAGCATCAGCAAGCGCTTCGGCGGTAAAATATTCATGAGGCTTCGGCCTCGCACCAGCCTCACGGGTAACGACACCATTTTGTATGAACGGTTTGGGATTTTTCTTCATCCGTCCATTATAGCTAAATTAAATCAAAATTAGCAAACACAAGCATGATGTTTTAACAAAAAAGTCCTTCAGAAGCGATTCTTGAGGCTTATTCTTTGTGCGGGGCGGCCTCATTGATCCGGCTGATGCAAGTGTAGATGGGGATGATACAGGAATATACTACGCTGGTAAGAACGGCTACTACTGGTCCTCGCGAGCCGACTCTAGCACTACCAGCGCCTACAGCCTCTACTTCAATGATAGCAGCGTCAATCCGTTCAACGGCTACTACTATCGCTACCGCGGCTATTCCCTTCGCTGTCTAATCCCTACCCCCTAGTCCTAAGCTAGGGAGGAAGGAGAGAAGGGAAAATAGACCCGCTGATAGCCTACATGGGAGATTCTAAACTTCCTGGCCCGCTCTAGAAGTGACCTGTGACAGAACGAGCCGTATAATCACATGTTGTAAAAATAACAACAGCACCTAGCCAAATCACAACAGAGATAAATATGCCTAACGTTGTAAAAAACACAACAAAAAATTACGGCTAAATTTGTCCAAAATCCCGAGATTTCCACACATCTAACAGGGAAAAGGCTATAAAACGTTGTAAAAATTACAACGTCAAAATAGTGCAGAATGTAGAAAAACGCTTGTGAAATAGTACGAAATGGCTTATACTAAAAGTAGTTCGAAAGAACATAAGGCTAACTGCGAGCCAACGATAAGTTGAGAGCTTATATGTTCAAAAAGTCGCCTCGATTGTTGAGAAAAGGGCGATTTTTTGGTGCGTGACACCAGAAGCATTCAAACGCTATGGCGGGAGGATGCGACTCTCTCCTTCCTTCCTAGCTTAGGACTAGGTGGTAGGGATTAGGCAGCGAAGGGAATAGCCACTGGAGCGACTGAAGTCACTACGGGAGGGGTTAACGCTACTATTGCCAGAGCCGAAGATAAGATAGTAAACGCCATCAGTACTGGAGAAAGCTCGGGAAGACCAAAAATAACCTTCCTGACCAGCATATCGGAGCTGTTGGACATTGGTATTAATATTGCCGCCCCGCACAAAGAATAAGGGACTTAGGACAATGTTATACGTATTACTATTAACAGAACTCGTACCAGACAGACTGCTCGCCACCCCATATTGCGTCAGTAAATACCCGAACGTCCCCTTCGTCGTATTATCCCCGGAACTTGGCAACTTCCAGTTCTTGGGGCAGATACTTCTCAGCAATAAATGTTCGGTATCCATAACAGGAATCGTAGTTTTCTCAAACTTGCCCAAAAACGCCAAAATGGGCAACTTTAAAAACATCATAACAGAGACAGAGCAATAACCAAACTTGCCCAATTTTAACATTTTGGGCAACTTTCTAAACCCGTAAAATCCTTAAATTTTCGCCACAAAACCCGAACAGACTACCTAAAAATAGGCCTGAAATCCGGGCAGAGCGTTCCAAAATTCACCAAAATCCAAGCAAGCCCCAAACCTGTACAACTGTACAGGTTTTCTGCTACACTAACAGGGGTCGAGTAAAAGTGAAACTTGTACAGCTGCATAAGTTCGGAGCATGCTGGCCCCCCCTTATTCTTTGTGCGGGGCGGCATCGTCCTTCCGGGTTACAACCTCGGCAACGCTGGCGAGCGTGGCTACTACTGGTCCTCGCGAGCCTACTCTAACACTGACTACGCCTACGAGTTCTACTTCTATACTAGCGTCACTCTGTCCAACAGCCGCTATCGCTACTTCGGCAATTCCCTTCGCTGCCTAATCCCTACCCCCTAGTCCTAAGCTAGGGAGGAAGGAGAGAATAACTCTGCCCGTGCGAAAAATCCACATTTTTTCGCCAAATCCGAAAAACCGTGTTACAATAAAAATGTTGTTGTAATTCGATAAAAGTAGATGACAGTGTCTTTGTCGCATTTCTCACCTATCGTGTTTAACCGGCGCCGTAAGAGCCATCACGATGGGTGCGAAGTCATCACTCGGATTGCAACAACACCTTACGGTGCCGTTTTTTTGTTTAAGCGTCCTCCGTATAGGTGTTGTAACAATCAAAAGGAGGGCTTATGTGGAAGCGAAATATTAAAATAATCGGAGCGACATTCGCACTGGCCGGAGTGATCGTGTCGGGAACGAACGCTAGCGCTGCTGACTCGTCAGTTACGGTAACGTTTAGTTCGTCGCCGACCTCAGCCACGCTACGTCCGGACGCTAATAATGAAAGGTCTGCCAAAATCGACCTCACGGCAACCGTGAGCGTTACAAATTCCGGCGGCTATTCAGTCTATATCAAAGGAAATAGCGCAACCTTAAACGGCAAGAATTCTGCCAACAAAATCCCCAGCCTCAGTGCGCCGGCAACTTATGGAAATATGGCCGCAAATACCTGGGGCTACTACGCCGGCGAGGGGACAACAATGCCTAGCACGGCAACTTACAATGCAATCTCCACCTCTGGCAGTGGCACCAAAATTCTCGAAAACACTTCTAAGAAAATCCCCTCCGAGACCAAGACTATCGCTCTCAGTTTTGCCACGAAAGTCAACTCGCAAACCGCCGCCGATACCTACTCAAACACTGCAATCGTCAGCGTAGTCTCTTCGCCGATGACGCTATCGCTTAGTGAATATAACAATATGCAAGATATCACTCCAGATATTTGTGATGCGAGCGAAACTCACGAAACCAAGCAGCTCACAGATGTGCGGGATGGGAAGAAATATTGGGTGACGAAGATGGCAGATGGGAATTGTTGGATGAGTCAGAACTTGGACTTTAATATTTCTGCCTCGAACGTAACCACGGCAACGTCAGACGTGACAAGTAATTGGATGAGCTCAGATGCGTATCCGCCAAGGACGACGGAAACGACGATAAGCGCGAACGGAGCCAACGATAGGCTCGGCACGTATTCGTGGGACATGGGCGACTACGTAATTACCGACCCGACAGCGTCAACCGGATGTACCAACAACGTAGGCTTATCTGGATGTACGAGTCGGTTTATGTCTGTAGGAACTAGAAAACCATCTTCGAATCCGAATTTTTATAGGGATAATGGAAATAAGACGTTCAATAATACGGAATATGATGCGCATTATTTGGTTGGAACTTATTATCAATGGAATGCAGTGACAGCAGGAACGGGTGCCAGAATAACGACCGAGGAAAAATATGCTAAGTCATCAATTTGTCCTAAAAATTGGGAATTGTCTGGCAAAGCCGGGTCGTATGCGCGTGATAGTTTTTATAATTTGCTACGGCAGTATGGGGTTAGTAGCAATGAGACGGGTACGGGCCTGAGTGGAAATGTGACAACTGCTGGCAATGCATACAATATAGCTCTAGACCCTCTTTATTTTGTGAGAGGAGGCTATACTTGTCCTGGTTGTGAATATCTTTTCATGTACGCGGGTAATACTGGTATTTATTATGATTCTCGTGCGGAATCGGCTGGTGGTACAGTATGGGCGCTCGAAATTACTGGTAGTGGTGTTTCGGCTGGATCTGGATATACTGGGTCTGGTGGTAATTCTGTTCGTTGCCTAGTGCCGACTTCTTAGTAAAAAGTGATTAATTAATAGCAAACTGTACATTTTTTACCCCTGTTAAAATTAGGTTGAACTCGTAAAGCGTTTACAAGTTCAACTGAAATTCTCCGCTCTGGCCTCCGCGCTCGTCAAGATACCCTCGTATATGCTACTTTTAAAATCGAGGCAATATAGCACCTTCTGATAAGATATATTGTTATGCTTGGCACGGCGACGTTGGCGCGCGGCGGATCCTGGCCTAGCAAGATTTTGGCGAGGCGGCGGCTGGGGCGGAGAATGGGCGGCTGCCATAATCCCGAGCCACCTAAAAACCTCCCACCTCTCTCGAGGTGGGATTAAAGTTAGGTTAAGTTCCTCGGCGGCGCCGAAAGGCTGCTGATCTCGTGCTTATGCATAAAGGTGAGCAGCTGCTTCTCGATCCAGCGATACTGGCTAAGCTTATCACTCAAATTCTGCGGAGGCAGCGCGTAGAGCAACAAATAACTCCGCGGCCGCAGCGTCCCCACGCCATGCAGCGCATTTACGACTGCCCAGCTCGAATTATTGACCTCGACGCTCTCGCTATCCGTAAACAGCGAAAGCTGCTCTCCGCCCAACATTGCAGTCGCTTCGCGCCCAGCAACGCCGTTTTTCAGGCCATCGCAGAGAATGCACCGCATCCGACAACGCACCGAGCCTTGCGTCGTAAAATCTCGCGGATAGCTCCGATTCGGATCAGCAAAACGAATTTCGTCAATCCCAAACCGCCGCCACAGCCGCAAACTCAAATCCCCCGGCACGAATTTCACCGTCGCTCTATTTCGCTTTGTCTTTAGGTAAATCGTGCCATCGATATCGCCGATGAACAGGGTTTGACTTGCCACCTCCGGTCCATAGCTCGATGCTAGTCGCGAATAGGTCAAAATCCGCCCCTTCAGCGCCAGCTTCCAGCCAAAACCGCTAAAGCGATTATCGCAAGCCCTCTCCGAATTCAGGTCAATACTCGGCCGCTCCGAGGCGACAATCGTCCCGAATTTACCTTGAGTGATCTCGACGCTTAGCAGCATAGAATCACTCCATACCATGCAATTCTCATTCAAACTCCCCCTTTACAGATTGCCGCTTTATTGCGGCTAGGCAAAATCGACCCCGCTCGACCTTCTCTAGCCGCAACAACTTAACCTCAAAGGTGCAATGGGTATACCCCATCTCTCCATTATAGCACACATGCTTAAAAAAGTCAATAGAACGCAAAACAGAGGTGAAAAGGAATGGTACGGGTTACTCTAGCCAGGTACTTATTTGGAATAGGGAGCGGGCGAAAAGTGTAGGTTTGAAGCGGAATGGCTGCGGGCTATTTTCGAGGGATGGAGCTTGACTCCTCGGGCTGACGCGGGTCGCGAGCACGGCCCCGAAGGGGTTCGCTCGCGAGAGCGTCACCCTCCCGAGAAAAAGCCTGCAGCCATTCCGCCCTGAACCCTACATTTCGCTAAATTTCCCCCTTGCCATTTCTTTAGCAATGATGTAAAATGAGAGATAAGAAGTAGTGTGTGACGTTAAAGTACAAAATGTACGTTCAGTGCGAAAGGATTGGCGACCTATTCGGACTAGCGTTGCAGTAATCTTCGGCGCTGCAAAGATTATCAACACTAAAGAGTGAGAGGGAATAGTGAGTAAGGTAGCAACAGACCCCGGTCGTGTATTTTTCACCGAGGGAGATCAAGCGCTTCCGATTCCAGATTTGATTTCGCACCAGAAGGACAGCTGGGCGGATTTTGTCAAATCTGGTCTTCGAGAAGTCTTTAACGAACTTAATCCGATCGACGATTACAACGGGAATAAATTGTCGATGCGCTTTAAGGATTATTACTTTAAGGATCCGATCGAGGATGAGCAAACTGCGAAGCTCAATCTCTCGACCTACGCCGCGCCATTACACGTAATGGTTGAACTGACGAACAAAGTCACAGGCGAAATTAAGGAACAGGATATTTACTTCGGTGATTATCCCTGGATGACCGACCGCGCGACCTTTATTATTAACGGTACTGAACGCGTGGTCGTTTCGCAGCTCGTGCGCTCGGCCGGCGTTTTCTTTACTGCCGACGAGAATAACGGTCATCGTTACTATGGCGCGAAGGTGATTCCTGGCCGCGGAGCGTGGCTCGAGTTCGAGACGACGACTAGCGGCTGTATTAACGTCAAGATTGACCGTCGCCGCAAAATCCCGGTCACGACCTTCCTCCGGGCGCTCGGGATTGCTGACAATGATAAAATTCGCGAGACTTTTGCCGAGGTCGATAACGGTGCGATTAGCTATATTAGCGCTACGCTCGATAAAGATACGACGAATACTCAGCCAGCGGCCCTTCTCGAGGTTTACCGCCGTCTTCGCCCGGGTGATCTCGCCACGGTCGATAACGCGAAGTCGATGATCGAGCATGCTTTCTTTGATTATCGCCGTTACGATAGCTCGCGCGTTGCTCGCTATAAGATGAACCAGCGCCTCGGCTATGATACGCCGAATGACGCCGCGCACCGCACGCTCCAGATGAAGGATCTCATCGCGATTATCTCTGAGATTATCCGCCTGAACAATACCCAAGAGCCAGCCGACGATATCGACTCCCTCTCTAATCGTCGCGTGAAGCTGGTGGGCGAGTTGGTCCAGCGCCAGTTCCGCCTCGGTATGCTCCGTTTGCAGCGGAATATTCTCGACCGCATGCTGGTCGCCGACCCGCAAGAAGTGACTCCGTCGCAGCTTTTGAACTCGCGTCCGGTGGTCGCTGCCGTGAAAGAATTCTTCGCTAGCTCCCAGCTTTCACAGCTCATGGACGAGGTGAACGGGTACTCTGAACTCGCACACAAGCGCCGTCTGTCTAGTATGGGTCCTGGTGGTCTTACTCGCGAACGTGCCGGGTTCGATGTCCGCGACGCACACCCAACGCACTACGGCCGTATCTGTACCGTCGAGACGCCGGAAGGCGGCAACGTCGGTCTCGTCTTGAACCTTGCGACTTACGCCCGGATTAACGAATATGGCTTTATCGAAGCGCCGTACCGCGTCGTTAAGAACGGTAAAGTCACCGACGAAGTCGTTTACGTCGACGCTGCCAGCGAAGGCGACATGATCATCGCTGACGCCTCGGTGAAACTTAATGATAAGGGCGAATTCGTTGAGGAATGGGTTTCGGCCCGCGTGAATGGTCGCCCGAGCCAGGTCGCTTCGAATCTTGTCACGCACATCGATGCCGCGCATAAGGAAATTCTCGGAACCAGCGCGAGCTTGATTCCGTTCGTCGAGAAGAACCGTGTTGACCGCTCGTTGATGGCCTGCGCCATGCAGAAACAAGCCGTGCCGCTCCTAAAGAACGATGCGCCGATCGTTGGTACCGGTATCGAGCACGAAGTTGCGATGAACACTTCTCAGGTCGTCGTTGCGAAAGAAAGCGGTGAAGTTGTCAAGGCCGACGGCCTGTCCGTAATTGTTAAGTACGACAAGGCCGGCGAAAAAGAATATAAGCTCGAGCATTTCGAGAAGACGAATGACGACCGTTGCTACAACCAGCGCGCGAAAGTCGCTCGTGGCCAGAAGGTTAAAAAAGGTGATATCCTGATTGAAGGCGCTTCCGTAAATGACGGCGAGCTTGCTCTCGGTAAGGATCTCCTCGTTGCTTTCATGCCTTGGCGTGGTTATAACATGGACGACGCGATCGTGATTTCTTCGCGCTTGGTCGAGGACGATAAACTTACTAGTATTAATATTAAAGATTTCGATGTCGAAGTTCGTGAAACGAAACTCGGTCCGGAACAGGTCACGCGCGATATCCCGAATGTCCCCGAGCGCAGCTTGCGCCACCTCGGCGAAGATGGTATCGTGGTCGTCGGTTCGGAAGTCCAGCCTGGCGATATTCTCGTCGGTAAAATTACCCCGAAGGGTGAGCAAGAACTCAGCTCTGAGGAGCGCCTCCTTCGCGCAATCTTCGGCGAGAAAGCGAAAGATGTTCGCGATACTTCCGTGCGCATGAATGGTGCTTCGACCGGCAAGGTCGTCGGCGTTCGTATCTATACGCACGAACAAGGCCACGAGCTCAAAGCCGGCGTCTTGATGCAGATTAAAATTTATGTCGCCGAAATGCGCAAGATTAGCGTTGGTGATAAAATCGCTGGTCGCCATGGTAACAAGGGTGTGGTTTCGCGCATTCTCCCGGTCGAAGATATGCCGTTTATGGAAGATGGTACCCCGATCGACGTATTGCTTAGCCCGATGGGCGTGCCGAGCCGTATGAATCTCGGTCAGCTCTTCGAGATTCACCTCGGTATGGCTGCCCGCGCGCTTGGCTACAAAGTCGCCACGCCGTCCTTTAACGGTGTCCCAGATGAAGTAATTTCTGATCAGCTCGAGAAAGCCGGGCTCGCCCGCGATGGCCGTGTCCAGCTCTATGATGGTTTGACTGGCGAGCCGTTTAACGAACGTACTAGCGTCGGCGTGATGCACATGCTGAAGCTTCACCACATGGTCGAAGACAAGATTCACGCCCGCTCGACTGGCCCGTACACTGCCGTTACTCAGCAGCCGCTCGGTGGTAAGGCGCAGAACGGTGGCCAGCGCTTCGGGGAAATGGAGGTGTGGGCGCTCGAGGCTTATGGTGCCGCGACCGCACTCCAGGAAATGCTCACGATTAAGTCCGATGACGTCTATGGTCGTGCGAAGGCCTACGAGTCGATTATTAAGCGTGAACCGATCGAAGGTCCGAAGCTGCCGGAAGGCTTCAACGTTCTCGTGAAGGAATTCCAAGGCTTAGGTTTGAAGGTAGACTTGCTCGACCACGGTCACGCTGCCGACGCTGGCGAAGTTATCGAACGCACTTCCCGCGAAATCGAGAAGGAACGCGATGACCGCCTGATTTATGGCCAACATGGCATCAAGGACGAAAGCGCGGAAACGATAGTTGATCTTGACGATGAAATAGAAGTAACAGAGGAAGACGAGGAGGAGCCGGAGGATGATCAGATCTCTGAGGAAGAGATGCTTGATGATGAAGTCTCCGACGATGAGATGCCTGACGATGACTCGGACTCGCTTGACCTCGGAGAGGAGCTATAAGATGGCTTGGATGGATAATTTTATCAGCGCCAATGACTTTGATGCTATTCGTCTTAGCGTCGCCAGTAAGGAAGATATCCTGAGCTGGAGCTACGGCGAGGTCTTGAAGCCGGAGACTATTAACTACCGTACTCAGAAGCCTGAGCGTGACGGTCTGTTCTGTGAACGTATCTTTGGTCCAGTAAAGGATATTAATCCGCACGATTCGAAGCTCAAGGGTGTCCGTTCGCGCGAAGCTGCTGTCGATAAGGAAGGGAATCTCGTTACGAAGAGTATCGCTCGTCGTGAACGCATGGGGCATATTACGCTAGCTGCGCCGGTTGCGCACATCTGGTTTATGCGCGGTACGCCGAGCGCGCTGAGCGTTTTGTTGAACTTGACTGTAAAGAATATCGAGAAAGTCGTTTACTTCGCTTCGTATCTTATTATCGAGGCAAAAGACGAGGAGATTGCTCAGCGCCTAGCCGACCTCGAGGCTAACACCGTCGCTGCCCGCGAAGCGATCCGCTTACGCTACGAGAAGCTCGCCGAAGAGGATCCGAACGCTAACGTCACGGCTCTCGCCGAGGAACAGTCGAAGGAACTCGAAGCTCTCGAAGCTGACTATAACTTACGCAAGAATGCTCTCGAAGGCCTTAAAAAAGGTGCCGTCATCACGGAACAGGCTTATCGTAATCTGCCCGATGACTATGATGAGCTTGTCGAGGTCGAAATGGGCGCGACCGCCATTAAGCGCTTACTTGACGAAATCGACCTCAAGACCATGATTTCCGAGCTTCGCGAAGAAGCTGCGAACGCTAAGGGACAGAAAGAGAAGCGTCTAATGAAGCGGTTGAAGGTTCTCGAGGGTATGGAAGGCGCTGGAATTAAGCCGATCGACCTAATTCTTATGGTCGTGCCGGTAATCCCGCCAGATCTGCGCCCGATGTTGCCGCTTCCTGGTGGGCGTTATGCGACTTCTGACCTTAACGATCTCTATCGCCGCGTTATTAACCGTAACAACCGCCTCCGCAAGCTCATCGAGCTCAACGCTCCGGCCGTGATTTGCCACAACGAAATGCGCATGTTGCAGGAAGCAGTCGATGCACTGCTTGATAACTCCGCGGTTCATGGCAGCCGTAGCGCGAACGCGCAGAACGGCCGCCGCAAGCTGAAGAGTATCGCCGACCTCTTGAAGGGTAAACAAGGTCGCTTCCGTCAGAACTTGCTCGGTAAGCGCGTTGACTACTCTGGTCGCTCGGTGATTGTCGTCGGTCCGGAATTGAAACTGAACGAGTGCGGCTTGCCGAAGCGTATGGCGCTCGAACTCTTTAAGCCTTTCGTGATTTCTTGGCTAATTGCGAACGAGCATGCCGCGAACATTCGCGCCGCGACCCGTATGATTGAGGCTGGCGAAGCGATTGTCTGGGATGGTCTCGACGAGTGCATTAAGGGTAAGTACGTGCTTCTGAACCGTGCCCCTTCGCTTCACCGCTTGTCGGTCCAGGCCTTCCAGCCTAAACTCATCGAAGGTAAAGCAATCCAGCTCCACCCGCTCGTCGCTTCCGGCTTTAACGCCGACTACGACGGCGACCAGATGGCGGTACACCTTCCGCTCTCCGATGCTGCACAGACCGAAGCACGCGAGCTTATGTCCGCCAGTAAAAACCTACTCAAGCCTGCCGACGGCGCGCCGGTGCTCGCGATTTACCAGGACGTCGTACTCGGTATCTACTACTTGACTTACAACAAGCCGGGTACCGAAACTGACGATGTGAAGCCGTTTAGCTCGGTCTATGAAGCCGAAATGGCCTACGACCAGGGAATTATCGCTCTCCAGACTCCGATTCGTGTCTTCGCGAAGGGTGAAATCCGCAATACGACGCTCGGCCGGGTGATTTTCAACGAAGTTCTACCGAAGGATTACCCGTATGACGATTCAGTCCAAACCAGCAAACAGCTCAAGCGCGTCATGGCGAACATTTTTGATAACTACGGCGCCGAAGTTACCGTCGAGACCGCCGATGCGATTAAGAATCTCGCCTTTGAATACGAAACAATCGCCTCGGTGTCGACCGCGAAGGACGACTACCCGACCTATCCGGAAATCGACGACTTCATCGCCGAAGGTGACGCGAAGACTGCGCTTATCCAGGAGCAATTCGATCAGGGCTTAGTTACGGAAGAGGAGCGTTATAACTTGACCGTTGCCAACTGGCGTGATATTGATAAGAAAATCTCCGACTTCTTGAAAGGTAAGCTTGCGGAGATGGATACGGATATTGCCGTGATGGTAAACTCCGGCGCCCGTGGTAGCATTTCGAATATCAAGCTTGCTTCTGCCGAAATCGGTATCATGGTGGACATTAACAACAACGAAATCGAGCTCCCAGTCAAGTCTAGCTATAAGAAAGGCCTAAACACGCTCGAATCGTTCATTGCGACTCGAGGCGCTCGCCAAGGCCAGGTTTCGACCGCACTCCGTACCGCCGACTCTGGTTATCTTACTCGTCGCTTAGTCGATGTCGCGCAAGATGTCTTCACGACCGACGAAGAGGCTCCGGATCCTGGCTTCGCCGTTTACAAATCCGAAAGCGAGTACACCGGCATCGGTTTTGCTGCTCGGCTCGCTGGCCGCTATGCTGCTGAAACCGTCCCAGGCTACGTAATCGCTGGAGACCTGATTACACCGGAAATCGCTGCACAAATTGAAAATGACGATAAAATCGACAGTGTTAAGATTCAATCCGTGTTGACGACTACCGCGATCAGCGGCGTTCCGCGCAAGAGCTACGGTGTCGATATGTCGACTCGCGAACTCGTCGCCGCACACCAGCCAGTTGGTGTTATCGCTGCGCAGTCGCTCGGCGAACCAGGTACGCAACTAACGCTCGATACGAAGCATGGTTCGGGTGTGGCCGGCTCCGGTGCTATCGCTCGTGGTTTGCCTCGTGTTGAAGAGTTGCTCGAAGCCCGTACCCCGAAAGGTCAAGCTTACGTCGCTCCAGTTGCTGGCGTCGTCGACGTCCGCGAAGAGAACAACCGTTACATCGTTAAGGTTACTCCAGACACTGGCGACACCATCCGGCTTGAACTCGACGGGCGCAAGGCTACTGTTAAAGATGGCGCAAGCGTCAAGGCTGGCGATGTTATCGCCGACAAGGGTAAAGGTAAAGAGCCTCTAATCTCTCCGGTCGACGGCAATGCGCAGCTCACAAATGACGCCATTATCGTGGTTGGTGAAGCTGGCGATGCTGTCAAGCTCGATATCCCTGGCGACGCTGAACTCCTCGTTAAAGATGGCGACCGTCTTGAGGCTGGCGATCGTATTACCACCGGTTCGTTGAACTTGCAAGATCTTCTCAAGCACAAGGGTGCCGAAGAGACTGCTCGCTACATTATGAATGACGTCATCTCGGTCTATGCTGCGCAGGGCCATGAGATTTCCGCAAAGCACCTCGAGATTATCGTCCGACAGATGTTTAGCCGTGTCATGATTGAACAGGCTGGCGATTCGCAATTCGTCTCCGGCGACGTCGTTTCGAAAGCGGCTATCGTTGCCGAGAACCGCCGCCTCGAGGAAGAGGGCAAAGAACTCGCGACCTACGAGAACTTACTACTTGGGATTACGAAGGTTTCGATCTGGTCCGATTCGTTCCTGTCGGCGGCCTCCTTCCAGGATACGACTCGTGTCTTGATTAACGCTGCGATTAATGGCCGCGTCGATCACCTCAACGGTCTCAAAGAGAATGTAATCATCGGCCGCAAGATTCCAGTCGGTACCGGTATTACTCCGCTCAGCGTCACCGACGCCGAGAAAGCTGAGGTGGAACTAGAGAACGAAGATCTCGGACCTTCGGCTGAGGATATTGCTGAGGTCTAGGCTACGAACGATAGCGAACAGCGCAAGAGCTGCCTTGATCACTTTTCGAAAAGATGATTAAGGCAGCTCTTTGTAGCTATTTGGCTATTGTTTACAGAGCGGAACTGGTCTTGCTGCACGATTTAATAGTCGGTCACGCAGGGATACTTCCGCCTCTTTTCGCAGGGGGTGCGGAGCTACGACGAGCATTAGCGCCACGACCCCGCAACGGCGGGCGTCGTGGACGCGCCCCAAGAAAAGAAGGTGGAGTATCCTTGCGTGACCAGGTGGTTGCTTAATTGTGCAACAAGACCGTGGAACTCAACATATATTATCAATTCTGTAGTATAATAGCTACATGGAAGTTAATCAGGAAGTAGTTACCCACTTAGCTAAGCTGTCGAACTTTGCGCTCACGGAGCAGGAAAGTACGGCGCTCATCACGGACTTAAAAGAAATTATCCGCTATATTTCGCAGCTTGATGAGCTAGACACGGCCGGCATCGAGCCGACTTATCAAGTCTTCGAGATGGAGAATGTCTGGCGTGATGACGAAATTATCCCGCAAGAAGCCGATCGCGAACAGCTTCTCGCCCTTACGAAAAACGTCCAAGATCACCAAATCAAAGTCCCTAAGGTATTGTAGGAGAAAACATGAAAACTGCGAGCAAAGAAGTTAGTGCTGTTAGTTTAGTTAAGGAGGCTTTGCGCAAAGCTCACGAATACCAGCCGGATTATAATATCTTTACTTGGATTAATGACGCTGCGATCGAGAAGGCTAAAGCGATCGACGAGCGCATCGCAAAGGGCGAGGATGTCGGTCGGCTGGCCGGCGTACCGTACGCTTTGAAGGATAATTTCCTCAGCCCCGAAGGCGAAACGACCGCTTCGGCGCATATCCTCGAGGGTTTCACTAGCCCCGTTACCGCGACGGCAGTGCAGAAACTCGAAGACGAAGGCGCGATTATGATCGGCCGAACGAATCTTGATGCTTTTGCGCACGGCTCCTCGACCGAAAACTCTTACTACGGCCCGACTAAAAATTCCAAAGACCTCGAGCGTGTCGCTGGCGGCTCCTCTGGTGGTTCGGCGGTAGCGGTCGCGCTCGGGATTGTCGAGTTTGCGACTGGGACGGATACTGGTGGCTCGATTCGTCAGCCCGCGAGCTTTAATGGCGTCTACGGCTTTAAGCCGACTTATGGTGCAATTTCACGCTATGGCGTCGTTGCGATGGCTTCGTCGACGGACTGTATTGGCTTTTTTGCCCAAGATAGTGCAGATATCGACTTGCTCATGCAGATTTGTGCCGGTCGAGATCGCAAAGATCTGACGACGCTGCCGGATTTTTACAGCCAGCAGGATCAGGGATTTGACGACCCAGTCAAGAAGATCGGTATTGTCAAAGAATTCGACAACGATGCTCTAGATAGCGAGATCCGTTCCGCGTTCCGCCAAGAAGTCGAGCGTTTGCGCGCGGCTGGCCACGAAATCGTCGAGCTAAGCATGCCGGCCTTGAAGTACGCTCTAGCCGCTTACTATATCATCACCCCAGCCGAGGTCGCGAGTAACCTCACTCGTCATGACGGTATTAGATTCGGTTTTCGCAGCGAACAATCGAATACGTTAGCCGAACTCTACGATAACACCCGCAACGAAGGTTTTATGCCGGAAAATAAGCGTCGAATTATGACTGGCAATTTTGTTCTGTCGTCGGGATTTTATGATGCTTACTACCTGAAGGCAACAAAAGCGCGCACGCTGATTGTTCAGGAATACGACCGCGCCTTTGAACAATGCGACTATATCCTTTCCCCAGTCAGCCCGAACCCGGCCTTTAAACTCGGCGAAAAAACTGGCGATCCAGTAGCGATGTATCTCGAAGATATGATGTCGGTTTCGGTGAACCTAGCCGGTTTGCCGGGGCTAGCGATACCGGTCGGCCGTAGCGAACAAGGTTTAGACCTCGGTTTGCAGCTCGTTGGTCCGCGACGCAGTGACGCGAGATTGCTCAGATTCGCCGCTAATCTGCGCAAAAACAGTAGCGAAGGTAGCACCGAACGACACGCCGATATTGAAGGAGGAGAAGACTAATGTGGTCCCCAGCAGTATTTCTCATCATTGCTATCTTTGCGATTGGGCTGTTCGCGCTCGTTGCGATTATTCTTCGCGGGAAGCATAAACATCATTTCAATGTCGAAGAGTACCAGACCCGCTGGCTCAAAATCGAGAATAACCTCGTCAAGGGTGATCCGCGAACGTACAGCATGGCCGTGATTAACGCCGACAAACTACTAGATAAGGCGCTTCAGGAGATGGGCGTGTCCGGCAAAACCATGGGCGAACGCATGAAACGCATCGGTAATCATTTCTCCGAGCTTAATCGGGTCTGGTATGCACACAAATTGCGCAATCAGATCGCTCACGAAGAAGATTTCGAGATCAGCTACGCCGAAACTAGCAAGGCTCTGGCGGCTTTTCGTCAAGCCCTTAAAGATTTAGGAGCAATTTAATGAGCAAATATATTCCTACCATCGGCATCGAATGCCACGTCCAGCTATCTACGAAGACGAAACTTTTTTCCGAAGTCGATAATGATGCGCGCCTCAAAGAACCGAACTCGTGCGTTTCGCCGGTCGATTACGGCCTGCCGGGTATGTTGCCGCGACTAAATGGCGAAGCGGTCCGGTTGGCCGTTCGAGCTGGTTTAGCGCTCAACTCGACGATTAATCTCCAGAGCCGCTTTGATCGCAAGCATTACTGCTACCCGGACCTCCCGAAAGGTTATCAGATTACGCAGCTATTTCATCCGATTATCGGGCCCGGGCACGTCGAGCTACCGGACGGCACAAAGGTCGGTATTCATCATGCGCACCTCGAGGAGGACGCCGGCAAGCTGACGCACGAAAGTTCGTACACGCTAGTCGATCTGAACCGCGCCGGTACGCCGTTGATTGAGATCGTGTCGCTGCCGGACATTCACTCCGCCCAGCACGCTCGCGACTACGCTAAGGAGCTTTGGCGACTGATGACTTATGCGGGAGTTACTTACGGCGACCTATATAACGGCAACATGCGCTTCGATGTTAACATTAGCGTCGCCGAAGAGGGCGCTAAGGAACTCGGCACGCGGACAGAAGTGAAAAATCTTAACTCCTTCCGCAGCATCGAACGGGTCGTACTTTACGAAACGAAGCGCCAGATTAAACTGCTCGAGAAAGGCGAACCGGTTCAGCAGGAAACCCGTGGCTGGAACGACGCGACCGGCGAGACGATTGGCCAGCGTCACAAGAGCGATGCTGCCGACTATCGTTACATGCCGGAGCCGGATATTCCGCCGCTGAATCTCGACGCTTCGGTCGTCGAAGAGGCAAAGGCTGCGCTTCCGACTTTACCGACAGAATACCGCCAGCGCTTTAGTAAGGTTCTAGGAACAGATATCGTTGAGGTGCTACTCGATTATCGCCCACTAATGGAAAAGCTCGCTGAGCTCGACAATGAAGGCAGTATCAAGAAAATAGGAAACCTGTTCTCATCAGTGTTGCTAGCGGAAGAAAACGCCAGCCTACTGAACGACGAGCTGCCGACAAAGCAACAGCTCGAGGATCTTGTCGCCATGAACGAGGCGAATGAGCTATCTAGCACTGGCATGAAAGAAGTATTCCTAAAATTCTTCGATCCCGAAATGCATTTCAAAGACACTCGCACCATCGCGAAAGAACTCGGCGTTGTGCAGGAGAACGACCTCGGTGAACTCGAGAAAATTGTCGACACAGTGCTCGCGAAGCCAGAAACTGCTCAGGCACAGGCCGATTATCGTAGTGGTCAGGAAAAAGTCCTCGGATTTCTCGTCGGGCAAGTAATGAAGGAGTCTAAAGGTAAGGCGAATCCCTCCGCCGTCCAGGACATCCTCAAGGCAAAACTTAAATAATGTCGAAACCCCGCCGTAAAGGCGGGGTCTTAAACGAAACCGCTAATGCTAACATCGGCTTCATCGCGCCAGCCGTCGTCGAAGTCGCGCCGGCCAGAGTAACTAACGGCAGTTCGGGCATTATCGAGTTTAAAGACGTAGACGCGCTCCAAGATTGGTTTTCGACTCACGTTACGCTTTCTGGAAAACCCTACACGCTCGATCGCGACCAAGCCAGCGCTGTTTTCGACCAACATAAAAACGCCCTCGTCACCGCCCGCGCTGGCTCCGGCAAAACCCGCGTGATTGTTGCAAAAATCGCCTACCTCGTTGCCGCAAAACAGGTTAGACTCTCCGAAATTGCCGCCTTCATGTTCAACCGTACCGCCGCTGCCGAGGTCAATCAGCGCATCGGTGAAGTTCTCGTCGACGGACATTCGCTTTCTGAACTCGACGTCACTGCTCGCGCGGACCAGCCAATTATGGTCGCTTCCACCTTTCATAAATTCGCCCTCGACCTCGTTAAACTGTCGGGAATGCGCCCGAGCCTAATCTCCGAATTTGAACGCGATAATATTATCAGTACTTCGCTCGCCACTGCTATTCGCGAATCGCGCCAGCGCATCCCTCCGCGCGAACGCACCGAATTGCTCAAATTGACCAGTAGTTTTATCGCTCGCGCCGGCCAGAAATATATCGGCCCGCAAGGCCTGAGCCGGCTGAGCAGCGATGTCGATAAATATTGCAGCCTTCGCGCTCACGACCCCTCCGCACGCCTCCCCCTTCGCACTCATCGCCTCGCGCTCCAGGCTTATCAGAAATATCTCGCCGCGCTCCGCGCCCCGAAAATCGATTTCAATCTCCTCATGTCGCTGGCTGCCGACTTACTAAAACATTCTCGCGAACTTCCTCCATCGGAAAGCGGGAAGCTCCTCGCGAAAGTCGCACCGCTAAAGTATCTTCTCGTCGACGAATATCAGGATTTCTCGTATCTTTTTCTCGCCATCATTCAGGCGATTCGCGCGGTTTGCCCGCAAGCCTCGCTGTTCGCTGTGGGCGACGATTGGCAGGCAATTAACCGTTTCGCTGGCTCCGACGTCGACTATTTTATCAATTTCGGCAAATACTTCCCCGAAGATGCGACTAATATCTTCCTTACTACCAACTACCGCAGCGACCGCCAAATTGTCGAAAACGCCAACGACTATATGCTTACACATTACGACCCGGAGGCCGCTCGCGCCGTCCCGTTTAGTCGCCAGCGAGGTAAAGTCTTCCGCCTCAATCCCGATCGTATCCGCTACAATGCTGGCGATATCGACGAGGACGGCCTCGGCGACGCCCGCTATCAGCTCGCGCTCACCGAGCAAATTCCGCCCGAATCCGCTCTTCCCAGCCACTTTCTTATCCCTGCTGCTCGGCTTCTTAAATCCACCGTTAAAATCGTCAAAAAGCATTACCGCGAACAAATTATGCTTCTCCATCGCCATAATTTCACCTCTATTCCCGGCGTCACTCTGACCGTTTTTATGAATGCTCTGCGCCGCGTCGTGGTCGAAGAGGGAATTATGGCTCCCGAAGCATTCGACGCGCAAATCCGCTGCCTTACCATGCATCGCTCAAAAGGTCTCGAATCCGACGTCGTGAT
The DNA here is from genome assembly GCA_964442535.1 of uncultured Candidatus Saccharibacteria bacterium. GTDB lineage: Bacteria > Patescibacteriota > Saccharimonadia > Saccharimonadales > Saccharimonadaceae > Nanosyncoccus. Next base: position 25,230 of record CAYTZL010000003.1, on the reverse strand, counting down.
TATTCTCGAGCTAAATCGCGAGATCGTCCTTTCCGAGCATCCGCACGCCCAGATGTTCGAGATTTTCGGCGATAACGCTGCCGCCGAGAAAGCCGATCAGCACCGTCTCCTCTACGTCGCACTCACTCGCGCCAAACATCAGCTCTATATCCTCAGCAACGATAAAACTCCGCCCGCCTAAAAACTCATAAATACCCCTATGATTTTTCGAATATTTATGGTAAAATTGACAAAAGCCGTCCGTTAAGTTGAGAACGGCCAAATAATAAGTTAAAAGGAAAATTCATGGCAAGCGAAGTAAAAGACTTAGCAAAACTCCGCAATATTGGCATTATTGCTCATATTGACGCGGGTAAGACTACTACCTCCGAAGCGATTTTGTACCGCACCGGTCTAAAGCATAAAATTAGCCTCGTTAAAGGCGACGATGGTGGCGCAACGACTGACTGGATGGAACAAGAAAAAGAGCGCGGTATCACGATTACTTCCGCAGCTGTGACGACCTACTGGAAAGGTCACAAGATTAACATTATCGATACCCCGGGGCACATCGACTTTACCGCCGAGGTTGAGCGTTCGCTACGCGTGCTTGACGGCGCCGTGGTGGTCTTTGATGGTAAAATGGGCGTCGAGGCGCAGTCCGAGACCGTCTGGCGCCAGGCGACGAAATACGGCGTGCCGCGCGTCTGCTTCGTGAACAAGATTAACCAGATCGGTGGCGATTTCTATAAGTCTCTCGATAGTATTCATAAGCGCCTCTCGAAAAACGCCGTCGCGATCCATCTTCCGATTGGTTTCGAGAAGGATATCTGCGGCGTTGTCGACCTTGTCGATATGAAGGCTTATACCTATAAAGATTACGCTGACCATGAGCTGACTGTTGGCGAAATTCCGGCTGATATGCTCGAAAAGGCTAAAAACGCGCGCTCCCTCCTCGTCGAGGAAGCGGTTCAGGCCGACGAAGAGCTCATGGAGAAATTCTTCAATCAAGGCGAAGAGGCAATCACTGAAGTTGAGCTTAAGGCTGCTCTACGTAAGCGCGTACTAGACGGTGACTTCTACCTAGTTACCGGTGGCGATGGTCGCGGTGTGATTGTCGAGAAGGTTCTCGACCTTGTGACCGACTATCTGCCTTCTCCGCTAGACCGCGATCAGGGCCAGACCGTCGGCGTCGATCCGAAGACTGGCGACAAAGTTGTTCGCAAGGCTGATGATAATGAGCCTCTGACCGCGCTAGCCTTCAAGATCGCGACCGACCCGTTCGTTGGTAAACTAATCTTTATCCGTGTCTATGCTGGTAAAATGACCGCTGGTAGTACGGTTCTTAACGCTACGACCGGCGATCGCGAGCGTATTGGGCGCATCGTGCGGATGTTTGCTGATAAGCGCGAGGAAATTTCCGAGATTTGCGCCGGCGATATCGCGGCCGTTGTTGGCCTGAAAGACGTTACGACTGGTACGACGATCTGTGACGTTGCGCATCCGATTCTACTCGAGGATATTACCTTCCCAGATCCTCCAGTTTCGATTGCTGTCGAGCCGAAGACGAAGAGCGACCAAGAGAAGATGGGCCTCGGCCTCAGCAAACTCGCCGAGGAAGATCCGACCTTGAAGATTCATACCGACGAAGAAACTGGTCAGACGATTATCTCCGGTATGGGCGAGCTACATCTCGAAATCGCTATCGACCGCCTGAAAAAGGAACATGGCGTCGAAGCTAACACTGGCGCTCCGCAAGTCGCCTATCGCGAAACGATTCGCGGCACTGCCGAAGCGCAAGGGAAGCACGTCAAACAGTCTGGTGGTCGCGGTCAGTATGGTGACGTTTGGATTAAGTTTGAGCCGAATGAGCCGGACAAGGGCTTTGAGTTCATCGACATGATTAAGGGTGGCGTCGTCCCGCAGGAATACCGCAAGCCGGTTCAGCAGGGTATCGAAGAAACACTCGCTGGTGGCGTGATCGCTGGGTATCCGGTAATTGACGTTAAAGCGACGCTCTACGACGGTTCTTACCATGATGTCGACTCTAGCGAACTCGCCTTTAAGCTTGCTGGCTCACTCGCGACGAAAGCTGGTATCCAAAAAGCAAATCCGGTTCTCCTCGAGCCAGTCATGAAACTCGAAGTCACTACGCCGGAGGAGTTCATGGGCGATGTGATCGGCGATATTAATTCGCGCCGTGGCCGCATCGACAGCATGGAGGATCTCGCTGGTGGCGCGAAGCTGATCAAGGCTTTCTGTCCGCTCGCGAATCTCTTCGGCTACACTTCCGACCTCCGCTCAATGTCGCAAGGCCGCGCTGCTAGCTCGATGGAAATCTACGCCTACGAGGAAGTTCCGCCGAACGTAGCTGCCGAGATTATCGAAAAGCGTAACATGAAGGAATAAGTCAGCAACTCTGACGACGACATAGCGATCGCCTAGCGGTCGCTATGTTAAAATATAAGCAATGACTAAGATTTTAGTAGTTGAAGATGAAGCAGCGATGCGCGACGAGCTCGTCCGCTTGCTCGAGAAGAGCGGCTATCAGGTAGCCGTTTTGCCAGAACTGGCCAATGGCCAGGATGGCGATGTAGCGACCACGGATGGCAGAACGGAACGATCGGCAACGGACGACAGACGGCAGAGCAGCAAAACGGAACAACCGTCGGTATCGGCGGCTGTTGAACTGCCTCGCCTCGTCCGGGCGATTCTCGACCAGCAGCCGCAGCTACTCCTGCTCGACATTAACCTGCCGACGCTCAGCGGCGTCGCTATCCTAAAGGCGATTCGCGCGGAGTCCGACCTGCCGATTATTATGGTTACGGCTAACGCCGCCGACTCCGAGCAGATGCTTTCGATGAGCTACGGCGCCGACGATTATGTCACGAAGCCTTACAATCCGAACATCCTCCTCCTGCGTATCGCCGCCGTGCTCAAGCGTGCGAACAGTTCGCCGAACCTTCTCGAATTTCACGGTTTGCGTGTCGACCTAGGCCGCGGCGTAATCGAGGCGCCGGCGGGTCTGCAAAACCAATCGGAGCCGAAAGGCCCGAAATCGCAGTATCAGCCGACGCCGGAAAGCCCGAAGCGTCCACGCCGCCTCCTCTTGACTAAAAACGAGATGATTATCCTCGGACATCTCCTCGAGGCCAAGGGTCAGATTGTCACTCGCGACGCGCTCATGACCGACCTCTGGAACAACCAAGAATACATCAACGACAACGCGCTCACGGTTAATATCAGCCGCCTGCGCACGAAGTTGTCGTCGCTCGGTCTTCCGGATGCTATCGAAACTCGCAAGGGGCTCGGCTATGTCCTCTCCTAAAGAGCCGTTGGTCAGTTTTCGGACTTATCTGCGCGATAAATTGTATCTTATCATCGCCGCCATAATTATCACGGCCATCGCCGGAGCTTTCCTCGCGGCCTTTAAGATTCACTACGAAGCAGTGATTATGCTCGCGGTTCTCTGGGTGGCATTCCTCATTTTTGTTCTCGTCGCCGATTATTACCGTAAGCGGGGTTTCTATCGCGCGCTCACTGCAAATATCGCGCAGCTCGATCAGGCCTATCTCGTCCTCGAAACCCTCTCCCCGCCGAAGTTCTACGAAGGCGTCATCCTCTATGATGCACTCTATCTCGCCCACAAGTCGATGCTCGAGAAAATCCGCCAATACCGCCTCAAATCGGAGGAATTCCAAGAATACGCCGAAATGTGGATCCACGAAGTCAAAACCCCGCTCGCGACGCTTTCGCTCATGTCCCACGACCCAAAAATCAACGAGCAAATCAAGCGCATGGACGACTTCGTTGAACAAATTCTCTACTTCGCCCGCGCCGAAAATGCTGAGCACGATTATCTCATCCGCGCCGTCAAATTAAGCGAAATTATCAACGCCGTCGCCCTCCGCAACCGCGAAATCCTCCAGATGCAGCACATCGAGCTCGTCGTCTTGGACCTCGACCAAGAGGTCTATACCGACGCGAAATGGCTCGAATTTATCGTTAACCAAATCATCAACAACAGCATCAAATACGGCGCCCACGAAATCCGCATCTCCGCCGTCCGCACGCCTGAAACGACCACCTTACAGATCCTCGACGACGGCATCGGTATTTCTCCGAAAGACCTCCCCAATGTCTTCCAGAAATCCTTCACCGGCCAAAACGGCCACCACAGTGGCGCCGTCCACCAGTCGACCGGTATGGGCCTCTACCTCGCGCACACCCTCTGTCAAAAACTCGGCCACCGCATCGCAATCACCTCCGAAGACGGCGCCTGGACGGAAGTCGATATCACCTTCTCGCATCATGGGTTTTATACGGAGGTTGCGGCGGGGAAAAGGGACGCAGGCCAATCAGCCTAGCGACCATCTTAATGGACGGCCACTCTCCTCTCCTTCCTCGAAGCCTTAGGACTAGGGGGTAGGGATTAGGCAGCGAAGGGAACGGCCGTAGTAGCGATAGGTGCCGCTGGACGGATTGACGCCGTTGTTATCAAAGCGGAGGTAGTAGGCGACGGTAGTATCAGAGGCGGCCCGAGAGGACCAGTAATAGCCGAGCTGGCCAGCGCTCCAAAACTTAGTGCTATTGCCCGGATCAACGTAGCCGCCCCGCACAAAGAATAAGGGACTCTGAGCAATGTTGTAGGTATTACTATTGACAGAACTCGTACCAGACGGGCTACTCGCAACACCATACTGTGACAACAGGAATCCGAACGTCCCCTTAGTAATATTATCCCCAGAACTAGGCAACTTCCAGTTCTTGGGACGGATTTAAAATATATTTAGACTACAAATTTTTAAAAAAGTGTAGCCACGGGATATAATATTAACAGGGGTGGAGTGGGAAATTTAGGCTACCTTTTTTTGAAAAAATGTAGCCTAACGAGGAGGCAAAAACACGCCCAAACCTGTACAGCTGTCCAGGTTTTTCACCGCGCTAACAGAGGTAGAATAAGAGCTGAACTTGTACAGCTGTACAAGTTCGGGATTTGTTCGGTTTTTATGGTATTTTATCCGAAATTTAGGCCTATTCTTAGGTTTTTTGGATTGCAAAAACTCTATAACGCACAATAGAGTTTTTAATTTCTCCACACCTGTTGCACTGTTCCTAAACTCTATGTTGTACTATAGAGTTTACATTTTAACGAAAAAATCGTCCCTTATTCTTTGTGCGGGGCGGGTATGTCAATCCTAACAATACTAATAAGTTCCTCGGCGCTGGCCGGAGCGGCTTCTACTGGTCCTTTCGTGCTCATTCTTCTTCTGCTGGCAACGCCTACTACTTCTACTTCAATGATAGCAGCGTCTATCCGTCCTCCAGCAACTACGCTCGCTACTTCGGCTTTTCCCTTCGCTGCCTAATCCCTACCCCCTAGTCCTAAGGCTTCGAGGAAGGAGAGAAACGGTCCTCACACCCGCAACGCATAAATTGTTACTATTCACCACCATATGCCACAAATTTCGCAATTTCCACACAAGTGGAAATTTCTATGCTACAATAAAAATGCTTAAATCATTCAAAATTATTGTTGGAGTTATGTTTCTCGTCGGCGAGTTACGGTATCGCAGGCGATCCGACGAGTATACCTCCAACGATTGAATGGTTTAAGCACCCCTGCGGTACCGTTTTTGTTCCTATGAGTGAAAACGGTGTTACGCAGAGGTGCTTATAACCAAAAGGAGGGCAGCAATGCGTAACGGAAAATTTAAAAAATATATATTTTTGCTAGCGGTAATTACGGTAGTAAATTTGATAGCAAGTAGAGCAGTCAATGCCGCCAACGGCTGGGAAGAAAACCTTAAACTCGTCACCGCAAGCTCGTCATCCCAAACCACTTCTTCTGTCTCACTTTCACTTAGCTCCGGCACTATCCAAACAAACCTCGATGCAGCAAACGCTTCAACAAATCCCGACGAAGCCGGAAAAGTCCTGTCGCAGACCGCAACAATTACAGTAGGTAATACTGATGGATATACTGTATATGTTTCTGGCAATACTAACTTAACTGGAAAGAATAACACATCCCATAAGATCCCCAGCATTACTTCATCTAAAACCCTCGGAAGTATGAGTAATGAGTGGGGATATTATGGCGTTTTGAGTAATAGTGAAGCAAGCTACAATCCAAGTACGAGCTTTAAGGCAATGACTACTAGTCAACAAAGTGTTGGTACAGGTGGAGCTACAAGTAGTAATGTTACTAAAAAGTTAACGTTATTCTATGGAGCAAGGGTTACCAGCTCGGCAGCGGAGGATTTCTATGGGAATACGGTTACCTTGTCAGTAGTAGCACAACCTAGAACAGTGACGACACCGATTACGACTATGCAGGCGTTTGATAAGACGGCATGTGGGAAGTTGAATACTCACGAAACATTGCAATTAACGGATACGAGAGATAACAAGAAATACTGGGTTACTAAACTGCTGGATGGAAATTGCTGGATGAGCCAGAACCTCGACTTTAATATATCAACATCTAACGTTACTACCGCAACAAGCGATGTTACGAGTAACTGGACCTCGAGCAGTACCTATCCGGCGAGAGCCACGGCCACATCGGTTACTACCGGAAGCACAAGTAACACAGGCACGTATTCTTGGGATTTGGGTAACTATGTAATTATTAACCCAACTGCGACGAAGGCATGTGACAGTAATAATACCGGACTCGGCGCCTGTTCTGGGCAATTTATAGCCATTGGAAGCAGGACGGCAAGTGTCGACCCGAACTTCTACAAGAACAGCGGCAACAAAACCTACACGGACACCGAATATGATGCTCACTACCTTGCTGGGAACTATTACCAATGGAATGCTGTGACAGCCGGAACTGGTGGGCAAATTACGAATACTAATGCAACTGGGAGTATCTGCCCGAAGAACTGGAAGTTGCCGAGCAGTGGTAATACTGTTGCGCTACGCGACAAAGGAAGTTTCTACTATTTGCTGCAGCAATATGGAGTAAGAAGTAGTGTCTCTGGCACTAGTAGTGTTAACCAGAATACATACAACATTACTCTCAGCCCGCTATTCTTTGTGCGGAGTGGCGGTATAGACTCTGGCACGTACCCGTTCAACTATGCTGGCCAGTGGGGCTACTACTGGTCCTCTCGAGCCAACTCCAGTAGTACTACTTTCTACCTTTATTTCTACAATAGCGGTGTTGACCCATCTGGTTCTGCTAGTCGCTACCCCGGCTATCCTCTCCGCTGCCTCCTCCCTACCACCTAACCTTTCAAAAAAGTAACCTCTCCGTAACCTTCAACACACGACAAATCTCCCTATTCGACTATAATAGACTCATGAAAACAATTTTAGAACTAGAAAAAGTTGAGAAATATTACGGTAATAAATCCTCACTGACGAAGGCGCTCGACGGAGTTTCGTTTATGGTCTCCGAGGGCGAATTCGTCGCGATTATGGGCGCGAGCGGCTCCGGGAAGACTACGCTCCTGAACGTCATCTCGACCATCGACCGAGTGACCGCCGGTCATATTTACGTCGATGGGGAAGATATTACAGTTCTGAAGGGCGAGAACTTGAACCAGTTCCGTCGTGAGCAGCTTGGCTTCATTTTTCAGGATTTCAACCTGCTCGATTCGCTCACAGCCTACGAAAACATCGCCCTCGCACTCTCGATTCAGGATGTCGATGTTAACGAAATCGACGATCGCGTGCGGCGGGTTGCGAAGGAACTGAATATCGACTCGGTCTTGGAGAAATACCCGTACCAAATGTCCGGCGGTCAGAAACAGCGCGTCGCCTCTGCTCGTGCGATCATTACTCAGCCGAAACTCATTCTCGCCGACGAACCGACCGGCGCGCTCGACTCGAAATCTGCCCGCATGCTCCTCGAACAATTCGAAACCCTCAACCAGAAACACCGTGCGACGATTCTCATGGTCACCCACGACGCCTTCGCCGCTTCCTACGCTACGCGTGTAATTTTTATCAAAGACGGCAAAGTTTTCAACGAAATCCGCAAGGGCAAAGACAGCCGCAAAGATTTCTTTAATGCTATTATCGAAGTCATCACCTTGCTTGGCGGAGGCGCGAACGATGTTCTCTAAACTAGCTCTGAAAAACATTCGCCGCAGCATCAAAGATTACGCCATCTACTTCTTCACTCTCGTCCTCGGCGTAGCGATTTTCTACGTCTTTAACTCGCTCGGCAGCCAAACCGTCATGCTCGAAGTCACCAGCAACATGCGCGACCTCATCGACCTCATGAACTCAGTCCTTTCCGGCGTCAGCGTCTTCGTCGCCTTCGTGCTCGGCTTCCTAATTATCTATGCCACCCGCTTCCTCATGAAACGTCGCAGCCACGAATTCGGCATTTATCTCACTCTCGGCATGAGTAAACGCAAAGTTTCCAAAATCCTCCTCCTCGAAACCTTTTTCATCGGACTAATCTCGCTCGCAATCGGGCTAGTCGTCGGCGTTCTACTTTCGCAACTCACCAGCGTTCTCGTCGCTAATCTCTTCGAAGCCGATCTTACCCGTTTCCACTTCATTTTCTCCGGTGCCGCCTGCGTGAAAACTTTAATCTGTTTCGGGATTATTTATCTCATCGTAATGATTTTTAATGCCATCAGTGTCGGCCGCCAAAAACTCATCAACCTCCTCTCCAGCAACCGTCGCAACGAAGCCGTCAAATTCAAAAATCCCATCCTCTGCACAATTATTTTTATCATCGCTTGTGCAATGCTAGCGTGGGCCTACTGGGCCGTCACCGGCGGTATCGAGGCCGTCCTCCAAGAAGCCGACGAAATGATTCTCGTCGTCCTCGCCGTTGGCGCACTCGCTACCTTCCTGCTCTTCTGGTCACTTTCCGGACTTTTGCTAAAAATTTTCATGAGCTGGAAAAAAGTTTACTATCGTCGTCTCAACAGCTTCACTCTCCGCCAATTCAGTAGCAAAATCAACACCACCGTTTTCTCTATGACCATGATCTGCCTCATGCTCTTCGTCACTATCTGTATACTCGGCTCGGCAATGTCAATCCGTAATTCCATGGCCAGCAATTTGCGTAAATCCCTACCAGTCGACGCCCAAATCAGCCAAATCGGCCATGCTCCCGTCAACATCATCGAAGATGCTAAGCAGGACGGCCTCGACCTTGAAAATATTCTCGAAAACATCGAAACTTACAAGATCTACAATACTAGCGAAGTCACGCTTTCCGAAAGCCTCGGCCCGATTTTTAACCAACTCGAAGAAAAATCGATTAGCTACGACCATAACGAAGACGTCATGTACGAAAGTGATTACAATATCGTCGCGAAAACTTATGATCTCCCGACCGTCGACCTCGCTTCTGATGAGTATGCCGTAGTTGCGAACTTTGCTACCCTCTACGAACTACGCAGTCAAGCCCTGAGCAATAACACCGACATCAAAGTCGGCAACCGCTCCCTCCACCCGCAAAGCAAAGAATGTATCATCGGCGGCGTCACTCTCAGCGCTAATGCTGATAATGCCGGAGTAATCATCCTCCCCGACGACGTAAAAATGTCACTCTCCGAGAACGATTACTATCGCACGATTCTGATCGGAAACTACCGCGACCCTAGCCGCGCCCTCGAATACGAAGAACAAATTGCCAGCCTTAACAACCGCTTCTTCGAAAACGACCCCGGCGAAAACGGCGAAGATGTCTATTATTACAGCGTCAACACCCGCCAGCGCATCATCGACAACAGCGTCGGCCTTAGCGCCATGGTTACCTTCATCGGCCTCTACCTCGGCTTCATCTTCCTCATCGCCAGCGCCGCTATTCTCGCCCTCAAAGAACTTTCCGAAAGCAGCGACAACCGCAACAAATTCGTCATGCTCCGCAAAATCGGTGCCAGCGAAAAAATGCTCAATCGCGCCCTTTTCAGCCAAATCGCCATCTTCTTTGCCTTCCCGCTCCTCATCGCCATCCTCCATTCCATCTTCGGGATTATGTTCTGCAGCTTCATCCTCGAGATCTTCGGTGGCCTCCGCCTCGCCGACGCCATCTTCTTCGCCGGCGGCGTCATCGTCGTCATCTACGGTGGTTACTTCCTTATCACCTATCTCTGCAGTAAGAACATCATCCGCGCCCAGCACTCTTAAAACCGTGTGGCCGATCGTGAAAATCGGCCACAGCTGCTTAAAATTTTCATCTCTTCGCCAAGATATGCTATAATCGAAAACATGGAGCTAATGTTTTCGATCTTACTAATCGTTATTGTTGTACTACTAATCTTTTTGATTGTTCGTAAGCCGAAGCCAGCCGCCATCGATACTTCGAAACTAGAAGAGCGCCTCATTCGCGTCGAGAGTGAACTCGACAAAATCGCGCCGAAAATCGAGGGCGAATTTCGCGAGAACCGCAAGGAAATCAGCGACAACTTACAGGGCAACCGTAAAGAAATCTCCGACAACCTTCAACTCATCCAAAAGACCGTCGATACGCGTGTAAAAAGCCTCCAAGAAGACAACGCGAAAAAACTCGAGGAAATGCGCCTTACCGTCGACGAAAAGCTACAAAAGTCCGTCGAGCAGCGCTTCAACGCTAGTTTTAAACAGATTTCCGGCCAGCTCACGCAAGTTTATCAAGGCCTCGGCGAAATGAAAAGTCTCGCCAACGGTGTCGGCGACTTAAAGAAGGTCATGGAAGGCGTTAAGACTCGCGGGATTTACGGCGAAGTCCAGCTCGGGAATATCATTTCCGACTGTATGCCGAAGGAGCAATACGAAGAAAACATTGTCACTAAAAAGGGCAGCAACGACCGCGTCGAATTCGCCATTAAGATGCCCGGGAAGGACGACCTCACCGTTTATCTTCCGATCGACTCGAAGTTTCCGATCGAAAATTACGCCCGCCTGATCTCGGCCTACGATAATGGTGATCGAACCGAGATCGAAGCCTATCGCAAGTCTCTTGCTACCGACGTTAAGGAACAGGCGAAAAAGATCTCTACGAAATATCTCGACCCGCCCCAGACTACCGACTTCGGCGTCATGTTCGTCCCGACCGAGAGCCTCTATGCCGAAATCCTCCGTGTCCCTGGACTGTCGGATACTGTCCGTCAGAAATACAACGTCACGATCTGCTCGCCGTCGACTTTACCGGTCATTCTCTCCGGCCTCACCATGGGCTTCCGCACCGTCGCGATCGAAAAACGCTCCGCCGAAGTCTGGCAGACTCTCGGCGCCGTTAAGACTCAATTCTCGAAGTTCGGCGACCTCCTCGCTGCCACCAAGAAAAAGCTCGAAGAAACCGCTAACAAAATCGGCAGTGCCGAAACCACTTCCCGCCAAATCGAACGCAAACTAAAAGACGTTGAAACTCTCCCCGAAAGTGAAAGCGTAAAAATGATCGGTGAACTTGATGTCTAGTGTCTAAACTATGTTGCGTACGATTTCGATTTGGTTCCTAGTCTTTATTATTTACTCCTTCGTCGGGTGGGTTTACGAAGTTATCATTTCGCTCGTTCTCAAACGCCGGTTCAATAATCGCGGCTTTCTCGTCGGGCCGATCTGCCCGATTTATGGCACTGGCGCACTCCTCATCACTGCGCTACTCTGGCATCATAGTAATAATATACCCGTCATCTTTCTCATTTCCATGGTTGGCAGCGGGCTTCTCGAGTATATGACTAGTTTTATTCTTGAAAAGATTTTCCATGTTCGCTGGTGGGATTATAGCGATCAACGTTTCAATCTCCACGGTCGCATCTCGCTCGTCGCTTTGCTCGGCTTTGGCTTGCTCGGCGTCGCCGTGATCGAAGTCCTCAATCCGTTCTTCCTCGGGCTTCTCGCCGAACTCCCGAGCGGCACGCTCATCAAAATCGCCGCCGCCGTCTTCGGATTATTCCTGATCGACGTCACGATTTCGACCTGTCTCATTATTAGCTTTCGCGCCACCACAAAATCCGTCGCTCGTGACGCCACCGAAGAAATTTCCCAATACCTCCGCCAAACCGTCATGAAGAAAGGCCAGTTCAGCCGCCGCCTCATCAAGGCCTTCCCCGACCTCGAAGTGAAACCCTCCACCCCACGCCGGACTACAAGTAGAAAAACTCGGATGAATGCTGGGAAAGGAGCGGACGCGAGGGCTAATCGTAGGCGTGAGAAATAGAACCAGAGATATAGCTAGGCGATGGGGCCTCGTTGCGCAATTCAGTAGCCAGCCATGCGGAGGCGCTTCCGCCTCTTTTTGAAGAGGGTACGGACTTACGAGGAGTATTAGCGCCGGGCACCCGCGACGGCGGGCTGACCGGACGCGCCTCGAGAAAAGATGGCGAAGCGTCTCCGTATAGCTGGCTAGATGGATAATTGCGCAATAAGACCAACTGCCCGCGTAAATAGTTTATTTGTGTTATAATTACTTTATGTACAACCTATTCCAGTCATTCATCAAGGATAAGCCTCGCCTCTGCATCATCCAGGCCGAAAACCCTGACGGCGACTCGCTTGGCTCGGCGATTGCGCTCGACTACCTACTCCCAAACAGCGAGAATTCTCTGTATTGTCCAGTCGACGTTCCTGGCTACTTGCACTATTTCGACGATTGGTCACGCGTGACCGACGAATTCGATTACAAAGCCGACGGATACATCATTGTCGACACCGCTTCGACGATTCTGCTCTCGAAGCTCCTCGAGGATACCGCGATCCGGAACTGTCTTTATACTAAGCCTGTCCTCGTCATTGACCATCATTCGACCGAAGACGACCTCGACTTTCCGCACGAAATTATCGTCGAAACTCGCCCGGCCTGTGCCGACGTCATTTTTCAAATCGCGAAGCATGGTTCCATTCCGGTCCCTGAGCCGGCCGCGACCGCACTCTATGCTGCGATTGCCTCGGATACTTTAGGCCTTGTTAGCGCCGCGGTGACCGCCGAGACGATGTACACGATGGGCGACTTGATTGAGCTCGGCGCCGACCCAGCAAAAATCGAGGAGCACCGCCGCGAATTCATGAAAAAGTCCCAGCGTATTCTCGATTATAAAGCCGACCTCATTAAACGTATTGAGTATTCGCTCGATGGTACAGTTGCAACGGTGCATATTCCGTTCGAAGAGATTCATGCCTACTCTAGCGAGTATAACCCGAACGTCCTCATTCTCGAGGAAATGCGCCTCGTCGAAGGCGTGATCGTTGCCGTAGCGATTAAGACTTATCCCGACGGTAAAATCACCGGCAAAGTCCGCACTAGCGAGCCAGTCGCCGAGCGGATTGCGAATTTCTTTGGCGGCGGTGGGCATCCTTACGCCTCCGGTTTTCGGACCTACGACGTTAGCTATGAGGAGGTCGTCGCCGACATCGTCCGCATTACGCCCGATCTATTAGCAGAAGCGCGCAGCGCAGCAGAAACTCAAGATGCTAGCGCGTAAAATTTATAACGGCGTTACTCGATTTTGGTATCGGACTTTTAAGAAACCGATTCGTCTTGCCGTTTATTATGATAATAAGCTGAAAAATCCGCGGCTCACAGTCGTATTCCTGCACGGTATCTCTGCGAACTCTAGCACTTGGATTTCGACCATTCAGCAGCTTCGCAAGGATCGTGAGCTGTCGGAAGTCCGCTTCGTCGCGCTCGATCTGCTCGGTTTCGGAAAATCCTTGCGCGCCGACTGGCTGGACTATGATTATCTTGAATACGACCAAGCCCTCGACCGCGCTCTAGTCGCGCTCAAAATCGAAGGCCCAGTCGTCCTGATCGGGCATTCAATGGGCGCGTTGATTGCGGCGGACTACGCGACCAACTTCTCGCCTAGCGTCGATCTTCGTCGGCTGATTCTCGTCTCGCCGCCAGTTCTTATGGCCGCCGAGCTTGCCCGCTTGCCGGATCGCGCCTACACTCGCTCCTACAGCTCGCTCCACAAATTCGCCACCGAAGTCCCTGCCGCCGACGTTCTCGCACATATCATCCAGCGTTTTAGCCATTTTCGCAGCAGCTACCTCAAGACTGCCGCTTTCGCAAAGTCTATGGAACAGATTATCCTAAACCGCAAAAATTACCAAACCTTCACCAAAATTCCGATTCCGACTTTAATTATTCATGGGCATTTCGACCCGCTTGTCATTGGCGCGAACCTCCGCCGTGCCGCTAAGCAAAATCCGCGCCATCTCACTTATCAAAGCGTCATTGGCCAGCATGACCTTTCCGCTGGAAAACGTGCTAAAATAGCTACAGAGCTAAAGGAAATCCTCAAAGATGAATAATATCAAATTGTACAACACCGCCACGCGCAAACTCGAACGTTTCGCGCCTTTCGATCCAAAACAAGTAAAGATCTACACTTGTGGCCCGACCGTTTACAGCCAGCCGCACATCGGTAATTTTGCCTCCTATGTCTACTGGGATTTACTGGTGCGGACTTTGCGCGCGAATGGTTACGGTGTCCGTCGTGCGCTGAACCTAACTGATGTTGGACATTTGACTTCCGACGGCGACGAAGGTGAGGATAAGCTCGAGAAGGGCGCACGTGAAAGCGGCCGCGATGTCTGGGAAGTTGCGGAACACTACATTAACTTATTCTTGAACGACTTTCGCGCCCTAAAACTAGTTGAGCCGGACATTATCGCGCGAGCGACCGATTATATTAAAGAAGACATGGAAGTTGTCGATTTACTGACGAAAAATGGCTATGCTTACGAAACCGACGACGGAATTTACTTCGATACTAGCAAGTTTCCCGATTATGCGAAATTCGCTCGCCTCGATCTAGATAACATTAAAGCCGGCGCGCGCGTCGAATTCTCTAGCCAAAAACGCAACCCTGCTGATTTCGCAGTCTGGAAATTCATCCAGCCTGGCGAGAAACACGCTATGCGCTGGGATTATCTCGGCCGCCCAGGTTATCCCGGCTGGCATCTCGAGTGTTCGACCATTATTCACGCCGAACTTGGCGAAACTATCGACATCCATACTGGCGGCATCGACCATATCCCGGTTCACCATACAAACGAAATCGCTCAAACCGAAGCCGCTTTCGAGCGCCGACTCGCGAAATATTGGCTGCATTGTAATTTTCTCACTATCGACGGCCAAAAAATCTCCAAATCTCTCGGTAATACTATCAGCCTCCACGATCTCGAGGAGCGTGGCTACTCGCCACTCGACTTCAAAACTTGGGTTTTGCAGGGGCAATATCATTCCGAACGCGATTTTAGTTTTCAGAGCCTCGACGCTGCGAAAGTCCGTCGTCTCAACTGGCGTAATCGGATCGCAAAATGTCGCCAAGGTCTCTCCGAGCCGGCCGATTTCGATCAAGTACTCGACGCCGTGAACGATAATCTTAACTCGCCCCGCGCCTTCGCTGAGATCGACGCCGTCGGTACTGGCACGCTTGATTTTTGGAAAAAAATTGACCAGCTCTTCGGCCTCGCTCTTCTCGACGATACGCCGGAGCCGACTCCGGAACAACTCGAGCTTCTCAAACAGCGTCGTACTGCACGCGAAGCTAAGGATTACGCTGAATCCGATCGTCTCCGCGACCAACTCTCTGTAGCGGGCTTCGAAGTTCTCGACACTCCAAGCGGACAAATCTGGCAATATCTCCACTAAATGTGGTAAAATAGAAAAATGGATAAAGTAATTGAGGTAAAAAATCTAGTTAAAGTCTATGGTAAGCGCTCGATCGCTTTCACTGCGCTGAAGGGTGTTAACTTGGATATCTATGCCGGGGAGTCGGTCGCGATTGTCGGGAAATCCGGCTCGGGCAAGTCGACCCTGATGCACTTGCTCGCTCTGCTCGATAAGCCGACCGCCGGCTCGATCAAAATCAATGGCGTCGAAGCTAGCAAACTCCGTTCGCGTAAGTTGAACCAGCTCCGCAACCAGAGCTTCGGCTTCGTTTTTCAGCAATTTTTCATGAATCCGAACGACAGCGTACTCGAAAACGTCATGCTCCCGCTTAAAATCGCCGGAACTCGCCGTAAGGTTTGCAAAAATCTCGCCACTCGCGCCCTGAAAACCGTTGGTCTCGGCGAGCGGATTAAGTTTAAGGCGAACGATCTCTCCGGCGGCCAAAAACAGCGCGTCTGTATCGCTCGTGCCATCGTTAACGACCCGAAGATCATCTTCGCCGACGAGCCGACCGGGAATCTCGATTCCGCGACTGGCGATAAGGTGATTAAACTCCTCTTCGACGCCAACAAGAAGAAAGGCGCTACGCTAATTATCGTCACGCACGACGAAGATCTCGCGAAGCTCTGTCGTCGCCAAATCCATATTAAAGACGGTAAAGTGATTAGCGACACTGGCGACCAAAAGGCTCAGTCCCAGAAAAAGTCCACGAAGGGTAAGACTGAGTCTACGAAAGGAGAAAAATAATGAGCCTTTTTGAGATTATCCGCACCGCGAATCATAATCTATTCCGTAACAAACTTCGTACTTTCTTGACTGTCCTAGCGATTTTTGTGGGTAGCTTTACGATTATTTTGAACGCCGCGATTAACACCGGTGTTGATTCATTCATCGACGAGCAGACTGCAAGCCTCGGCGGGGAAGATTATATCATGATCATGAGCGAAGGCTCCGTCGACGCGATGAGTACGATGATGGGCAGCGGCTCGAGCGAACCGACCGAGTACGACCCTGACCGTACTATTTCCGCCATGAGCAAGGACCAGCTCGAAAAGCTCAAGCAAATTGACGGCATCGACGGCGACAGTCTCTATATTGCAAAACAGATCCCAGTCGAGTATATCACTAGTAAGGACACAGACAAGAAATACACGATCAACGTCGGCGCAATGCCTCCGGGCGACTTTAATATCGCCGCTACCGCTGGCAGTCTACCGGATCGTGACTCGAAAGAATACGAGATTATGCTCGAACCCGGCTTCCCCGAAGCGCTCGGTTTTAGCTCCGACGAAGACGCTATTGGGAAGACCGTGAGCCTTGTTATGCTCGACCCGCTCACGAACAAGCCTCTGACTTTTGACGCTAAAGTCACCGGCGTCCAGGCAAAAGGTGTCGTCGCGGTCAACGGCACCGTAATTAACCCCGCTCTCGAGACCGCCATGTATGATGCTGGCACGAAACACTACCCCGCCGAACAGAAAGAGCTCGCCTACGCCGTCCAGGCTCGCTTTGATAACTCTAAGTACACCGAAGCTGAGATTAAGCAAATCCTCGAAGATAACGGCTTCTATGGCATGACCGTCTCCGACATGATGGGCACGATCCGGACTTTCTTCGACGTGATTATGATCGTCTTTACGATCTTTGGCGGCATTGCGTTGCTCGCTGCTGTGATCGGTATCGTGAATACTTTGTTCATGTCGGTCGAAGAGCGCACCCGTGAGATCGGCCTCGATAAGGCGCTCGGTATGTCCTCGGCTAAGATCTTCCTTATCTTCTCCTTCGAAGCGATCGGCCTCGGCTTCTGGGGCTCGGCGGTCGGCGTTATCGTCGCGATGATCATCGGAAATGTCACTAACGCCGCGGTCCACGCTCCCGGCGGCTTCCTCGAAGTCTTCCCAACCTTTAACCTTTTCGAATTCTCGCTCGGAAATGTCCTGCCGATTGTCCTGATCATCATGCTCATCGCCTTTATCGCTGGTACTGCACCCGCCTGGAAGGCCGCTCATAAAAATCCTATCGATGCATTAAGATACGAATAGATATATCACCAAACGCATAAAGAAAGCCGAAAATGTCCAAAAAATCGCCAAATCAGCCTAAAAATCGCGAACAATATATCACCGAACGAATAGCCGTCGAGAAGATTATCCCTGGGGGGTATAGTCTCGGCACACTTTCGAGCGGTAAGAAGATCTTCCTCTGGAATGCCTTGCCCGGAGAAATTGTTGCCCGTGCGCAGGTTACGAAAGATAAAAGCAGCTTCGTCGAGGCGATTGCGCTAGATTTTGAGAAAACCTCGGAACATCGGCAGGTCCCGAAAGATGACTGTTTTCTCGCTACTTCGCCCTGGCAGATTATGGCCTATGATTTTGAGCTCGAGCAGAAACAGGAGATTCTCGTCGAGCTTTTACGACAACATAAAATCGACCTGCCAGTCGACCTCGAGGCAAAACTGACCGTACAGACCGACGGTCGAGATCATTATTACCGTAACAAAATGGAATATTCGCTTTACTATGACCATGACGACGCGAAAATTCATCTCGCCTTCCACGGCCGCGGCTCGCATCGAAAAATCCCCGTCGACCACTCGAGCCTCGAGCGCCCAGAAATCTGGCAAGCTGCGCAGGCGATCGTTGACGACCTGAACCGACGCCACGAAGACGCCCGCAAATATCAGTCAATCCTTCTGCGTTGTAATCAGGCCGGAGAGGTTTCCGGCGGTCTATTCGAGAATTATCAGCCCCGCCCACGCTTCGAGAATCTTCAAGACGAAATCCTCGGTCATATTTACAGCTACTCGCCGAACGGCTTTTTCCAGATCAACTTGCCTGTTTATGAACTAGCCCTTAATGAAATCGCGCGTTGGGTGGACGGCGAGCGGGTTCTCGATCTTTACGCTGGCGTCGGGACGATTGGTCTCTCGGTCGCGCGAGGCCGAAAGCTTACCCTGGTCGAATGCGACAAATCAGCCTACCGCGAGCTCGAAGAAAACTGCCGCGGGACCTCAGCGCAGCCGATTTGGGCAAAGTCCGAGGAAGCGCTCGAGTACATCCAGCCCGACCAGACAGTTATCGTCGACCCGCCGCGCGCCGGCTGTCGCCCAGAAGTCATCGAGCGAATACTAACGACGTCTCCCCGCCGCGTGATCTATCTTTCCTGCAACCCCGCGACTCAGATGCGCGACGTGAAAATGCTACTCGAAAAATACCGCATCCTCGCCGTGCAGCCGTTTAACTTCTTCCCGCGCACGCCGCACCTCGAAAATCTCATCGTCTTGGAGCTAAACCATGCCGCTTAACGAAGAACAGCGCGCCGCGGTTGAGTATCTCGACGGACCATTGCTAGTTTTGGCCGGCCCCGGTACCGGGAAGACGCAACTTCTCTCCGCGAAGGTCGCCTACATTCTCGAAAACACCGACGCAAATCCTGAGAACATCCTCTGTCTAACTTTTACTGAAGCCGGTGCTCAGAATATGCGCGACCGCTTACAGTCGATGATCGGGAAAGTCGCGCAAGATATTAATATTCACACTTATCACGCCTTCGGCAAGGATTTGCTCGGACGCTATCAAAATTACGCCGAAACCCTCGACCGCAAACTCGAAAATTCCATCGACCAGACCATGCAATATCGCATCATCGCCGAATTGCAGCAAAAACTCCCCGCTATCGACATCCTCCGCGACGCGAATGTAAAAGATATTATTGAAGTTATCGGCAACGCGAAAGCGGCGCGCCTTACCGATCGTGATCTTCAAAAAATCGCCGAACAGAATATCTCCGACAGCCGCGAAATTAGCGAAGAAGTTAGTGCAATTCTCGAAAACGCCCCGAAGCGCTGCAAGTTCGAAGTTGCGCTCAGCGAGATTTACCAGCCAATTCTTGAAGTGCTCGCCCGGTTTACTAGCCCTGAGCCGATCGTCGGGAATATCGAACGCATCGCGAATACGTTGACCCGCGAGCTTAACCAAATTATCACAAAACTTTCCGCCGAGGAGAAGCCGAGTGTACGCGAGCTGACCGCTTGGAAGACGAAAGTTTTCGAGGCCGATCAGGACGGGCGCTACCGCCTCAAGGATTACATCGCGAATAAGAAACTACTCTCGCTCGCGAGCTTAATGGGCCAGTATGATGAATATTTGCAGCGTAACGGCCTTTTCGACTTTAACGACATGATTGAACGCGCGATTCATTACCTTAAAACCGACACCGGCTTCCGCCTCAGCCTCTCCGAGTTGTTCCAATACGTCCTGCTCGACGAATTTCAAGATACGAACACTTCGCAATTCGAAATTATTAGCCTGCTAACCGATTACGAAAAGCCGGTCGTGATGGCGGTCGGCGACGACGACCAGGCAATTTACGAGTTCCAGGGCGCTAATGCTTCGAATTTGATGCATTTTCAGGAACATTATCGGGCCAAAGTCATCACGCTCGTCAAAAATTACCGCAGCACTGGCGAAATCCTCCAGCTTTCGCGCCAGATCGCCGACCAAATCGAGAACAGCTTCGTTAAGAATTATCAAGACATCGACAAAACCCTTACCTCGATGAAGGATCAGGATACTTTAGGCTCCGCTCCCCGTATCTCGCGCCACGAATTCCCCTGTGCCGAGGCGGAGTATCATTGGGTTGCAAAGGAAATCCGCCGCCTCGTCGACTCCGGCGAAGATCCTCGCGAAATCGCCATTCTCGCCCCGAAGCACAAAAATCTCGTCGCCATCCTTCCGTACCTCAAGGATCAAAATCTCGAAATCACCTACGAAAAACGCGAAAATCTGCTCCAAGACCCGAAAATGCGTGCGCTGATCACCGTGTCGCGTTTTATTAGTCAGCTTGCTAGCGGAAAGCAGCCCACGCATCAGCTCCTCGAGATTCTCGCGCTGGATTTTTGGCAAATTCCGGCTTCGAGCGCGATCGAAGTTTTCGCAGAGCGTTTTTCGAGCAAAACTGTCTTCGAACTGCTCGAAGAGCATGAGGATTTCGCTCCGCTGGCGCGATTTTTCGCTAACCTCGCGACGAAATCGCTCACTGCGCCGCTCGAACTTTGGCTCGATTATCTCATCGGCACGCTTGAGCTCGACGGCTACACTTCGCCCTACCTCGAGTTTTACCGCCAAAATAGCAGCGAAGCTGAACTCCTCGAATTTTACGAAAATCTCGCGACTTTCCGCCAGACCGTCCTCGCCCACGCTAAGGCTCTCGGATCGGATCGTGCTGATTTCGTCCCGAAACTTGCCGATTTTATCTCCACGATCGACGATTACGAACAGGCGAATCTCGAGATTATGCGCATTAGTAATTATAGCGATTCCGGCCAGGCCGTTCAGGTTATGACCGCCTTTAAGAGCAAGGGGCTCGAATTTAAGTATGTCTTTTTGACCGCGGTCGACGATCTCTCTTGGGGTAAAGCGAAAGGGAACAACAATCTCCTTGCCCTCCCGCGCAATCTTATCCAGATTCGCCACACCGGCATCAGCGACGACGAAAAGCTCCGAGTTCTCTTCGTGGCGATGACCCGCGCGAAAGAAAGCCTCGTCATGACCAACGCCGAGTCGAACAGCGACGGCAAGCGCATCGCTCGGCTCGCCTATCTCCACGAAAGCAGTCCCGAGGACGTCGCGCAGCTTTCGCCGCACCTCCCGGAGGCCGCGCAGGGAATTACCTATCATGATGAGCTTAGCACGGCGGAGAAGATCAATACGCTTTGTCTGAGTTGGGTCGCGCATTATCAACAGCTCACGCCCGCCGTCGAGTCGCTTTTGCGCTCGCGGGTCGAGAATTATCGCCTCAACGCCTCCGACCTCACGCGTTTTATCGATCTCGCTTACGCCGGTCCGCAGGCGGTTTACCAGCGCACTATTCTCCACGCCCCGAGCGAGCCGGCAACCTATAAACAGTGCTACGGTAATCTCGCGCACTTAGTTTTCGAGCAGGTCACCGAGCAGGGGCTTGATGATGACGCCGCTCTTGCCGTCTTCCGCGAAGCTGTCCCGCGCACGCCGCTCGATTCCGCCGATCAGGCTCTACTTCTCGAGGCCGGCACGCATAACCTCGCCTGCGCCCTCAAAGAATTCAACAACATCCTGCGCCATGAGAACGCTCACGCCGAGGTCAACTTGTCCTCCGAGCATCTCGTCTGGGACGGCGTCCCGATCACCGGTAAGCTCGACCACATCGAAATCGACCCTAAGTCGAAGACCATCGAAATCTACGATTTTAAAACCGGCAAACGCTCGCCACTCCACCTCAGCCAGCCTTCGGCCTACCGTTACCGCCTACAGCTCGGCTTCTACAAACTCCTCCTCAACACTTCGCCGACTTACCAAAAATACCAAATCACCAAAGGTCACATCCTCTTCGTCACCCCCGACCAAGACGGCCGCGTCTACGACGAAGTCTACGAGTTTAACGACGCCGACGAAGCCGAGCTTAAAAGCCTCGCGAAGGCCATCTACCGCCAAATCACCTCGCTTGACTTCGTCAAGGACCCCGAACTTTTCCTCCCCAGCGACCCGAACTCCGGCATGAAACAAACCCGCGAGTTTGTCGAGAAGCTTATTGCGAAGCTAGAGGAGAATGAAGGCGGCGGAGAGGGCTAGGCGTACGTCGATTTCGGGCATTTTGCGCAGATTTAGAGCTAATTTTAGGTCATTTTGGCGGATTTTTGGGATATTTTTATGCGGACTGCGAACCTGATTTCATAGTGTTTTGTTCGGGTTCTATGGTGGAAAATCGGGGATTTTGCGGGTTCGAAAAGTTGCCCAAAATATTAAAAATGGGCAAGTTTGATTTTTGGTTTACCTCTGTTAAGGCTATTTTCAAAGTTGCCCATTTTAGCGTTTTTGGGCAAGTTTGAGAAAACTATGATTCCTGTTATGGATACCGAACATTTATTACTGCGGAGTATTTGTCCGAAGAACTGGAAGTTGCCGAACTCCGGGAATAATACGACGAAGGGGACCTTTGGGCATATGCTGACGCAGTATGGGGTACAAAGCAAAGTAAACATTGCAGCAGGAGCAGTAGCTAGTCCCGTAAATGGTAATGATTACGACATTGCTCTTAGTCCCTTATTCTTTGTGCGGGGCGGGTTTGTCAATCTAAACTATCCTGATGCGCCCTTCCGGAACGCTGGCCGGAATGGCTATTACTGGTCCTCTCGTGCCTACTCTAGCACTACCCTTGCCTACTACCTCGTCTTCGATACTAGCGTCAATCCGTCCGGCTACGGCAGCGGTCGCTACGTCGGCTTTTCCCTTCGCTGCCTAATCCCTACCACCTAGTCCTAAGCTAGGGAGGAAGGAGAGAATAACTCTGCCCGTGCGAAAAACCGCATTTTTCCGCCAAATCCAAAAAACCGTGTTACAATAAATATGTCTTATATTCACAACTGGTAACAGTAATGCTCTGCGTGCAGCTAAGGATGGCACCATGAGCACCGCTGTAGGCATTGCTTACTGTTGGTTGTGGATATAAGACACCACGCTCGTGGTGCCATTTTTATATCCGTCTGTCGCACTCGACGAAAATGCACCAACGTATTTCATTAATTCAAAAGGAGGGCTTATGGGGAAGCGGAGTAGAAAGTTTAATAGGATAGGAGTGGTGAGCATTGGGTTATTGGCGATCTCGGCGACAATAATGATGAATCCGATTATTGGTGCGAGAATGATGTTAGCAGTTGGCTCCGATACTGATGGTAATAGCTCTAGTAGTAGCTCTAGTGAAAGCAACGGCTGGGATATCGACCTCAACGTCGGCGGCGATGAAGCTGAAGCCTCGTCGGTAACAATATCTTTAGGTACAGAAACTAGTAGCGTAACCTTGAACGCAAAAAACCCGAGTAAACTCCAGGGAATGATAAAAAAGACGGCGAATGTAACGATTGGAGCTACGGATGGCTACACGATAAAGGTAAGCGGAAATCCGAACCTGGCAAGTGGAGAGAATGCTATTCAGGGGGTTTCTAGCGCGACGACTTTGAATCAGATGAGTAATCGGTGGGGATGGTATTATTCTGATGGTAATACTGATTGTAGTGAATCGGCAAGCTACAAAGGAATGCTGAGCGCTGGAGAGACGGTCGGAAGCGGAAAACTATCGTCGACTACGACAAAGACAATTACCATGTGCTTCGGAGCGAAAATCGACGCGTCGCAGCCAGGAGGGAATTACTCAAATACAGTGGTGATTTCTGCGGTGGCACAGCCGAAGAGTATTACTACTTTTGGTGGGATTAAGACGATGCAGGAAATGACAATAGACAAATGTGTCGACTCCTCGGTAAATGATACGGCACACTTGAGGGATGAACGGGACGGAAAATTTTATTGGGTAACTAAGATGCGCGACGGAAATTGCTGGATGAGCCAGAATCTAGACCTGGATCTCGGAAGTAGCGTGCTGGCAACGCGCGATGCTGATCCAACGCAGACGTTTACGTGGTCTAATTCTACGCCTACGACGACCTCCATTACGACTGGTAGCACTAGTAACACTGGAACATACTCTTGGGATTTGCAGGAATATGTTCTGAACACCCCAACTGCAACCACAGCTTGTTCAAGTAATAATACGGGGTTAGGTGCCTGTTCTGGACAAGGCTTTGTGAACGTGGCTGGCTGGACACCGAGTACCGATCCGAACTTCTACCGAGCGACCAGCTACAAAGGTACTGATGGCAGTACCAGCTGTACCAAGACAGCGAATTCGGCCGTGAATAGTAGTGCTTCTGGTGCTTGCCGGATCTATGACGCACACTACCTAGTCGGTAATTACTACCAATGGAATGCCGCGACCGCGGGGACTGGAGAAGGTATTACGGATTCTAACGCAAGTGGCTCCGTTTGTCCGAAGAACTGGAAGTTGCCGAGCAGTAACGCGACAACGGATGGGACGTTTGCGTATATGCTGCAGCAATATGGAGTGCAAAGCAAAGTGAATGTGGCAGCGGGAGCTGAGATGAGCACAGTAGGCGGAAACAATAATTATGATATAGCTCTATCCCCACTCTTCTTCCTACGGGGTGGACGAGTCAATCCTGCCGCTACTAACAAATTTCATTATGCTGGACAGCACGGCTACTATTGGTCCTCTCGAGCGGACTCTAGCATCTACACAGCCTACAGCCTATACTTTGACAGCAGGGATGTCGGTTCGCTCAAAGATGGCCACTATTTCGGTTATCCTCTTCGCTGCATTGTTTATACATATGGATGCACATCGTCTCCTTGTAGCATTCCCAAACCTGTCTGACAGATAGCTCCTCGCGATTTTCACCCGTAATCCTGCCATCTCCTTACTAGATTTCTCCGCCTCAGCCTCCGCGCTCGTCAAGAAAGCCCTCGTGTTTATGCTAAAAAGGTTGGCGAGGCGGCGGCTGGGGCGGAGAATTGTGAAAGAATAATTGCATTTTTCGGAGATCGAGGCACGGGAAAGGCAGCGAAGGGAAAAGCCGTTGTAGCGATTGTTGTTGTTGGACGGGTTGACGCCGGTATTGAAGTTGAAGTTGTAGGCTTGGCTAGTATTAGAGTAGGCTCGAGAGGACCAGTAATCGCCCTCGTTGCCGGCGTTGTTGAACTTATTAGTATTGTTAGGATTGACGTAGCCGCCCCGCACAAAGAATAAATCTGCGAGCTGGTTTGAAGAAGTCACTTTATAAT
>CAYTZL010000002.1:57504-66001 GCA_964442535.1 uncultured Candidatus Saccharibacteria bacterium | reverse complement strand
ACTTTACTCTCTGGAAAGACAGATATGTAAATACACACATTTTCCGCATTAAATCGATTATTCCGGTAAACATAACCGCGCACCAGAACTTAACCACGGGCAACAAAAAAGAACCCCACACGGTTCTTCCAAAACCTCTATGGTGAGTCGGGTGGGGCTCGAACCCACGACACTCTGCTTAAGAGGCAGATGCTCTAACCAGCTGAGCTACCGACCCATCAAGATTTCCTCCATTATATCACTATCGGCCACAAAAATAAAGACTAAAATCTCCAGATTTTCGAAATTCAGCAAAAGCTACTTGCCAGCTCGCCAAAATCTCAGCTAAAGAGAACTCAATTGAAAATTAGCTCGATGTAGTGGTATAATATCAATATGAGAATTCGTGAGAATATCCCCATTGCTAGCCTAACCACTATGAGATTGGGAGGGGTGGCGCGTCATGTTGTAGATATTGAGCAGCCGGAAGATATCGCTCTAGCATATAATTTTGCTCAGGAGAAAAATCTACCAACTTGGATTATGGGCGGAGGCGCTAATACTATCGGCCGTGATACTGGGTTTGACGGTGTAATTTTATTGAATCGAATCCAAGGCATTTCCGTTATTAGCGAGAACGAGAATACTTTATTGTTGCAAGGTATGGGCGGCGTCGAGTGGGATGAATTCGTCGAATTTGCCTGTAAACGAGGCTATTCTGGCGTAGAGGCGATGAGTATGATTCCTGGCACTGTCGGTGCAGCCCCAGTCCAAAATATCGGCGCCTATGGTCAGGACCTTGCGCAAGTTATCGAATCAGCTAACGTTTATGATACAAAAACTGGAACGACCGTTACGCTTTCGCAGCCCGAAATGAAAATGGGCTATCGCCATACTAGGTTTAACTACGGCGTAGATGCAGGTCGGTTTTTTGTTATCTCTATCATCGTACGATTGCGCAAAGAAATAATGCAGCCACCTTTTTATCGATCGCTACAAGCCTATATCGACGAGCACCACGAAACGGATATGTCCCCTATGAATATTCGCCGCATGGTCTGCACTTTGCGTGCTAAAAAACTCCCTGACCCCGCTAAAGTCGCTAGTGCAGGCAGCTTCTTCAAAAATATACATTTAGATAAAGAAGCCGCCGATCTCGCTGAGTCTAATAATATCCCAATCTGGCGCAATACTGATGGCGACGGCAAGATTAACTCCGGCTGGCTGATTGAGCAGTGCGGCTTTAAGGGTAGGGAACTTTACGGTTTTCGAGTTAGCAAAGACGCGGCCTTAGTCTTAATTAACGAAAACGCGCGCAGCTACCACGACCTCGACAAAGCTCGCACAGAGATCATCGAGACCGTTAAACGGAAATTCGGCTATACTCTCGAGCAAGAGCCAGTCGAAATGCCCACAAAATAAACCTATCTAGTAGAGGAGAGATTTATGAAAAGTCTAAATGGCGCCGAAATCGCCGCATATATGAAAGAAAATCAGCTTCATTGGTCACGGCGACTGCGCGCTCAGAAAATTATCCCTAGATTAGTTATCATTCGTGATAGCGATACCCCGGTAATTTCTAAGTATGTCCACCTCAAGCAGCAATATGGTGAAGATATTGAAGTAGCTGTCGAAGACTGGCTTCGAGAAGATGTCACTCAGGCTATTGATGAGGCGAATAATATGACAGACGTACATGGGATAATCGTACAGCTTCCGCTCCGAGACATGGACGGTGTTGACGAGATCCTGGCCGGGATTAAAACCGAAAAAGACGTTGATGGCCTATCTTTAATATATCACCAGACGAATAATGCAAAAAATAGTTATCCATCTGGTGATATAAAGAATAAATTCGAATCCGCTACAGCGATTGCTATTAACTGGCTTCTGACCGGATACGATATCGACCTCAAGGGTCTTCGAATTGCTATAGTCGGCCACGGTCGCCTTGTCGGTGGCCCGCTCAGCGAGATGTGGCGGCAGTCCGGCTATGACGTGACGGTTTTCCAGCGTGGCGATGACCTAGCAGAACTTAGGAATTACGATCTACTCGTTAGTGCTACTGGCGTTCCGAACCTTGTCCAACCAGAAATGGTTAAGCCTGGCGCGATTATTGTTGATGCTGGTACGGCGAGTGAAGGTGGCATTTTGGTCGGCGATGTTTCCGATAGCGTACGCGAGCAGAGCGACCTAAAAGCCATCACCCCTAAAATCGGCGGAGTCGGTCCGCTCACTGTAACCGCTCTCTTCGAACACATTCTAATGGCGGCGCAAAATCCCCAAGCCTAGCTCTCTTCTGCATCGTTCGACACATTAGTAGCAGCTACCTTCTTCCGTGCCTCCAACTTTGTCTTTACGAACTGTAACCCGACTACGAGCAGCACGCCCACTATGAAAAATATTAAGCTAAAGCTCTGCCAATCCAGAGCGGCTTGCGGAATCTTCATAGTCGTCGGTCCGATAATAATCGCATATAGCGATCCTACCATCATCCCTAAAATCGCATAGACCACAGCACTACGGCGTTTATCTAACAACTTTTTAATACCTCTTAAAGTCGTTAGAATCCCCACTATGATACCTAATCCGAAAACCAGAATCAGTCCAAAGCTACCAAAATTGCCATACAGGAGGTCTTTTACGCCCGATATGATAGGCATATATAGACCAAAACCTAGCAGGATAGTCGAGCCGGAAATCCCTGGTAACACCATCGCAGAAATCGCTAAGGCGCCAGCTACAAAAACATATAACATCATGCCGAAATTCAAGTTTGCCACGTCGATCGCTCCACCCAGTTTAATCGATGACAACCCTATCACTGCCAGCATTCCGACCAGGCCCCAGACCAAATTCCGTGGTTTTCCGCGCAAATGCTCACTCTCCTCGCGAGCCATAATAGGAATTGCCGCAATAATAAAGCCTAGGAACAATGAGCTAACCTGGTAAATGTGCTCCTCGAACAAATTAGCAAGCAAACTAACCGATAGTGCCATCCCGATTACCCAGCCTATACCTAACTTCAGTAGAAATATAACCGCCTCTTTGCGCTCGTCTCGTGTCCCCTTGATTAAGTAATTCAGCGAATAGATAAATTTATCAAAAAAACCCAGCAAATAAGCAATCGTCCCGCCGCTCACACCCGGAACACTATCCGCCAGCGCCATCAAAAACCCCCGAACTGCATTAATTATAGTACTCAACTTACCCTCACTCCCATAAACTTTGTCTATTATAGCACACTTTTTCAAACCAGCGTGACTATTTCGGTGCGATTTATGCTACAATATAAGAAGATTCCCGAATTATCAGGATAATCCAATTTAATAGATTTGTCTAATATAGATGGAGGTTAAATGAAAAATCCAAAAGTTACCCGCAAGATTACTCAAGGTGTTTACGTACTTACGACTCATGGTGGTGGTTGTGTTGTTGACGCCGTATCTCGTGCTAGCGCCGGCGACCAGCCGCTAATCACTATCGCCGTTGCTAAAACTAACCACTCGCATAAACTCTTACAGGAGAACGACAAATTCGCGCTTTCTGTTTTGGGCGAAAAAGTTGACCCTGAAATTATTCAAGTTTTTGGCTTTAACAGTTCTAAAGATGTAAATAAATTTGAAAAAGTTAAAACATTTGACGTGGAAGGGATTCCGGTTGTTGAGGATTCTCTTGGCTACATGGTCTGCGAAAAAGTTGACGCTATCGATACCGAAACCCATACATTATATATCGGCCGTATGATTGAGGCTGATGTCTTGGGTGACGACAGGCCAATGAGTTATGCTTATTACCAGGAGCACAAGAACGACCTTATTAAAGTTACTACTGAAAAAGAAAAAACCGCTTGGGTTTGTACCGCCTGTGGCTATGTTTACTATGGTGATGAAGTGCCGGATGACTACAAATGCCCACTTTGCGGACTCGGTAAAGAATTTTTCAAAAAGAAATAAGTAGCTTAGTTCCGTATGCGAGCGCCACAAAACCAAGATGATTTCTTTACGAATCCATATCTCGTTCGGGTAATGTGCGACCGCTCCGAGCCGCTAATTTCAGACATTCATAAAAAGGTTTTTGAGCCCGGATGCGGCACGGGGAATTTTCTTGTCGAAATTTTGCAACGGCGTCTTCGCAAAATTAAACCAACGCAAGACGGACAAATGAAGGCACTAGTTGCGCTATCGAATATGTATGGCCTCGATATACAAAGTGATTATATTAGTACTGCTAGGCAACGCCTAAAAGCCACTATCGAATCACATTTTAGCAACTACCTCCTCGATTATCGTTTTCTTCCGCTTGTCGACCTATTTTTACAACGTAACTTTCTTGTTGCTGATTGCCTGGAGCAGCCAGAGAAGATTCAATTTACCGACTGGCGACCGACTGCGCCCTTCCTGTTTGCCAGTAACAACACAACTCTTCAGCGGTTATTATGAATAAGCATGCGTCTTCACTAAAATTACGTCCAGAACAGCAAGACGCTATCGAGCGTACCTATTCTTATTGGCAAAAATCCATAGGCCTCCGCCGTTTTTTATGGAACGCAAAACCTCGTTTTGGTAAAACTATTTCCGCCTACCATTTTGCACTCAAAATCAACGCCGACCGAGTTTTGATTGTTACGAATCGTCCAGTTGTATCCGACGCTTGGGCTCGAGACTTTTTTCAATATATCAAACCTCGATCTAACTACATTTTTGCTTCCGCAAAAGGCGGAGAAATAGAGTGTAATAACGAAAAATATCACATTTACTCACGCGCAGAACTCATCAATAATGCACAGCTTTTACATCGTCCGCTCATCTTCTTTATTTCGCTACAAGATTTAAAAGGCAAAGAAGTCAGTTCTGATGTTTTTAAAACTCAGAACCAATGGATTTTCCAACTTGATAAGCCATGGGATTTACTTATTATCGACGAAGGCCACGAGGGAATTAAGACCTCAAAAACTCAACATCTACTAGAAAAACTTCATACTAATTTTACACTCTATCTTTCCGGCACGCCATTTCGCGCCGTCGCTAACCAAGATTTCTCACAAGAACAAATTTACAACTGGTCCTATCTCGACGAACAAAAAAGCTTGTCTACACGTCCGGAATTATCTCCGCGAATTAAATTTTACACTACGACGCTCAAAGATTTTTCACAAATCTCCAGCTCCTCAACTAATCTTTACGATCTAGGTGAGTTTTTTTGCGCGAATAGCGCAGGTTTTATTCATCAAGATTCTGTTTTGAACTGGCTCGACAAAATAAAAAGTATCTATACGCAGCCCGATCCGGAAAGCGGGTATTTGCGACATAGTTTCTGGCTGTTGTCCGGCGTGAACGAATGTATCGCCATGCAAAAGTTGTTGCAGTCGCACCCATATTTTAAAAGCTTCACAATTATTTTAGCTGCCGGCCGAGCAGATTCCTATCGTAGCGATAAGCTTCTCACTAAAATTCGCGCAGCTATTAGTGATAACCCGTTTAATACCCGAACGATCACCTTAAGCTGCGGCCAGCTCACCACCGGCATCACCATCCCGGAATGGACAACGGTTTTCATGCTCTATAATAACTCCGATCTTGCGCGTATTAGTGCGTCGCAGTATCTACAAGCCGTTTTTCGGACTCAAAACCCGTGGGCTTATCGGCATTTTCAAAAAGAAAACTGTCTCGTTTTTGATTTTGCTCCCGATCGTGCATTGACCGTTATTCGTGACTACGCAACCAACCTGTGTAACGTTGATCATCAACTCAGCGAGCTCGACTCAGTTACGGGCCTGCTCGATCATCTAGATATTAGTCTAATTGAGCAGCATAAAACTAAGCAAATTAGCGCCGAAGAAGTTATTAACCTTCCTCGACAAATTATCGCACAGGAAATTGTCGACGGCGCATTTATTTCGTCAAACAAACTTTTTAATTTCCGCAGTTTTTCACACATGTCGGAATCTGCGCAAGAGATTATCAGCAAATTTAGCGCTGCACCAAAACAGCGTTTTGAAATTACTCCACATCGCCTAAAAAAATCGCCAAACAATTTCGATGAGCAAGGAACACTGGTGCCAAATACTGAATTTTTACTGCAAGCCTATGATGATGTACTAAAACGCGGTAAGTACGCAAAACTTAATCAAGAACAACGTGAAATTTTGCAAACGCTTGCTACTATTGAGGATACCGAACAACTCTCTGGCTGTTCGGAAATTGTCCATGATGCCTTTACGGAAATTCACGCACAAGCTTATCGACGCGCCATTCATGAACAGCATAATTTTGAGAATGATTGTCGTGATAAATTGCGTAGTTTTGTTAGAACTATCCCGTTGCTTCTCCATATTTATGGCAAACCGGATATTGAATTGAAAGACTTATTAGAACTTGTTCCTGATGATTATTTTAAATTTATTACGCACATTACTAAGCAAGAATTCCAAATTCTGCTTCAAGAAAAATACTTTCATGAACAAAATTGCACAGTTGCTATGCGAGAATTTATGCACCGTGAAAAATCCTTTTCAGATTATTTTTTACGTTCTGAACTGTGTAGCATTTTTAATTATATTCCAACGCAAAATAGCGAACAGATTTTTACTCCGTCTTCGCTCGTTATTAAGATGGTTGATTACCTAGAAAAAACTCACCCAAATATTTTCCAATCTACTGATGCTAAGTTTTTTGATCCCGCGTCAAAAAGTGGACTATTCTTAGCCGAAATCCTGCGGCGACTTTTCCTTTACACGCGTCCTAAATTCACCTCCGACCATGACTGCTTATACCATATCCTCACCCAACAAATCTATGCCTGGTCCCCGCATGAAATATACCGCTTATCGACCTTAAATACGCTTCTCAGCTTCTCTCGATTCGCAACGATCCAATTTTCTGACACTGAACTCGCTGCAATCTCTCGTAATTTCCGTGTTGTTTCGGCTTTAGAATCAAATTACCAAAATAATCCCCAAGAAAGGAGCCAAGATATGAAATTTGATGTCATCATCGGCAACCCGCCTTACCGTTCCGGACGTCGCCAAGTTTATGCTGACTTTTATAAACTTGCCGTTGATCTTGATCCAGAATTACTCTGCATGGTTTTTCCGATCGGTTGGCAAAAACCGCATAATCACAATGGTCTCGGTCGCATCAATAATGCTTTTTATAAACGCGATCCGCACATCGTTAGTCTCGATCATTATTACGAAAAGGGCAAAAATCGCATTTTTCCGGAAATTGGTACTGGCGGAATTAATATCATTTTGCGCGATCGAGAATATGACAATCATGGCAAAATTCGTAAACTTGAGTACGGCCGCGACGTTGGCGTGATGACTCTATCCATTCAGTCTTCGGAAGTTACCAAACCGCAGGAGCTAACAACGCTAATCGATCTGCTAAAAGATTTTCCTAAGGTCGAACCTCTTGGCTCATCGCGCAAACCGTATGGCTTTTACGCCGACCCACTTCGTAATCCAGAAAAATATCATCTCCAGCTTCGCGATCGTCGTGAAAAAACGAGCGACGTCCGACTGTTCGGACTTTTTGCCGATGGTAAACGTGGCTACAAGTTCATTCCACGCGCCGATCTGCCAAAAGAAAGTCGGAACCTCGATCGCTACAAACTTTTCGTTCCAAAAGCCTGGGGAAATATGTCCGATTCCATTGGCCTTGGCGGGTCATACGCAAATATCTGCGTCGCACGGCCCGGCGATGTTTGCTCAGAAACTTTCATTGAATTCGGACCCTTTTCTAATCATGACGAAACTATAAAAATGGCCAAATATTTTATGACTAAATTCTTCCGCGCGCTGCTCTTTTTAGCTAAAGATTCGCAAAACACTGCTCGTGATAAGTATAAATATATCCCAGTTCCCGACCTTTCGTTACCATTTTGGCAACATACGGTCGCTGATTTAGACCAGGCACTTTTCGACTATTATGACATACCACACTCTAGTCGGGATTTCATTCTCCAGAACATCCAGCCTCGTAACGAGTCGAACATTGAGATTCTATAGGTCGCCCAGCTAGTTTTATATACCGGTCTTGCTATATAATTCACCCACCAACCATGCGGAGGCGCTTTTGCCTCTTTTCGAAACGCAGGAGTGGCCGTAGCTAGAAAGAAAGCTCGCTTTCTTTCTAGGCGCTACGACTGCGGGAGCAACTTTGTTGCGAAGAGGGTACGGAGCTACGGCGAGTATTAGCGCGCGGCACCCGCGAAATGCCGAGGATAGCGAACAGAAAGAAAACAAAGTTTTCTTTCTTGAGCGACGCAGGCAGCAGAATTTCGCGAAGCGAAATTTGCCAACGGGCTGACGCGACGCGCCTCGAGTAAAGATGGCGAAGCGCCTCCGCATAGCAGGCGGATGAATGATGAAGCCTGTGTACATTTACATCTATAGCCAAGAGTGGTACAATAAAGATATCACGCAAGTGCCCGTAGCTCAGCTGGATAGAGCGTTGGTTTCCGGAACCAAAGATCGCACGTTCGAATCGTGTCGGGCATACCAAGACATTCATTA
>CAYTZL010000002.1:0-57494 GCA_964442535.1 uncultured Candidatus Saccharibacteria bacterium | reverse complement strand
GACGATTGTCGTCGCTTTTGCGGCGCTGCTTGTGATTATCTTTTTCATTCAAAAATCCAACGTCGACGCGATGAACCGTGACGACGACCGTAAAACCGCGATCAACGCTATGTATTACGCGCTCGAGGAATACTACTATCCTACCTATGGTTATTATCCGACGGAGATTTCCGAGGAAGTCCTGCCGGTTATCGACCCAGCCCTCTTTACCGACCCCTTCGGCACGAACCTCGGCCTCGACGGCGGCTCTTATACCTACGAGCCGGCGAATTGTAACGCCGCGAACGAATGCCGCGAGTACACCTTGCGCGCAAATCTCGAGAAAGAAGACGCTTACATTAAACGCGGTAAACATTAAGGAGTCCCATGATTAAATTCCACTCACCTCAGCCAACCGAAGTCGACCCCGCTAAAATTAATTCGCTCATCTCCGAAATTCAGTCCGACCCGATGGGCGGCTGGTTCGATCTCCCTGAGACATACGACCGCGAGGAATTTTCCCGCATCCAACGCGCCGCCGCCCGGATCCAGTCGAACTCGGAATATCTCATCTGTATCGGCATCGGCGGCTCCTACCTCGGACATCGCGCCCTTATTGACGCCCTTCGCCCCGAGAGCCCGACGAAGATCCTCTACGCTGGCAACTCTCTCAGTGCCCGCAAACTCTCGACTCTTTTTGACACTCTCGGCGACGCCGATTTCTCGATCAACGTCATCTCTAAGTCCGGCACTACGACCGAGCCGGCCGTCGCTTTCCGCCACCTGAAGGAAAAATTATCCGCGAAATACGGCGCTGCCGCCTCCGAGCGTATCTACGCTACTACCGACGCCAACGCTGGGGCCCTCCATGACGAAGCCGTTCAGGAATCCTACGAACGTTTCATCGTCCCCGATAATATCGGCGGCCGTTACTCCGTTTTAAGCGCCGTCGGCCTCTTGCCGCTTGCCGTCGCTGGCGTTGACATTGCCGAGTTAATGTCTGGCGCCGCCTCCGAGCGTTCCGCCGTTCTCGACGATCCTGCCGCCTCCGCTGCCGCCGCATACGCGACCGCTCGCTACGATTTGCTCCGCCGTGGCTTCGACGTTGAAGTTCTCGCCTCTTTCGAGCCGAGCTTGCGCCTCTTCACTGAATGGTGGAAACAGCTTTTCGGCGAGTCGGAAGGGAAACAGCATCAGGGAATTTTCCCCGCCTCCGTCACCTATACTACCGATCTACATTCTCTCGGCCAGTACCTCCAGGACGGCCGCCGCGACATCTTCGAAACCATGCTCGAATTCTCCGTCGCCCCCGACGTCGATTACGCCCTCCCCGCTTCCGCGCAAAACCTCGACGGCCTCGACTACCTCACCGGCAAAACCCTTAATTTCATGAACCAGAAAGCCCTCGAAGCCACCGTCGACGCGCACCGCTCCGGCGGTATCCCCGTTTTCGAGCTCGAAGCTCCCGATTTCTCCGCGCGCTCCTTCGGCGCCCTCGTCTATTTCTTCGAACTCGCCTGCGCTCTCTCGGCTAAGCTCTCCGGTGTCAATCCCTTCGACCAGCCCGGCGTCGAAGCCTACAAGAAAAACATGTTCCACCTCCTCGGTAAGCCCGGCTTCTAGCTAGAGATCTTGTTGCAAAATTCGACAGCCAGCCATGCGGAGGCGCTTCCGCCACTTTTCGAAACGCAGGAGTGGCCGTAGCTAGAAAGAAAGCTCGCTTTCTTTCTAGGCGCTACGGCTGCGGGAGCAACTTTGTTGCGAAGAAGGTACGGAGCTACGGCGAGTATTAGCGCCGGGCACCCGCAACGGCGGGCTGACCGGACGCGCCTCGAGAAAAGATGGCGAAGCGCCTCCGCATGGCTGGGTGGATGATTATGTGACAAGACCCCTAGCTCGGGCGCGAGAATTTGCCAAATTCATCTTTTTCGTCTATACTTGAACAATGAAGAAAACACGCGTTGTTATCGCTCTCGGCGGTAACGCCCTCCAAAAAAACGGCGAATCGACCGCCGAAGCACAAAAACAAATCGCTCGCGAGGTTTGCGACACGATCGCGCAGCTCTCCGAGCAGTATGACATCATCATCGTCCACGGCAACGGCCCTCAGGTCGGCAATATTCTCATCCACGAAGAATCTGCCGCTACCGACGCCGCCCCCGCCATGCCTCTCGAAACCGCCGTCGCGATGAGCCAGGGCCAGATCGGCTATTGGCTCACTCAAGCTCTCGATAATTCTTTCTCCCAGTTTAACAAGTCGCAGCCGGTCGCCTGCATCGTCACCCAGGTCCTCGTCGACCCCACCGACCCTGCCTTCCAAAATCCGACGAAACCAATCGGCCAATTCTACACCGCCGCCGAGGCCCAAACTCTCGCCGAAACCCGCGGCTGGTCTATGCGCGAAGACGCTGGGCGCGGCTATCGTCGTGTTGTCCCCTCGCCGAAACCAGTCGACATCGTCGAACGCCGCGAAATTTCTCAACTCGTCGACGCCGGCGTCCTCACAATCGCTGCCGGTGGTGGCGGTATCCCCGTCATCCGCACTCAAAACAACGAATTACTCGGTGTCGATGCTGTCATCGACAAGGACTTTGCCGCCGAAAAACTCGCCGAAGCAACCGATGCGGACATTCTCGTATCCGTCACCGCCGTCCCACAGGTCTACCTTAACTACGGCCAGCCCGACCAAACCGCCCTCGGCCACGTCTCCGCCTCCATGCTCCAACCTTACCTCACCGCCGACTATTTTAGCCCCGGCTCCATGCTCCCCAAAATTCAAGCCATCACCGAATTTGCTAGGCTGGGCAAAATCGGCATCATCGCCGCCCCCGAGAATCTCGCCGCCGCCCTTTCGCTCCAATCCGGCACCATTATCACTAAAGAATGACACTACAGATAGCGCCGACCGGAGCAGCTTACCTCTATACTATCACACCATAAGCATTTTGTCAAGTTCTCGATTGCCGTCACCTGAACCACTGCTCGGCGCTATCTAAACCAACGCCCTCGCTGCCGCTCTCGTCGCCTCACTCCATCCCGACGCCACATGCGGCGTCGCCGCGAGCTGATCGACTCTCGTCCCGCTCCGCACCGCCAGTGCGATCTCTTGCGCCACCAAATCTGCTTCTGGTGCCACTACCGTCGCCCCAATCACCTGCCCCCGCAAATCCGCCACCAATTTCACAAACCCTTCCCGAAAATCATGCGTATTCGCTGCGCTCGTCGTCTCAATCGGCACTAGCGCTGCCTTGTGTCGCATTTTTACCTTCTCACAATCAATCTCATTCAGCCCCACCTTCGCAACCTTCGGCAACGTATTCGTCATTCGCGTAAACCCAATGTAATTCACTAGATTATTACTCTTCTTAAGCGCATTCGTCGTTGCTAATTTCGCCTCATAAGTCGCCCGTTCAATCGAACTCTCACCTCCGATCACGTCCCCAGCCGCCCAAATATGCGAGCTAGTCGTCCGCAAATTCTGCCCCACGACGATTCCTTTCGCCTCGCACTTCACTCCGGCCTTCTCTAGCCCCAAATCCACATTTGGCTCCGGCGCCGTCGCCAGCACAATCGCCTCCACGCGCACCGATTTCTCCTGCTCACCATGTCTGAAAAACACCCGCCGGCTCTTCTCGTCCTGCGCCACCGCCACTACTTCTGCATCCGTCAACACTTCCGCGCGCAATTTCTTCAAGTGCGCCGCCATCACTTCTCCGGCCTCTGGATCCTCCCGCGGCAACAACCGGTCCTGTGCCTCCGCAATCAGCACTCGAACTCCCAGCGACGCAAAATACTCCGCAATCTCACACCCCGTCGAACCGCCACCAACCACCATAATCACCTTCGGCAGCCGTGACATCCTCAGAGCTGTATTCGGCGTCCAACAACTCACGCTTTCAACGCCTTTAATTCCAGTCACTGTCAAGCTCGTCCCCGTCGCAATCAAAAACCGCTCGCTACTAATCTGTCTATCCCCCACAATAATTTCATGCGGACTTACAAAGCGCGCCGCCCCGCGATAACAATCCACCCCTGCTTCATCAAAAATCTTATGACTACCGCCCCCCGCACGTCGCACCGCCGTCGCCTGCCAATTCAGCGCCATCGGATAATTAAACCTTAGCCCCGAACTTGCAATCCCCATTCGCGCCCCCGTCAGTGCCTCAGTATAACGATGCACAAATCCTAGCGCCGCATCATAAGGCACGTCGCGATAGTTTAACGTCGTCCCGCCCCATCGGTCCGCCTCCACAATCGCCGTCCGCGCACCCAGCCCCGCCGCCAACAACGCCGCCGCACTCCCCGCCGCACCGCTTCCAATCACTAGGTATTGATAATCGTATTTTCCACCCATTCTTCTACTCACCAACTCTATATTATTCTACCACGATTTTGGTAAACATAGGCCAAATCTGGATTATATTTTTTCGCCACCGTCGCTATACACCGATTTAATTTCTCCTCCGAAACCATGTCCTGTTTCTTCACTTTTACCTTCACCTCTTTCATAATCTTCCTCACAATCGACTCTGCCACGCCCGCCGGAATCCTCAAAGCCTTCGCCGAACTCATTAAATCTTCTCTCACTCCCTCTTCATTAAAATAAATTCCACCATCATTTTTCAGCCTGTTCATTGCAACACCTCAAAAGCAAACACGAAGAACCCTAAAACTAAGAATCCCGCTCCCGTCAGAATCCGCAAAAAAGTCTTATTCTTCACTCGCCAACGCTGCACATCCACTACCGTACGCCCCTTTCGAATCACCAATCGCAGCACCACGAGCGGGATAATCGCAATAATTGTGTAAATCGCAATCGCCAGAAGTTGATGCGTCGACGGCAAGGATAGCACGCTGTTCGCCGCTACTACCGCCAGCACCAGTGTAAACGGCATCTCCGCCAAACTCGTCAGCACCCCTAGAGAAAACGCTTCAGTATTACTATTCGTCGCCTTCGCTCGTCGGTCGATAAACCTTGCCACCACCCTCGGTAGCCACAACTCCGTACTCTTCCCGCGTCGATAGTAGATCGCCCACGCCGCTATCGCCAATGCAATCAGCATCCCTACAATAATCACCAACTCCTCCGCATAAAGCGGTTTCTCGAAATACCGATCCAACACAAATGCAAAAGTACACAAAATCAAAAACACCATCATCCCCACCCCAGAAATGTAACTATCAACCAAATTCCGTGTCTTCCGTTGCACATGTTTCCCCAAACTCGCATGATAAAGCAACAATAACGCCCCCAGCCCCAGCTGCAACGTCGCATGAATCACTGCCGCTAAAATCACCTCACTAAACGGGATAAACATATCCATAATACCAGTATAACATACAAAATCAGAATTAAAATTATTCCGCGAGAAACTTAAGGCTCAATATATTATACAACATTTATTTTCCAAACATCGTGCTTGCGTTTGCAATTTTCTATCGTTTTCGGTTAAGATGGGAAGGGGGGATTCCTTCAGGAATTCGCCCAAATCGCACTTTTTTGCGAAAATATCATGCTAGTGCTTGTAGAATTTCGTCCAAGTGTGCTATCCTGTCGGCATGAAGCAATTTTTATCACATTTTAAATTTAGTTTTATTCTCGGCGCTCTCATTATTGCCTTTGCGCCGCTAACGACTTCCGATATGCTTGCGTCACATCGCCAAAAATCGCTCAGCGATTACGTCGAGGAGACCGAAACCGAAGTTGATCCTACCGAACCTCCTATCGAAGACCCCGACCTACCTCCTCCTGCGGACACATTTACTCCCGACAGCGACCTTATTATCAAAGCAATCAACCCAGGTTATAAAATCGATGGCATCAGCGACGTCGGCGAGCTTATCGAACTACAGAATCTTACCGACGCTTCACTTTCGCTCGCCGGTTTTTCGCTTCGGTATACTAATAGTAGCGGAAATAGCACGATCATTATTAGTTTTCCGGACGGGAGTCTCATGGCCGGCGAGTATCTCCTAGCGAAATATACTAAATCCCCAGATTCCGAGTTGTCCGATCTGGTCTATACGACCAGTCTCGCCATGTCGGCCGGACCTCTAGAATTACTATATGAAGACGAAGTAGTCGACAGCGTTTGTTGGAATGGAAAAGGCGACTGCGCAAAAGCCTTTAAGAGTGCGAATCCTACCACGCTCGTCCGTAATCTCGACACGAATACTTTTGCGCACGAGGTCGAATATACTCCACATTTCGATGCTTCCCATTCTGTACTAATTTTACCGCCCTCCGAAGATGAACCAAGCGAAGAGGGAACTAAACCTAACACAGCTCCTACTACCCCCGCGGCTCCCGCAACTTCTCAGTGTCGCGGACTTGAATTCACCGAAGTCTATTCTTACTACGCTAAAGACAAGGCGGAACAATTCATTGAACTTTATAACCCTACCGACCACGAAATCGCCTTATCCGGCTGCCAACTCCGCTATAAAAAGAAAAACTACCCTCTTTCTGGTAGTATCGGCTCTAATCAATATTACGCCTACTATCCGAACGGAAACTTTTCCCTCACTAAAAACCCTACCACCTCGAACACCGTCGAGCTAATCGACGCAGATGAGAAAGTTGTTGACGAGCTCGTCTATGTTCATGGTCAGAAAAAGTCCACCTCGTACGCTCGCTTCTTCGACCAAAAGGGCGAGGAAATGTGGGCGCAAACCTACAACATCACGCCCAATCAGTCTAACATCTATCAAGAATTCCGTAGTTGCCCCACTGGCAAAGTTATTAACCCCGCAACTGGCAACTGCGTCAACGCCACCACTATTCAAGAAAAAACTCAAGAATGCCCCGCTGGCAAATACCGCAACCCGCTCACTGGACGCTGTAAAAACATCGAATCCGCATCGACTCAGAAACCATGCGCCAAAGGCTACGAACGCAACCCCGAAACGAACCGCTGCCGCAAAATCAAAAGCGATAACGACGGCGCTGGTTACGCCCTTGTCCCTAGTACCCGCAGTGACCGAACTACTTTTGTCGCCCTCGGCGTTGTCATTATTTTAGTTGCTTGCGGCGTCTTATATATTATCTTGCAATTCCGCCGTGAGCTAGCTCGCACTTTTCGCAAAGTCCGCCAGCGAACTAATAACTTGATCCAGAACTTGTTCACGCGAGAGGGTCGCCGTCACCGGAACAAGAAGCCCTAGATCTCGATAATGCTCAATCACCGGTATAGTTTTTTCTCGATACTCAACTAAGCGGGTCTGAAAAACTTCTGGATCAATATCGTCGGCCCGCATCCCTCGGTCACCTAAGATCTTCGCCGCCTCCCAGCGTTCCATCACGTCCCGCTCCGAAAGCTGCAACTCGATCACCGCCCTGATCGGATGCCCACTCGCCCGTGCTACCGACATTACCTCATCCTCTTCTCCCGACCAGCGCCCAATCGACGAAAGCACGAGCGGTATATTCTTCAATTCAGGACGCTCAAAATATGGCAAAATCCAACTGTAAAATATATTCGACGGAATTAACTTCCCCTCATGCGTTAGCGCTTGCCCTGTAGTTTTTTCCATTTCCCTCACAATATCCCCCGAAGACAGGGAACGACCACCCAGCGCTTTCGCTAAATTCACACTAACCGTATCTTTTCCACTCATCGGTAACCCGAAAATATTAATACTTCCAGTGCCTAACCAAGATTTTATGTATTCAATCTGCTCTTCCATAGAAAGATTATAACAGATTAAACTATAATTTCAAGCTATTGGCAATCTTGTAAAATGACTGCTAATTTGCTATACTTAAAGCATGAACTTAACTAAGCGACAGGAGGGTATCCTCTTTGCAATTATAGAAGAATACGCCGAGCTAGCCGCTCCGGTTGGTAGCGTCACTTTAGCAAAATTATTTGACGTTTCTTCTGCTACAATTCGTTCCGAAATGGTCCATCTTGAGATGATGGGCTATATCGCACAGCCGCACACCTCGGCTGGCCGCGTGCCGACCGATGCCGGTTACCGTTACTACGTTAATGCAATCTCCGAGCGTCCTGAGGCGATCGAAGATATCGCAAAACTTGGTACTGGCCTGAACCACGAAAAATCCCCCGACCGTAGCAACCGCGTTCTCGAAGTACGCATCAATTCCCAGACTCGCGCCGATTTCGCTATCCGTGGCGCTGTCGACTCTCTAGTCGAACTGACGGGGAATCTTGGCTTAGCGACGATCGGTGATCAACTCTACATTTCTGGCATCTCGCGCCTCTTTACTCAGCCGGAATTCCTTGATACTCAGCGTGTTCAGGACGTAGCGAAACTTCTCGACAACTTAGAACCATGGCTCCGCGAAGCCTCGCCGGGCCAGCCGCTCAATATCTTCATTGGCCAAGAAAATCCGATTGGTAAGACTTCTCAAGTATCTCTTATCATCAGCCGCTTCCGCTCGCCCTATTCCGACAAAAGCTACATCGGGGTTCTCGGCCCTACTCGACAAAATTACATCCGGGTCATGTCGTTAGTCCGTTCTGCCGGCAATATTTTAGAAGAGGCACTAGCCGTAAAGTAAAGGAGAATTTATGCAAAAACCATCATCTGAAGAATCAGTCAAACCCCACCAGTCCGACCCCGAGGAAGCTCCCGCAGCGGCTCCGGATCCGACGACGAAACCGAATCAGGACGCCGACCCGAACGCCGCTCTGGTCGCAGAATTAACCAATGATCTGCAGCGCACGCGTGCTGATTTCGAAAATTTTCGTAAGCAGGTAGACGCCCAAAAGTCCCAAGCTATGCAAGTCGCAAAATACGCCACTGTAGAAAAATTCCTCCCGCTCATCGACGATTTGAGCCGCGCGATTACCGCCTACCCGGAACAGCTAAAACCTCTTGAGAAAAATTTTCAAAAGCTTCTGCATAGCCTAAACTTGCAGCTTATCGAGTCCGCTCCTGGTACCGAGTTTAATCCTGATTTTCACGAAGCGATCTCGATCGAAGACGGCGACGGCGATACCGAAGTCATCCTCGAAACTCTCCGCCCGGGCTATCTTTACGACGGTTCCGTTCTTCGCGCCGCTATGGTGAAAGTCGGTCGCGCCTAACCTCCGACTAGAGCCGAAGCAACTGTAGTTTTTATCCATCTATGCTATAATATAACCATGAGTATTTCTATGGGCGATTCCGAACAAGCCATTCAACGTCGCGTCCGTGCCTGCGACTACCTGACCGTTGCGCAGCTTTTTCTGCAAAATAACTTTTTATTACAAAACCCGCTCACGGCGGACGATATTAAACCTCGCCTGCTTGGTCACTGGGGGACATGCCATGGCATTAATGTTGCCTATGCTAATCTTCGGTCATTCTTCGCTCCTGACGTGGCACTCGGTCGGGATTTTCATTTTATCCTCGGCCCGGGCCACGGCTTTCCCGCGCTCCAAGCCAACCTCTTTCTAGATGGCGAACTCGAAAAAGTTGACCCGAAAGCTACTCGCGACGAATCCGGGATTGC
Source organism: uncultured Candidatus Saccharibacteria bacterium (assembly GCA_964442535.1). Lineage (GTDB taxonomy): Bacteria > Patescibacteriota > Saccharimonadia > Saccharimonadales > Saccharimonadaceae > Nanosyncoccus. The sequence continues at coordinate 48,055 of CAYTZL010000002.1, read as the reverse complement.
TTACATCTGTAAAAATTTTTCATGGCCCGGTGGCTTCCCGTCGCACGCTAGCCCGATCACTCCTGGTGTTATTTGTGAAGGCGGGGAACTAGGCTACGCTCTCGGCGCCGCTTATGGCTACGCTCTCGGTCATCCAGAGAAAACTATTGCCGTCATGCTCGGCGACGGGGAGCTAGAAACTGCCAGCGCACTTGCCTCGCTCAATCTCGTTAAGGTCGCCGGCAACCATGATTATAACGGCCTCGTCCTCCCGATTTTACATCTCAACGGTTACAAAATCTCCGGCCCTACTCTCTACGGCCGCAAATCTGAGCGCGAGCTCAAAGAACTTATCCGTGGTTTTGGCTACACGCCGCTCTGGATCGAAGGCGATTCTCCGGACGCTTTCCAAAAGTCCCTCAAGGAATCAACTAAATATCAACATCCATTCTTAATTCTCAAAACCGAGAAAGGCGCTACCGGCCCGAAAGAAGTCCATGGTCGCAAAGTCGCCGGCAATTACCTTGCCCACCAAATCCCTCTACCGAACGCTAAGACCGACCCCGAAGAACTCAAAATTCTCGACCAATGGCTCAGAAGTTATGATTTCGCCGAACTATTTAATGCTGAGAAAGGTTTTACATTATGATTGATAAAGTTGACAACCCCGGTAAAGACAGTTTTTCTCCCGCGAAGCGCATCGGCGCCGCCATGGCCGGATATATGCTCCGACATCCCGACTTTTACCTCTTCTCGCCTGACGAAACCACTAGCAATAAACTCGATGCCACCTACGAAATTTCCGCTCGCGCCTGGACCTTGCCAATGAAAGACTGGGATCTCCCCGAAGCCGCCAACGGCCACATCGTCGAAATGCTCTCCGAGAACGCCCTCTTCGCCTGTATGGTTGGCCACCTCATGAACGGCGAGCCCGCCGCGATGACAAGCTACGAATCCTTCTTTACTATCATTGCCTCGCAAATCATGCAGCATATTAAATTTTTGCAACAATCTGCAAAAGTTGACTGGCGCCCCGACATCCTCGCCGCAAATCTACTGTCGACGAGTACCTGCTGGCGCCAAGATCATAACGGCTTTACGCACCAGTCCCCCGCGCTCATTTCTCTATTGCTTAGCAATCCTAGTAATCTCGTGAACTGCCTTTTTCCGCTCGATGACGTCGCAGCGGAGGCGGCTTTTATCTACATGACGAACTCTAAAAATGTTGTAAATCTTACAACATTTAATAAAACCGATCAACCCCGCTGGCTCGATTCCCACCAAGCCGACGCACAATTTTCCTCCGGCGGCGCTAGTATTCTTGATTTTGCCTCCGATGATGATCCGGACTATATTTTTGCCGGCGTCGGCGACATTGTTTCCTGCGAGGCGCTAGCCGCTATCGATCTTCTGCGCAAAGACCTCCCCGATAAACATTACCGTTTCGTCAATATCTCCGCCCTCTCCTACAACGCCATTGGCACAACCGACCACAAACTCTCTCCGCGCCAGTTCTCGCAACTTTTTCTCAAAGATAAGCCCGTCATCATTAACTTCCACGGCTACCCAGAAACCATCCGCGGTATTTTCTCGCACTACACTCATCCTGATCGTCTGTATATTCACGGGTTCATGGAGCAAGGAAGTACGACCACGCCTTTCGAAATGCTCAGCCTAAACCAAGCTTCTCGCTATCATCTCGCTATCGATGTCGCTCGGCTCGAAAATCGCAAAGATCTCGTCGAAAAATACCAAAAAATCCTCCAAGAAAAATCTACCTACGCTCGTGAGCACGGCGAAGATCAGCCTACAGACTAAAGAACGACAACTAAAACGGGCGGCCCGAAAGAGCCGCCCAATCCGCTGATTACCTTAAGTTTAGTACGCCGCCGTGATAAACCATCTCCAGAACCCGCCTAGTCGACGCCTTGCTCTGCGTACCGTCTGCGCCAGGTGCTTCATTATCAGGCGCCGTAATCACACAGCTTCCCCTAAATCGCTTCAAGCACTGGTCGCAACTAATCCAGAATTCTATTCCGCCCGGTCCCGTAGTGTCCGAAGTTAAGGTATAAGCGGACATTTCCGGAATCGTCAGCAGCATCATTTGTTGCAAAAATGCGTCCACTGTCGCGCACGCACCTTTACTCATCGTCGAGAACCTGCCGAGATAATGCACCTCAAAGCAAATCTTCCCTTGATAAAAGGCGGTCAGAGTTTGATGGAACGGATTACCGCCGCTACGCTTATTCACGAGCCTCCAGTTTCCCTGAATATACTCCAGCACCACGCCGCCGTTCCCGTCAATCGTTTCTTTCAAGTCGGATTCGAAAATCTTTTGTTGCTGACCTCCGCTCATCATGAGTGATTTTAACCCACCGCGCCGCTCATCGTCGCCATAAAACAACATCTGTGCCTTATACAACATTATACGCAGTCCTTCGAGATCTCGATCCGTGAATTCCGCGCCGAGAGTTGCATTTTTGTCCATTATTCACACCTCACTGCTCACTTAACCGTTTCTTCCGCTGTCGGCGTTTCACCGTTTTCCTCCTCATTCCCAGCGGCTTCGTCGAGCCCTTCAGCTCCCTCTTCGCCTGCTGAAAACTTACCTGATGCAACTTCTTCGTATAGGCACCGTTATCGTTTCTAAACATTACAAACCATCACCTTTCCGTAGAGTCTGATCTTTCTCGAGATTCAGTCTCGAGATCCATAAGCCGAGGTCCTGTGAAAAATAAGCCCTAGTAATCAACCAGTTATTAAAGTACTTCAGTATTCCCAACTCGCTTCCACCAGAGCATTAAAAATATTATACCACACTTTGTAAGAATAATTCCACCTCTAAGGTTCATAGTACGATCTGTTAGCTGACCATACAGGGATGCCTCTGCTGCCTTTCGTAGAGGGTGCGGACTTACGAGGAGCATTAGCGCCGGGCACCCGCGACGGCGGGCTGACCGGACGCGCCTCAAGAAAGGCGGCAGAGGTATCCCCGTATAGGCAAACGCTCGGGGTTTATGCTATAATATAATAATGGAATTATTTATTACAATCATACTACTCGCCCTTCTCGGCGAAACTACCTTTCTGGTAGCAAAGAATATTAAAAAACCCTGGCTTTCCGGCGACCAGCGCCGCAAACTTTACGTCGACACGTCGGCTCTCATGGACCCGCGTCTGCTCGACGTAGCACAAACCGGTTTTATCGGTGACGATCTGATTATCCCCCGCAGTGTCACGAACGAACTTCAGCTTCTCGCCGACGGCAAGGATTCCGACAAGCGAGCCCGCGCTCGCGCCGGCCTCGACATGGTCCGAGAGCTTGAGCGTGTGGTTTTCTTCAATACTACTATTCTCAACGACGAACTCGACCGCACTCCGGTCGACAATCGCCTTCTCGAACTCGCAAAAGCGAATCATGGCCTCATCCTCACTAACGATTTTAACCTCCAAAAACTCGCCAGCACCGAACATATCGACGCGCTAAACCTGAACGAGCTTGCCCTAGTTCTACGCACAAAATATCTCCCTGGCGAACATATCAAGATCAAAATCATCGCCACCGGCAGCAATCCTCACCAAGGTGTCGGTTATCTCCGTGATGGCACTATGGTTGTCGTCGACAACGCCAGCGACAAAATTGGTCAAGAACTCGACGTTGAGCTTATTCGTCTAAACCAAACCGCCTCCGGCACCATGCTTTTCGCAAAAACCGGCAAACGCCGCGGCACGAACCGATCTAACACCTCAAGTACACCTAAAACTTCCCGCTCTAATACGAATCGCCACTAACAACGTCCAAGACGCTAACGACGCTCGCACCACTCACACCGCTCCAAGAACTACCAGCTACGCCTATCTGCCACGCCCCACAACAAACTCCCCCCGAAGGGGGAGTTTGTTAGTTTATGTTGTAGTTATGTCTATGCGTCTTCCCCGTAGCATCGATAACTTCCACCACAATCTGCTTCTCCGACCCCTTCAGCGTGTAGGAAATCCCCGACGACATCAGCGAATCAGTCACCTCGCCACTCCGCAAAGTTTCGCCGTTCACAATCACCTTATAACTCTCAAGCTCCTCCCCGTCCGGATTACCGAAGGTGATTTGAATACCCGAGGTTCCGCCATTATTCGTCGGCAAAATCTGAATCGCCGGGCTCGACGGCTTACTCGTACAAGTATCCATCTCGCCATATTTGTATGGCTCTGGTACCGACACCGACTCTGTCCCCGAAATCGGATCCTTCACCTTCGTAATCTCAACTTCAATCTTTAAGTTATCCGGCGTACACTCCGTCGCTTGCAAACCAGTCTCCTTGTTAAACGTCACCGTCTCTCGTGTCCCGCCCGACTTCTCGTTGTTGTACCAGCTCGGCCAAATATCCTTACGACCCGCAACCGTCAATTCCTGAATTCCCGCCGGTCTGATCGGTTGGTCCCCAGATTTCCACTTCCCCTCCGCAGCGTACAAATCCTTATGAACTTTCTCCATATAATCATTCACAACTCGCCGCGCAATCTGGTTCGTACTGCTCGATAGACCCGCCCCATCGTGATTACCGTTCCAAACCACCGTCGCAATCGCCGTTGAATAGCTCACCATCCACGAATCCTTCGCCACGGCGCTATTCGCAGTCGTCGTCGTACCAGTCTTACTCGCCGTCCACACCCCCGGAACCACGAACCCAAACGAATACGATTGTTGACCGAAGTTATACTTCGCGCGAGCCTCTGCATCGCTCAAAATACTAGAAATCTCATACGCCACCTGCTCATCGATTACTTGCTTCGCTTCAGTATCCCGCCAAGATTCAATCACCTTCCCGGACGGATCCGTCACTTCTAGCACATACGACAAATCCTTATAGGCACCGCCACGCGCAACTGAAGCATAAGCGTTTGCATGCTCCACCATCTTTACCGCGCAGCCACTACCAATCGCCATCGACAGCCCCGCTGACGAATCCTTACAATACGATACATCACCCAAGTCATGCAGCGTCTCCAGGCCCTTATCGATCCCCACCAGCGCCAGCGCCTTCACCGCCCCAATGTTCAATGAGTTCGCCAGCGACTCACGCATCGTAATTCGACCATAGAACCTCCCTGTCGCGTTTGACATCGAGCAGGCCCCCGTCGCCCCCGCACAATAGAACGAGTCGATATTTTCATCCACCGTAATGCTCCCCGGCCCGTACACAACGTCACCCTTTTGATTAAACAGCGGCGCATAATCAAGCAATGGCTTAATCGACGAACCCGGCTCGAGCAGGGAAGTAGTCGCATTCACCTCGCCATAAACCGGCGTATTCCAGTCGATCGACCCCACTAGCGCAATCACCTGGCTCGTCTCCACATCTAGTGAAACCAGCCCGATATTATCACTGTTGTTCAGATACCGCAGCTTATCGCCCTCCGCCACCGCCTGCTCCGCAAACTCTTGCGCTCTAAGATCCAGCGTCGTCTTAATCGTATATCCGCCCGCCCGCATTGTCTGAATTCCGTACTTTTCCTCGAGCTGCTTCTTCACCTCGACCACAAAATGCGGCGCTTTCATATCAGCGTACTGACTACTCTCCGGCAAAATCTGATCCAGAATCGGCACCGCCTTCGCCTCTTCCGCTTCCTCCTTCGTAATGTATCCCAGTTCCGCCATCACATCCAGCGTCTTCTGCTGCCGCGCAATCAGCGCCTCATTTCCAGCTGTATTATACGGATCCAGTACTGCCGGATTGTTCGGAATTGCTGCGAGCAGCGCCGACTCCGCCAAATTCAGCTCTTTCGCACTCTTCCCAAAATACGTCTGCGCCGCACTCTCAATTCCATTCCGTCGCCCACCATACGGCGACTCGTTCAGATACATAGTAATAATCTGCTCCTTACTATACATCTTCTCTAGCTCAATCGCCAGAATCAATTCCTTCACCTTCCGCGAAATACCGCCACGATTTCCCGACGCCGCCTCATCCGCGAAGTACACCTGCTTAATCAGCTGCTGCGTCAGCGTCGAACCGCCTTGCACCCCGTGTCCACTCACCGTCGAAACCACCGCCCGCATCAACCCCCACAAATCCACCCCTGGATGCGAATAGAAATTCCGATCCTCAATCGCCACCGTCGCCTGCCGCACGTACGTTGAAATATCCTCTTCATCCACCACCAGCCGATAATTCGCGTCCCCCTTATCCTCCCAAAGCAACTCCCCATTCCGGTCCAGATAAGTATTCACCGTCTCCGCAATCGTCAAATCATTCAGTTGAATCTCCTTCAACTGATTCTTGTAATACACGAACAGTGCCCCAATCACAATAATCCCAATCAGACACCCTGCCGCCAGAATCTTCCCAATCCGCTTCAATCCAGCCTTCGAGAACCAATACGCCTTAATCCGTTCCCACCGAAAATGCGCAAAAAACCGCTTCACCGGATCTTTCGGCAACGGTTTTAACGGCTTCCCATTACTCCCTTTCGCAGACCCCTGCGGACGTTTCGGACTTAGCTCGCTCGCTTTACTCGCAATTTTCTTCTTCTGATTAACTAAACTCGAATAAACCCCCATATTACTCCGCTTTCCAGAGTCTTTCCTCGCATTGTACTCATCTTTAGCCATGATACCATTATACCATACCTCCCACATTCCACCAACTTACAATTTTGTAATACTGTTTCCGCCACGCAATCTCCATCGAATCATAACAAGATCCCATAAAAAGCCACCCCGTTTCCGAGGTGGCTCACGTGTTAGATTTGTCCTGCCAACTTCAAGGGAATAAACCCTATCGCCTCACGCAGCCTCCAAAGCGCCTCACTCCGGCACCACCACTGCGCCGCCGTCTCGTACAGCCTCGTCGGCATCTTGCCGTAGGGAATCAGAATCAATTCCATCGACAGCCCCTGTTGCATCGCTCGCGTCGTATGCAGCGAATGCGCCACCAGCTGCACGATTCGGTCATATCTCGACCGTGTTTCCGCTGTCTCCAGCCGTTCTTCAATTATCCGCTTCGCAATCTTCAGGACATCATACGTACTACCCTTGTTCAGCGTAAACGTCCCCGACTGCCCCGTCTCAATCCGGACCAGCCGCTCCGCCGGAATCTTCTGACTCCGTGCTAAGCAAGCATAGACATACGACTGCGCCAAAATGACCGCTTCTTCGTCCTCCGCGTACAGCTCAATCACGACATCCGCCAAATCCTCAATACTTGACCGCGTGTCAATCTCCAACGTGTACCCGAAGTCCAATGCTAACACGAAATACAAAGAACTCACTCCTTCCGAAATCGTCCACAGACTCTCCAAGCTCCCGCCCAAATCGTCCGTCGATATAGTGCTTTCTTAGTATAACAGATTTCCCCAAAAATACAACCCCTATTACCTCACCACCTATTACCTCACCACCGCAAACTTATTCTTCCCCCGCTTCAAAACCGCCGTCTGCGTAACCTCTATGTCCTCAGCCACTTTCTCCCCATTCACCGTAATCGCCCCCGCCGTCGCCAGCTTCCGAGCCTCGCTCTTGCTTGAGGTCAGTCCCGTCTCCACCAGCGCATCGAACAACTTCGCCCCCCGCTCCGCCGTCGCCAGGTACGCCCCAAATTCCCGAATCTCATCTTCCGCCAAATCCGCTAGCTCGCCCCCGAACAATCGCTCCGTCAGCGTCACCACCGCCTCTGTGTTCTCATGCCCATGCACCACTTCCGTCACCCCGTACGCCAGCGCCTTCTGCGCCTTCCGTTCCTCCGGATGCGCCTGCTGCTCCGCCATCAGCGCCTCGACCTCATCCTTCCCGTACAGCGTGTAGAATTTCATCAAATATTCCACCGCCTCATCCGGCTGCCCCAGCCAGAACTGATAAAAGTCAAAAATCGACGTCTTTTTCGCATCGAGCCAAATCGCATTCCCCTCCGATTTCCCGAATTTCCGCCCCGTCGCCGGATCAATCACTAGCGGCGTACTCCACGCATCCGCCGTCGCCCCCTCCAGCCGCTTAATCAGGTGAATCCCGCTCGAACAATTCCCGAACTGATCCGCCCCACACAGCTGCAAATCTACCCCATATTCCCGGTACAAATGCAAGAAATCATACCCCTGAATCAGCGTATACGAAAACTCCGCGTACGAAATCCCGCTCCCGCCCTCGCCGATTCGATTCTGCACGAATTGCCGATCCAGCAGCTGCGTCATCGAGAAATTTTTCCCCACTTCGCGCAAAAACTCCAGATAATTCATCCGCTTAAACCAGTCGTAATTATCCACCATTACCGCATCTTCGCTCCGCAGTATCCGCTCCACCTGCCGCTTAATGCAGGCTTTATTATGCTCAATTTCCTCCAGCGACTTCAGATCTCGCTCCCCATTTTCCTTCGGGTCACCAATCTGCCCCGTCGCGCCCCCGACCAACAGATACGGCTTATAACCATGCCGCACGAAGCACGCACACATCATCATCGCCGCCAAATTCCCAATCGTCAGGGAATCAGCCGACGGATCCGCCCCCCAGTAAAACTTCTTCGACGCCCGCGTATCCAACTCCGCCGGATCCTTAATCGTCGTCTCCGCCTGAAACCCCCGCCACACTAATTCCTCTGATAATTTCATAATCTCTCCGCGTTTAGCTACTATCTTTTCTCCATTATACCATAAAATCACCACCTTGCGCCCCCATCTCTCCCATAAAAAATACCCCTGTTTCCAGGGGTATTAAGAGAGTTAAGCATAAGCCGTCGGGTTGCACTCGACGAGTACGACCGCCATATCTTCATGCTGTGCAAACCGCGGTTGCAGCTCGCCATCGGCGTCCCGCGTCTCGGCCTTGCGAATTCGGTTCCAGATCTCCTCGAGACCCTTCGGCGTCTTGCAACGCTGCAGCATCTCCTTCCCGGACATGCCCAAAATTGAGTAGTTGAACCCCCGATTGTGTAAAATCAGCGTCTTCACTTCGCGGCAGGGAATTTCATACCGCGCCGCGTTCATCGCTGCTTCGCGGTCCAGACCTAGCGCCCAGTACCCATCAGGAGTATTCGCCCTTTCCGCAATCCGCGTCAGCATCTTCTGAATCCTCGGCGTCTTCAGCGCCTCGAACACATTCCGCGGCGTCTCGCGACCTTCGCGCTTCGCTTCTTCGACAATATTTATCATCTCCGCCAGCACTTCGTCCTGCATTTTCCGCAACTTTTCACGATTCGGGTTCTCCAGAACCTCAATCTTGCCATTTGCGTACTCGACTACCGCCGTCGCGTCGCCGAGTAACAGGATACCCCAACGCTCCTCACCGTTCCGCGTCACCTGCCGACACACGCCCAGAGACGCCGCCGCATGAAAGTTCTCCATCTTTCCCAGATGCATTTTCAGTTCTTCTACTATCTCTGTCAGCACATCTGACAAATCTTCAATGATTTCCCGCAGCGGCCGCTCCGTCATCCGCAACCTCAGCTGCAATCCAGCCTGTAGGACGCTCGCAAAAGCCCCCGTCGGCGTTAAACCTAAGAGATTTGACGCCGGGCTGTCGCTGATCGCAACATGTGTCGACGCATCGATTACCATCGCGTACGGCGGCTGATTCGGCTGTTCCGTCAGAGTCCCCCTCTGGCAGACCGCGCAGCAGCCATCGTGAGGCACTAGCTTCGTCGCACGTCCCCACTCTCCCGGATCACGAATCTCAATCGCCGTCATTACCGGGTTCTTCGCGCTCTCCGCGCCCCCTGCACTCTTCGGGCTTCCCATGCTCTCCGCATTCTCGGCACCTCTCAGATTTCTCGCGCTCTCCGCTTTCTCTACACTCTTCAGATTTTCCATTAAAAAATCCCCCTAGATAGAATTTGCTCCGCCAGCAGCTACAAAATCCCTACTAATCATCGTTAGCTTCCTCTCTCATAAACTGCTAGGCAAAGCCTATCCTTCTATTGTAGCACAGATAACCAGAGTTGTCAATAGCGGATTAGCAAATATGTTTAAGGTCTTGTCGCACGCCTGATGGCTACTTTTCATCATTTTTTTTTGCAGGGGGTGCGGAGTTACGACGAGCATTAGCGCCACGACCCCGCGACGGCGGGCGTCGTGGACGCGCCCCAAGAAAAGATGATGAAAAGTGGCTATCATGGCCATACGAAAGCCCACCTCTAAACCCGATTGCCTAATCTCGCAATTAAACACAATCTGTGTTATACTGGGGCAAATAACTGGAGGCCCTATGCACCACACCGCAAAATTGACCAAAAAAGTCCTCGCTTTCGACGTCGACCAGACTCTGAACATCGCGAAGACCCCGATTTCCCCCGACGTCGCCGCCGTCCTCGTCCGCTGCCTGGACTACTTCGAAATCTGCCCGATTTCCGGCCAAAAATACGAACAATTCCTCATCCAAATCGTCGACCCGCTCAAAACCGCCGGCGTCACCGACGACCAGCTCACCCATCTCCACCTCTTCGTCGCTCAAGGTACGCAATATTACAAGTATAATGTCAATAATCACGATTGGGACCAAATTTACAATTACCCGCTCAAAGCGGAAGATGTTGTAAAAATTACAACGGTTTTGGAAGAATCCGCCAAAGAGCTCGGCTACTGGGAAGCCGACCGATTAAAACCTGGCGACGAAATTATCGAAAACCGCCAGTCCCAGGTCACTTTCTCCGCCCTCGGCCAGACCATGGGCACGTCCGAGAAATACGATTGGGATCCCGACATGAAAAAGCGCCAGGCTATCGTCGAAAAATGCCGCGCGAAGCTCCCCGACTTCCTATACGAAATCGGCGGCACGACCTCTATCAACGTCGCCGCCCCCGGCATGAACAAGGAATTCGGCATGACACACCTCCTCGAGGAACTCAAGGTCACGAAAGACGACGTCCTCTACTTCGGCGACATGACTCAGCCGGGAGGGAACGACTACCCGATCGTCGCCATGGGTGTCGACACGATCACCGTCCGCTCGCACGAAGACACCCTCTACGCCCTCCGCGGCATCCTCGGCGTAGTTGGTACGCAGGTCGCTTGATAAAACGGTAGATGTTCAGAGGCTTTTGTTTGCTTTTCGAAGAGGATGCGGACTTACGAGGAGCATGAGCGCCGGGCACCCGCAACGGCGGGCTGACCGGACGCGCCTCGAGAAAAGCGGGCAAGAGCCTTGAAACAATAAGTTCCGTTTTATCAAAACGACCCCCGATTTCTCGGGGGCCTTCGACCTTTCAGTCGTCAGAATCTAGCAGCTTCATCATCTCGAAGGCGATATCCTCTTCCGCTTCGTACAGGTCCCTACGGCCCTGCTTCAGATCGCGCATACACGCCAGCAGTCCCTTTGCTGAGCAGGTGTACGAGCGCGTCCTCAGCTCATGATCATCCGGCAACGTCAGCGTGACATTGGCATAATAGACATGGAGTAATCCTCCAAGCTCTTGCACTACCGGTTGCAGCTCGATAAATCTCGGCGCAAACTCAATCCACGCCCGTTTCCGGACACTGCGAGTTGTAGATAACTCGTTCAGCCTTGTCCGCTCTTTGCGCTGGGCGTCCAGCGCTTTGGTGATCTCCGAAATCGACGCCGTGATCGACGGCTGTATATGATCCACCCTATACAGCTCCGATGTCGGCGCCTCAATCACTACACATCGGCCATCATCAAGCGTTTTCTGGATCAACTCAGTGTACACCCGGCTAAACTCCTCGCTCAGCCCGTGTATCTGATCGCTGGCGCTTTCGAGCGCCATGTGTAGATCCGCGAACTCGGAATCAATCATGTCGAGCAGCTCCATCCGCTGCTCAAACTCGATTTTCTCTGCCTTCTTCTTGAACGCCTCACGCTCGGCCTCGTCTTCCTTTTGCCACTCGTAGCAGCAATTTCTTACGTTTACGCTGAGCGCCGAATTCTCCGGAATCGGCACCAGCATAAACTGGCGCCTCAGTTCCGGCGACTCACTGAAGAAATCGAGCACGCCACTTTCGAGCAAACTGTTTTGCATTGCTACGCCCAGTCCCGTGTACGGCAACTGACCGCCAGCTACGCCCGCCGCTTCCTCGCCAGCCTCGATCGCCTTGATCCGAGATTCGACGAACAGGTGCGTCGCCTTGTCTTCGCCGCAGGGCACAAAGCACAGCTCCTCATCGTCCGCGGCGACGTGAAGAATTTTTCCGACCGCTACCGATGTGTGCAGCGCATTTGGATTAAATCCTAGATCCGCGATCAGCTCCTCAGGAGTGCAACGCATTCGAATCGGCTCGTAAAACGAACCGTCCGCATCGTAGCTCAGTGGGGTGTCGTCTTCGACCGTAAACCAGATTCCCGGCTCGCAGTCGTGATGCAACGTCCTCCATACGGCATGTCTACCCATCTCTGTACTAGCGATGAATAGCTCATCGTTAATCAGCTCTTCCAGCATCTCTTCGCCGAAGTTACAGGCCGACACTTTCTCACCCGGATCGACATCCTCCGCGTACAGCCCTCGCCAGAACTCCAGCGTTTCCGCTGTAATCCCGCGGTCTTTGGCATCGGTGTCGTCCACCGACTTGTCGAACATTTCGTACACTTTCCTCAAGAAGTCCTGTTCTACCATTTCCATAATTGCTCCTTTCCCCCAGCGCCACCGCGCAAGGAGCCTAACACTGATTTTGCCTCATAACGAGACTATGTGTTAGACTAGATTCTGTAATGTTCTAAGGCTAATTAGCCTCCATCTACCATTGTAGCACACTTTATCAAAAAAGTCAAGCTTAAAATACCCCTCCCCGCTTACGATAAACATGCTATAATAAGATTATGAAATCTTATATCGTGGGCAACTGGAAGATGAATTTCTCGGTCGGGGAGTCTTCCGTCTATCTTCATAAACTTCTACAACGCACGCGCGCTTTTCGCGACATTGAGGTGATTGTGGCGCCGTCGCTCGTGGCTTTACAGCCATTATCGTTACAAGTCGATCGTAAAAAGATTCGCCTCTCTGCACAGACCGCGAATCCGCACGATTTCGGCGCCTATACCGGCGAAGTGTCCTGTACGCAGCTGCGCGGATTGGTCGATTATTGTATCGTTGGGCATTCCGAGCGCCGCCAGCTCTTCCACGAAAGCGACAAACAGATCCGCGCCACCGTCGCCGCGACTCTGCGTAATCAGATTACCCCGATTCTCTGCATCGGCGAAACCGAAGCCGAACACACTTTTGGCGAAACCTACGACGTCCTCCGCGATCAGCTCCTCGGCGGCCTCTCTGAAGTCTCCGCCGAAGACATCTCGAAAGTCATCATCGCTTACGAGCCGATCTGGGCGATCAGCACGACTAGCGGTTCCCACGTCGCCACGCCCGACAACATCGCCGACATTGCTAGCTTCCTCCGTCGCCTCCTGAAGGACACCTACGGCAAAGAAGTCAGCGAAAAAGTCCCGCTCCTCTACGGCGGCAGCGTTAAGCCTACGAACGCCGGCGCCTACTTGACCGTTCCGGGGATCAATGGCCTGCTGATTGGCGGCGCAAGCCTCGTCGCGGACCAATTTATCGACATTATCGAAACTGCAAAGAAGGTAACCTCATAAATGGATGGAGTCACTCGCCGATCTCGAGCCGCTTCAGCGTCGTCTGCACCGCAGCCGGCGCCGGTTGAGCAGTCGCCAGTGACCCCAGTTAAATCCGCCAAGGATGCCATTAACGCCATGTACGCCGCCGACCCTTCGAAGCGCCTTAGCCAGTACCTCGCGACCTCGGCGAAAGACATTATTAACGCTTCCGCCGACAACAAGACTTCCGGCTCCCGCTCCGCTGCTAGTTTGCACCATAGCTCGTCGCAGCGCCGCCTTAAATCCGTTCGTCCTTCCGCGTCCGCGATTTTTAATAATTCGGCCACCGACGAGTCGACCGTCGTCCGCACTTCTCTAAAACTCAAGCCACAGAAGGCGACTTCATCTCGCTCGACCCGCAAGAAAATCTCTCTCGACGACGCGATCTCGGAGCTCGCCTCCGCGTCTCAGCCTCAGCCGTCTCCGCAGCCCACACAGTCCGCTCCGCGCTCAGCGCCATCTACTCAGCCTGTGGCGCGCTCCGCCCGCCCGATCGACCAAGTTCGTCCGGTTCAGCCCGATATTACCCGTACCGCACCCGCCCCGTCTCCGCAGCCTTCCCAGCCGTCGCCCCGTACGCAGTCTAGCTCGGCCCGTCCGGCCGCCGGCCACCGTTTCATGCAAGACGTCATCCGCTCTCCCCGCGCGACTACGCCATCCGGACAACCTGCTCAAGCTTCTCGACCGATCTCCGACGTTAACGTTAATGCTAGTGTCTCGAACCCCGCTTCCGCTCAGGCTTCTCGCCCCCGCGTCGCCCGCCCGCCCCATTCTAGCCGCCCGGCCAATTCTCTCGACGGCACTCTCCCCCGCCCGCGCGCGCCGCATTCTCCTCAAGGCACCGCTACAGCGCCGCACGCTCCTCAAAATAGCTCATCTATTGTAAACTCGGCCTCTAGCACGACCAACATCGCTAGCGCCATCAACGCCGCCAATGCTGCGGTAAATGCCATGACTGACGCCACGGCCGCCCCTGGTACCACGAAGCCGAAGACTAAGTCTCGCTCGATCGAGTCGATCAAAAACCGCTTCCGCCCGAAGAACAAAAACGTCGACCGCCCGAAAAAACATCGCGCCGAAGATTTCTTGCAACCGAGCTACACTGACGCGCCCTCCACGCCTACTGATACACCTACCAATACCGCTAATACATCCGTCAATGCCGCTAATGCACCCGCCAATACCCCTATCAACGTCGAGCCGCCGAAGGAAGCCGTCCATATTTACGGCATGTCGCCGGAGCCTGAGCAGCCTACCGCCGCTCCGACCTGGGTCCAAGCCGACCAGGCTTCGCCCGCCGGCGAGGTCGAGCTAGGTGTCATCGAGGATTTTTCGCCGAATAGCGTTCCGACTTCCGCCGACTCCGCGGAAACCGCTAAAGTCACCCCCCACGGCCCCGATGTCCTCGGCGGTGACTCGCCTTTCTTCCTCAAATCCGTCAGCGTCGAAAAACGCCCCCTCTCCGACGCTCCTCCCCGCCGCAATCCACAAGCCGAAGGCGCTACCCGTGTCGCTCCGAGCTTCAACAGCGTTAACCCCGCCAGCTTCGCTAACCTCTCTAACCTCACCAACCTCGAAGATTCCGCCCCCGACCCGCAACCAGAAATTACCAAAAAAGACAAAAAATCCAAGTCCAAGTCCGCGAAATCCACTAAGGTTCCCAAAAACGCCAAATCCTCTAAACCCACTAAATCTGCCAAATCCGCCAAGCCAGCCAAAGCCCCGAAATCCTCAAAATCCGCCAAATCCAGCCGTCGCGACCTCGAGCCGACCGTCATCATCCCTCAGCACAGCGGCTCACACACCACCATCATCGTCCTCCTCATTTTCACCATCATCATCGGCGCCCTCGTCGGCGCAGCGACCTACCTCTTCCTCTTCCAGTAACCTTGCCCCCATCCCTGCATTATCTCTACGCCATTTTCTCCGCCCCCCATTCCGCCTCTACCCTTGTCTCGTTTTCGTCGCCCTCATCCCACCTCCACCATCCCCTCCATCGATTCCTAGACCCCGCGCCGACAATTTCCGCTCTCCCGATTGTCATTTCTGTAAAGTATGCTATAATGAAACCACCACAAACTATATAAATAACAATATGGTGGGATTAGCTCAGTTGGTTAGAGCGTCTGATTGTGGTCCAGAAGGTCGCTGGTTCAATTCCAGTATCCCACCCCATAGAAAACTCCGAACGCCTCTGCGCTCGGAGTTTTCTATCGTATAGGTAAGATAATACTGGAAACGAACCGCTACGCGTTAGCGTAGTGGTTCGTAACGCAGGAGTGGCTGTAGCTAAAAAGAAAACTTGTTTTCTTTTTAGGCGCTACGACTGCGGCAGTGAAATTACTTCGTAATTTCACGCTTTTCCAGTATCCCACCCCCCCATATCGCTCAAAACAGCATCATTGGATATATACGACCCAATGTGTTACTCTATGGATATTGGAAAGCCCGCCTTTTTCAGGCGGGCAAACCGTTCTGCTATAATAATGCGTTAGGCAACATCAGCGCTCCAGATAACCTGCTCAGGCGCACCACAGCCAGCCCTTACGCTGACTTCGGTTTCGGTGATCCACATTGTGGTCTTGCAGGGGAAGTCAAACTGCCCCAGACCGATAGCAGCGCCGGCCTCGCCCAGGATGCGGTCAGGACCGTAGTCCACGCTCAGCGTGAGGTTGGGGTTCTGGCGCCTCGTCATCTCATATGCAATGTTCCCGGCCAGCTTCTCACGGAAGGTCTGCAACTCGGGCGCAGTCAGCTGACGACTGCTGGTGTGACCACCAAACATCATCATAAGCATAGCCAAGCCGTCATCACCGTTATCCATTTTCGGGTGCTGAATTGCCTCAGCCCACCAGTTCACAGCGGCATTGATGTTCTTTTGCGGACTAACCTCGCTGGAAACATCCACGCGCTTGGGAATATTCCAATGCAAGGCTTCCTTGCACTCGGCCCGCACCTCGTCTGCGAATTCAGGTTCAGCAATGGCATCCACCACCTGCAGAACATAGGGCAACTGCGCCCGCACCTGCATATTATGGGCAGCCAGATATTCAGGAAACTCAGTCATGCGTGCAAAGCCGCAGCGCTTCTTCTCCAGGTCATCCATCACACAGACCAACATCATTACGATGCCGCCTGGCACCAACTGGTCGTTGGCGATAACGGACATATAGTCGGTCAGGGCATAGATTTCCTCGGACATACCAGGGCAGAGTTCTCTCGCACCTGCGAATTTCTTGCACACATCGGTCATTAACATCTTGCTCATATTTTCTTACCTCCAGAAAACTGTAGTTTTACCGTTTTTCACGGTAGCAAATATACGACACGGAAACATTATCTTATACTTGACACCGTGAAAAACCAGTTTTCGGAAGTAATCGTCTAGCAGAAATTTAAGGAACAAGACCTCCAGGGGTGATCGGAGTATTTTGACAAAATACACCCCGTATGCACGCAAAGCTAAACGCCGTGCAACAGTCTATCGGGGTAGAGATTATTCTCTACCTATCTTCATTGTAGCACACATTACCGAAAATGTCAATGGTTAGTTGTCGTTCCTGCGCGCCACAACCACTCCTTCCAGTATCCCGCCCTTTTTTTGTTATAATATAACCATGGAAACCTCGACCCTCAGCTCTCGCGGCTATTTCCTCTGGAACAATACTTCCGGCTTCGAGTTGGGCGGCCTCGAGGCCGATACGACAGTTCCTGTCGCCTCGCTGACAAAAATCATGACCGCTCTCGTCACGCTCGAACACCGCCAACTCGACGAAAATGTCACCATCACCACCCCTATGCTTGAAAACCTCGAAGAATTCGCCACAATTGACCTCGAGGTTGGCGATATCGTCAGCGTTGAAGAATTACTTTACGCCACTCTCTTGCCCTCCGCCGGCGACGCCGCACAGGCTTTGGCGATAAGTACCAGCGGTTCTGTCACGGCCTTCGCAGAGCTTATGAACGCCCGCGCCGAGGAATTACGAATGCAAAACAACCACTTCAGCAACCCAGTTGGGCTTGACAACAATAACTACTCCACCCCTCGCGACATCGCCACCCTCCTCCGCGCCGCCCTACAAAATCCAACTTTCCGCGAAATGTTCACTACTTTTGAACGCCCGCTCCCGTCCCTCGGCCTCACCGTTTACAAAACCTTCTCTCGTTCCGCTTATCTTCAAGGCGGCAAAACCGGCTTCACTAACGCCACCGGCCGCTGCCTCGCCAGCATCGCCGTCAATTTTCTCATTTTTCACTCCTGGTTCACGTCCGCCGTCGCCCCGGAAGTCAACCATCTCACCGCAAGCTCCTCATCCGCCGATTCCGACCCGAACGCCTCCTCCACCCCCGACGAATCAACTTTCTCAATCCCGTCCGACCCCGGCCTCGCCTCCTCGAATTGCACCACGTCGAGCGGCATCCTTATGCTCATCAACCCCAATTTCACCGTCGACGAGAACTTCATCCAATCCCGCCGTGACCAACTTATCTCCGTATCTCAAACCTACGGCATCCCCGAGTATCATCCCGAGGGCAACGGCGACAATCTCATGATCCCCGAAGCCGCCGCCCACCTCAACGACATGCTCGCCGCCTATCGCGCCGAATTCCCCGGCCACGAAATGGGTACCTACTCCTGTTTCCGCGCCCGTGGCACCTCTTGCGGCCGCCTCTGCGCCGCCACCGGCACCACCGGCCTCTTCGAAACCTGGCACTACCGCTACGTCGGCATCCCCGCCGCCACCGAAATCGCCACCGGCAAATACAACAACGGCGCCTACGACTCCCTCGAACACTACCTCAAGTCCACCGGCCGCGTCGCCGACCTCAAAGCCGCCACCTGCCCCTAGCCCGCCACAAAATTCTCCCCTTTAGGAATTTTTGTGCTATAATAGAGTCACTCGCGAGTGTAGTACAGCGGTTAGTATGCAAGTTTTCCAAACTTGAGATGAGAGTTCGACTCTCTCCACTCGCACCATCAAAAGACGCCACGTTTAACACAGCCCCTCGTAGTGGCTGTTTTTCTCTCTTTACTCACCCTTGACAACTCCCACTTACCCCTTCATCCCACTACCATACTAAACAATTTATGCTAAACCTATTGACAAAAATAACAATCTGTGATACAATGGAAAGAAGAGATAGCTATCTTATAGCTATAGCAGTTTTAAAAGGAGGAAACGACAATGGCAAGCATCAGAGAACATTGGGATGCCATTTATGGCAGCAAAGAAGATCTCGACAAAGTCCGAGCTGAAAAGGCTAGAAAACAGGCCGAGAGGGAAGAGAAGAAGAGAAGAAGGCAGCTCCGGAACGACGCCTGGGGAGGGGGCGATCGGATCGACGAGGATGATCGTCCCGATATGGACGATTTCAAGCCCACCGACGAGCCCGAAACCCCCAGCAATCCCGTCCTGGACCTCCTGGAACAATTCCGGGCCGAGCAAGAAGAGAAGAGGAAAGAAAGACGGCTCCGAGACGACGCCTGGGGAGGGAGTGATTGGATCGACGAGGACGGCAACCCTGATGGGGACGCCCCTGAGCCGACTGATACAACTACGCCTATTAAGAAGCCCGCATATCTCACGCCCGAGCCCGGGGAAGTCCCCACCGTCGTCGACCTAACCGTCGACCCCGACGAGGACGCCTCTGAAGGCAACCCCGACGCCTCCAGCAATCCCAACGAGCCTACCGCTCAGACTGAGGAGGCCGACGAGCTCAACGCTCCGTCCGCTTCTGAACCCCCCGCATCTCCCGCACCCGACAACACCGACAAATCCGACGCCCTTGACGATCTTGAAGCCCCCGACGGCGACGCACCCGCCGAAAGCGAGTCTGATCAGACGAGCGATAATGGCGCTGAATCCGAGAGTACTGATGATGTACCCGCGCCCGAACCCGAAGACACTCCCGAACCCGAGTCCAAGCCTGACGAACCAGAGCCTGAACCTAAGCCCGCCGACAAAGCGGCTGACAACCCCGACGAGAGCGATGATGATGACGACCCCTTTAGCGCAAAGCGATCGTCGGCCTTCACCCCGCCGGAGGATCCCCTCCTCGACGGAGAGGAGATGCCCTTCACGGCTAAGAACGCCAAAAAGGACACCAACGTTACCAGTAGTAACACCGCTGAGGACGAGGATGTCCCCGATGTCTATGATCAGTTAAAAATCCTGTTCTCCATCTCAGAGAAAGATGAACAGGGTGAAACCCGCGTTAAGTTAACGCGGTTCGCTAACATCGTGACCATGCACAAGGGTGCAGATATCGACTATATGAAGTCGATCCCGCATGATCTCTACCTCATCGATGCCCGCACAAACAAGCCGATACCGGCTACAGACGCTGGTTTTTCGGAAAATTTCCGGGCTAATTTCCTGGTCTGGTTCTGGCGCAATGTGAATGCACGCATCAATAACGCAAGGATGCAAGGCAAAAAACCCTATGCGGAATTCATCCGTGACAAGAAAAAGCCGAAAACACAACCGATCCAAACCGATCCGCAAACTTCGAAGCCCCAATCCGAAAATACTAGAAAAGCAGAGCAGCCCCAACAGCCCCAGCCACCCGAGCCCAAGCAGGCCGATTTGCCCGAGCTGCCCGCAAAGTCCGCACCTCCGGCGACTCCCTCGGATACCCCGAGCGGCCAGCCCGCTCCTCCGCAAACCGCTTTCCGGCGTAGCGCCGCCCCCTATCGGAGCGCCCGCCCCCGCCGCTAAGCCCAAACTGCCCCACCTCGGGGCAGTTTTTCATGACAACCGTAACCATTTCCATTAATTTTCATCGATTTTCATCGATTTCAGCCATAACCGCAAAACGCTATTCCAACCATAACCCGCAAGCTTCATTTTTGCGCCCGCGCCACCATTTTCAACCAAAACCATTACCTCCCACATTGTCAAATCCTCCCCACCCCTAAACATAACCATTTTCCCAGCCTCAAAACCCCAATTTTTCACCCCTGTTCTAAACTGGTTATGTTTTAATCGTTGTTTTTATGGTTAATTAGTGATTTTAGTATTGACTTTTTAAACGATGTGTGCTACAATGGAATCAGTCTGGAAGGATTGTGGGAGATATCCGACCAGAGGTCCATTTACAACCGAATCATCCCAGATACAATCAAGGGATTTCGCCGATTTTTACAGGATTTTTGCGTCCTGTCGCCGGTCGCAATTCCCCTTGTGTTTGTATCTGTTTATATATAGTGTCAAAGCTGTCAAAGCAAAATAGGAACGAATAGGAAGAGAAGGCCAAGCTGTAATAGTAACCCACGTCAACTTAGACGGGGGTTCAGCCTCCGTCTATACTTTTTAGATTTTAGAAGGAGGAAATTGAAATGTTACAGTTTCTGTCAAATCATTTTGCGCCTCACGGTGCAGGAGAGTGGGCGATTTTGATCGTCATTCTCGCCTTGTGCGTAGCCGGTTCTATCGCCGGCATCAAGGCGTTCGGAAACGGCTTTAAACAACAAGCCGGAACGGTCTCGATCACGAAACGGGGCGCCGTCACATTGGCGTTCTTGGTTGGTGTCATTTTGGTGACGCTAACAGCCTGTGCCGACACGGCCACGGCTAACAAAGAGGTCGATGCTGGTGGCATTGGTAGTGATAGTAAGGCTACCGCGACGCTTAACGGGTACGACGAAGAGGCTTTCGTTGGAGAAATCGACGATGCCATGCTTCAAACATGGGCAAACGATTTCTTCCAGCGGGAAGTTACGCTTCAGGAAGTTCGCACCTGCTACAACGGTAAGTGCCATCCTCGGCAGGAAGAAAACCGAATCACTGCCGTCCGGCAAGTGATGCAGAAGTATATCGACGTGAACAGCAAAGGCCTCGAGGGTCCCGTATTGTTCCCGATGTATGACCTCCTCGCCGCTTATTACGACGGTGATTGGGATAATCTCACTGCTAGCGAACGTCAGGACATCATTGACGAAGCCCTGCGTGCCTGGGCTTGGGATATGATTGGTAATCCTGAGACCATGGATGAACTGCTGCAATTCTACCAGGATTGCCCGGTCATTATTGATCGAAACCCCTGGCTTCAGGAGTTTATAAAGCAGTTCAATGACAGCTACCTCCGCAAGGAAGAGCCTATCGGTAACGCGTTCTGGTTTGAAACCCAGAACAATAATGCTCTGGTATATACAGAGTATTACGCCGTTAACGCACTAAAGTCTATCCGTTTGTTCTTCGAGAGCTTTGAGCTCCTCGAAGACCCGCTGCAGTCATGGCAGACAGCTAAGAATTGGTATTTGCCGCACTGCGACAATGCCGATTTAAACCGCACAACGCCTAACCCTAACCAGATTAAGTATTTGTCGATCATTTTAGTTGACAAGTACAAAGAAGCTGGCGACGGGTTTACCGTTGGGATTAATACTTTCGACCAACGACTCGAGGAATATAAAACCATCGAGAAGCCCGCTCCTGCCGCGCCGGATTCGCCGGCTACGCCGCAGACACCGAGTACTCCGACGACTCCGAGTACGCCGAACAACCCGGTGCCGGTAACACCTAATAGGCCGACACCTACACCTACGCCTACACCGACTCCGGTGCCGGATACACCTAGCAATCCTAAGGAGCCGGCAAAGAGCTCTCAGAGCCAAGGGAACGCACCAATCTATGGTGGTGACAACAAGCCCGGAAACGGATCCGGTGTTTATGAACCGGAAAAAACGCCCGAGAAAAATCATCCAACACAAGATTCTCCCGAGAACCCGGCTAATACACCTAATACGTCGGTGGGTAGCGACCTGAGGCAACAAGCGCCTACAACTACCACGCCCGCCACATCTAATAGTGGGACATCGTCTGGTCATGGCGGGTCGGATACTAATGTAACCGATCCTAATGGCGGCAATACACACAGTGGCAGTGCGCCGAGCAAGACTCCGACGTCAGTAAAAAATGACACATCGGCAGTCGTAACGGAGTCCTCAAGCGGAAGTTCTGGGACTACTACTACGACTACTACCACCAACACTAGCACGGATAGAGGCCATCTTTATGGCACTGAAGTGAGTAAACCTGATTAATATATATGCTTTGACACAGCACTTTCTTTCCCCAGGGGCCTCGCCCCTGGGGATACCCCAAGATTTAGATTGTATTTGAGATGATTCGGTTGTGGACTGATGGAGTTTAACAAATTGGACCAGTTAATATCAACTTTAACTATACTTAGCAAATAATTTTAATCTTTTTGAGAGGAGATTATTATGAATAAAGCACTTAAAGCTACTCTTGCAGTTGTAGCTGGCTCAGTTGCAGTTGCAGGTTCTGTCGTTACTCCGTCGCTTGTTTCAGCGTGGGGTGACAGCAATAAAGGTCGTGATACTTACACTATCGACCAGATTAACAACGGCGACCTCGGTGATAAAATCGTCTTTAACTCGATTGTTGACCCGAAAGGCGCCCTTAGTGATGAGCGAAACTTCGTTGGCGCTCGCGAGAACACTGGCGTTAACGCTGGTGCTAACAACGTTTGGGAAGGTAATGACATTAAAGTCGAGAATGGTAAGGAATACTTGATTCGTCTTTATGTCCACAATAACAACCCAGGCGGCAAAGACGCTGTTTCTCATAACACGCGCGTAGCTTTCAACGTTCCGACCACGACCGCAAAACAGGTCACAGTTAACGGTTACATCTATTCCGATAACGCCGACCCTCGAGAGTATTGGGACTATGTAAATTTCTACAGTGATAACGCGTTCCACCTTGAGTACGTCTACGGCTCAGCTCTTCTTGAGAATAACGGCATCGGTGCCAACGGCGGCGTCAAGCTCGGCGACGAGATTGTTACGCAAGCCGAGAGTCATGGCGTTCAGATTGGCTACGAATCTCTAAACGGTGAGGTTCCTGGCTGCTATGAATATGACAACTTTGTTGGTATTCGCGTGAAGGCTGTCTTCGACACCGACTACTATGTCGATAAAGAGGTTCGTCTTGAAGGTACTAAGGAATGGTCGAACTACGTTAACGCTAAAGTTGGTGACCGTGTAGAATTTCAGATGGAATACAAAAACACGAGCACTAAGAACGAAGACCAGTACGACGTCATGCTTAAGGACATTCTGCCAAAGAATTTGCGCTATGTTCCCGGCAGTACAAAAATCTGGAACGAGGAGTTCAATGGTGCTCAACTCATTCCGGATGGCGACATTGTTGGCACTGGCGTAAACCTCGGTCACTACAAACCGGGCGCAAATGCCTTCGTCCGCTTCACGGCTGAAGTTATTGATGAAGACTTGACTTGTGGTTCTAATACCCTCGTCAACTGGGCGCAAGTTACCGTTGGCAGCCTAGTCGCACAAGACTACGCAAGTGTTATTTTGAACAAAGTCTGTGAAAACACTCCAACCCCAACCACTAACACTCCGAACCAACTCCCAACTACTGGTCCAGAAGCTATCGCTGGTGGTGTTATCGCTACTGGTTCAGTTGTAACCGCAGCTGGCTACTACATTGCTAGCCGCCGCTCGTTGCACTAATCAACACAGCGCATTCCGAAATTCTGTCTAGCCCACCCAGGTTGACATTTCGGATCGACTGATTGATCGCTCCATACGGCCAAAATCCCCTCCCTCGCGGAGGGGATTTTTGGTGCGCTCTACAATCACAGGAGCGATAACGACGCTGGCCGTTAGCAACAAAGTCTTATCAAAAAGTCAGCAAAATATCCTCGCACATGTAAATCCGTCGCCAGCCCCACAAAAATCTTCCGCAAATCTAAAAAGCCTATGCTATAATAAAAGCATGAATGGTCATGACGATCCGGTCGCACCGAAGAATAATCTCGGTGGCGCTAGTACGCCAACTCCTGCCCCGACGGTAGGTAGTATTAGCAGTGCTGGACCGTCGCCAGCTCCAGATGCCTTAGCTTCGGCTGCAAATGCCTCGGCGCCTACCACTCCAACTCCGAACAATAGCATTCCGACATCTACTGCTCCTAGCGCAGCTCCGACGCCCAGCGCCGCGTCCACTCCGATTATCTCCACCCCTTCCGCACCGGCGCCACGCACTCCACTGGTTAGTAGCGATGTGAAGCTCCCCGGCGCAAAAGCGAAACGTAGTAAAATGCCGCTGATTTTGGCGATTATTGCGGCTGTGGTTGTTTTGATGGTGGTGATCGCGGCGGTATCGGGTGGTGGACGCCCGAACCTGACACAGGTTCAGCAATCTTTTAATCGCTACGCCGGCTACCTAACGACCGACGAAGCGGAAAAGCCGAATCTCGACGCCGAGCGTTGGTATCTTTTCGAGCTTAGCAATACAAGCTTAACCAATACCGAGACCGAAGAATACATTGCCAAACTCGAGGCTGCCTACGGAGGCTTCTGTGAGCAGCTCGAAAAAGCGGGAATTTCTAACAAGTCCGAAGTTAAAAACAAAGCCGACGACTATCGCAAGCTCTTGCGAATCGCGACTTGGTACTCGGCCTACCCGCAATTAAGCGATCAGCTGCTACGAACTTATCTCGAATCCGGCATCGATGTCGCCCGAAATTACATCACCGAGCTAACCAGCAACGAATTTGCCGACGAAGCTCTCGCTGATTTACAGTTATTACTATACGACTTTTTGTCGACCGAACTGGAGTTATACGAAGCCTACAACGCGACCGGCTGCATTAGTGATGGCGTCGTCGACCCGGTTTGCTTCTCGGACGCGAACGAAGCCAGCGGCGCGTACCGCGAACTAGTCTCGGAGTACGAGAATACCGACGCGGCGTTTGTCGAGGTGACCCCATTTGTCCAAGAAACTTTGCGCACCGAAACCAAAACTTTGAACCAACTTCTAGGAGGGGAAAATGAATAAGCTAAAAAAACTTTTTCAGAACGCAGCTAGCAACACGCGCCAAAAAGCTGACAAACATAAGCGCTTTTCAGCTATTTCACAAGCGCAAGCTCACAAGCATAAATGTCTTCATGTCGCCTCGCATTCGCGATTTGACAAGGACGAGAGCAGGCACCCGAGTCGACCTAGGCGGATTCTTGCCGTAGCGAGCACTGGTTTGGCGCTGGTTGCGGTCGTGGTTGTTTCGTTGACGGGCCTTAATTCTCCCGCGCACGCAGTTGATTCAAGCGCGATTTTGCGCAAAGTCCTCGAAGCGAACCTCGAGACTTGCTATAGCGATACTTATATGAAGAGCGAGATTGTGGCGGCACAGTATAAGGGGCCGCGCAGTCTCCTGACTGGAGGTGGCTTAGGCAACAAGGTTGTTTTACTACCAAACAATGTCGGCAATAGTGCTAAAAATTCTGCCATTACCTGCGCACAACTATTCGACGGCGCAGACGATATGCCAGGGCTTGTCAGTTTAGCGGGGAAAGGCGACCCGAGTCTGGAGAATATGGGCTTTGAGGCTACGGGCAGTAATCCAAATTATCAAGCACGTTGCTCTAGCTTTGAGTATACATATTACGGCGACAATCGGCAGCCGATGACTGGCCACACTAACCAAATCTGCGCCACCGTTAATGACGATGCTATCGTATATAGTACTGGCCAAACGCCGTTCTATGCGAAAGGTGAAGCAAACGGGCCGGTTTCGATTAGATATTCGGCAGATGGAGCTGGCATTATTGAATTTATTCGAGATGGGCGCAGAATTGGGTCTTTCTCGACGGTCGGTATTGCTAAATGGAGCAGACTAGAAACCAAGATGAACAATCAAAAAGGCAAAAGCATGGGTGGCAACGACAACCAGGCGGTCACAATCAGTGACGTTATACCCAGCGCTCCAACCACTACAACGCAAGCCGACAAAGTGCATCGCATAGCCAACGCCAAGCAGCGCGCCCTCCGCTTTTTCACTGGAAACGACCAAGCGACCTTCGCTTCTACGCGCTTAACCGAGGGGGAATTGTATAGCTTGTATATCGATTATGTTAATCAAGTAGCAAGGAATAACTCGAATTTCGTCTATGGTCAATGCTATGCCACGAAGGACGAGGCGGCGCAAGGCGGGAACTACGCTGTACCTTCTGGAGAGCAATGGTGCCGAGTGGACAGTGACGTAGTTAGAAGTGTCTCGGGCAGCTTCAACATTGTCAGTGATCGCAATAGCGGACGCCTCAAAGGCCAACTTTTCCCAGCAGTCCTCAACGGTCTCATGAACCTCGACTACGACGCCATCCGCAACGAAGGTGTCACTATCGGCACGATTGGTGAAAGTGGTGTGATTAATGGGGGCGTTGCGGATGATACTAGCACAGCAGATGGCGACGGCGCGCAGGAGGGGGTCGAGCCGTGCTACTCAGCTGCGGCATCGCTAGGCTGGATCGTCTGTCCAGTCATTCAAGGTGTTGGTAATGCCGTAAGCGGTATTTATGACCAAATTGTCGCTCCGTTCCTCACTATCGACGCAAGCCTGCTCAGTAGCGGCGACGGTAGTACGAGTACTTACAGTGGCTGGAAAATTTTCCGCGATTTCGCCAACATCGTCTTCGTAATTATGTTCCTCATCGTCATCCTCGCGCAAGTAACTGGTATCGGTATTAGTAACTACAACATTAAGAAGATTTTACCGCGCCTTATAGTAGTTGCGGTCTTAGTAAATCTGTCATTCGTCATTTGCCAACTAGCGGTCGATCTGTCTAATATCATTGGTAGCGGTTCAGAGCAGCTACTCGCTAATATGGCTAATCAAGTAAACCCTGATGGGGAAATTGGTTACGAGCTTGATGATATCGTTAACTCGATTCTTGCGACCGTGCTTACAGTCGGCGGTGCTACTGCTGGAGTCATATTCGCCGCCTCGCTGTTTCCTATCTGGATTCTGCCGCTGCTACTAGTGTTACTAGCTTGTCTAATCGGCGTCCTCCTCTTCTTCGTTACGCTCGGCGTACGCCAGGCTGGGATTATTATCCTTGTCGTAATAGCGCCACTCGCAATCGTCTGCTACGCTTTGCCGAATACGAAAAAGCTTTTCGATCGTTGGCGCAAAATGTTTATTGGCCTACTTCTAGTTTATCCAATTTGTGGGCTTCTCATGGGCGGCGCGAAATTTGCTTCGGCTTTGCTAGTATCCGCCGGACTCAGTACTGGGACGAGCGGCGGCGAAGGTAGCGCTACGCTTACCCTGGGTGGCAGCGGATTTATCTATATGCTCATCGCCATGCTCGTCTCGGTTATTCCCTTCTTCTTCATTCCTGGCCTCGTCCGCTCTTCTATGGCGGCGATGGGAAATCTTGGTGCGAAGATTACTGGATTTGGCGATCGCCTCAGTGGGCTCGCGAATCGAGGCATACGAAACTCTACGCGGTTTAGAGAACATCAGGCGGATGCGCGTCAAGAATACGAGCGCCGCGTACGTGCTGGGCGTGACAGCCGTATTGTGGGTAGCGCGGATTCCGTATTGCGACGGCTAGATGCAAAGCGCACTAACCGAGAGAACCCGAACGATCTGTCTGGCCTCAATGCGCGTGAGCGACGCCTTTATCAGCAAGCCGCCTACCGTAAAGCTCGCGCTATGGGCCGCAGCGACCGTACCGAGGCGGAGGACATGCAGAATCTCGTCAACTCGCAACGTACAGCCCTAGCTGCCGGCGGACTACGTCGACAAGCTCTTCAGGATACGCTTGCTAACGAGGCGCGTGAGAAAGAAATCTCCGAGCTCGACAATGCGCTTACTAACGGCAATCTCGACGGTATCGATGCGAACAATCTAGGCGCAATCGACAGTAATGGTAACCTAGTCACAGTAGATAAAGAAGGCAACGCGATTGCTGGTGTCGAGAGAAGCCTAGCCGCCGCCCTGCTGAACTATCAAAAGCGGATCAACGAGAATCCGGATGACCAGGTTGCCCGCGCTAAGATGCAAGTCATCGCCCGACGCCTGATGGCAGCTGGCGATAAGGGACAGACGAACGTTACTAACTCATTACGCGGACAAGCTTTTGATGCTAACGGTAACAGTACTCGGACAGAAGCTCTGAAGCGTACGAGCGAGGCTATCGCTCGTAACGGCCAGTGGATGGGGAAGATTAAAGATTCCGATAACGGCGCCTGGAGACTTATTAGTGATGCTGCTAACGGTAGCGCTACGCTTGGTAATCGCGCAAGTTACAACGCCGTCGGAGACGACAAACTATCATCTGCGCTTATTCCGGATCTCAGCGACGGCTTCTTCGACAGTGTCGAGTCGGCCATCGGCGCCGGTGACTATAATGACGCTGAAGGTATGGCGAGGCTCGAGGCTATGGATAAGGCCTTCCAGGAAGCAATGGCTGACCCGCGCGTTAGTGCTAGAATTAAGGCCGATAAACAGAGGCGAATTAATGAGATTCGTCAAGCAATTTACGACCACAAGGCGCGACAGTGGGCTGCACAAAATGGAGTACCCGTACCGCCGAGCGAAGGCCTCTCTCGGGAACAACAGCAGCAAGCTCTTGACAATCTCCGCAGCGCCTACGGCGAGGTTAATGGTAGGTTCCGTCCGCTCAGAGCTGGTCAAGAATTCCGCGTTCCGCGTACGGCTAGCCCGGTGCCACAAGGCTTTACCGAAGCTGGCATCTGGACTGGTGGCGGCAACGGTCCGACGCAGCAGCAGCAAATCGCCTATGAAGAATGGGCACGTGAAAAGGCTGCGGTCGACCGTTATAATGCGCAAATCGATTCCGAGAACAATTCCTAAGCGATAGAAAAGGCGCCCCGTAGTGGGGCGCCTTAGCGCGGTTAAAACTGAGGGTTATAGGTATCCAAAGCGGTTTGCAGTCTCTGCTGCTGCTCCAACCGCTCTCTTTCTCGACGCTCGCGCTGGATTTGCTGCATTATCCTCTCTCGCGCCCGCTCGCAGAAATAGCGCTTGCGCTGCTCGATATTGCGGCGTACTTCTTCCAGCTCGCGCGCTCGCTCCGCTTCGCCGAGCTTCTTGAGGTCTTCGTCGAGGCTTGCACGCGCCATTTCCCCCTTCAACCCTTCAAGCGCAACCCAAAGCTCATAATCCTGCCCGAAATGATCGGAAAACTCGGCCAACTCTTCGGGCAGGCTCAAGTCGCTGTACGGTTGCTTTTGGATGTAGACAAGGTTACAAATTTCGTTGTAATCTTTTTGGCAACGCTTGCATTTTCGCCAGTGCTCGTCCCCTTCGAGATCACAGCCACAACGAATGCAGCGTCGCGGACCGTAACTGTATTTCTTCGGCATCATAAATCCCTCCCAGTAATAATTTCCAAGGTTCTTGACTTGTTAGCTCAACAATATTATTTTATCCAAATTGACAAAAAAACGCAAGCATAGAGGTTTTGTAAACGCCCATGCTTGCACTATTGCGCTCTCTTCGCTATAATTACACCACTGGTACCTCAAAATGTAAATGACAAAGGCTCATATACATACCCCGTACATTTAAAATTAGGAGGTTTATTATGGATAGAGAAGTAAAAAAAGTACGCTGGTGTCCCGTACCTGGCTGCGGATTCTTCGTTAATAACCTAACCGCTATGCAGCGTCACGCCAGCAATGTTCATCAGAACCGCGGCATTATGCCTTCCGGCAAGCTTTACTCTTGTCAAAAGCCGGATTGCAACTTTAGTACGCCCGACCGCACCGAGATGATTCAGCACATCCTTTGGCACGACCCCTTCAAGCGTATCTATCATTGCGAGTGTCCCGACTGTAAATTCGCTAGTTGGGACGAAACGGAAATCCTGACGCATTTTAACACGCACAACCTTCGACGAGCCAACTGGTATTGCCCTCTCTGCGGGGCAATGTACGCGTATGATTACGACGCCAGTCTTTGCTGCTCCGAAAACGGTAAGTGTCTCCAAATCTGCCGCACTTGTCACGGCTACCGTGACTATAAAACCAGCACAGGCGAACGCTGCCCGGATTGCGGCGGCAGTGGTATGGCTACAAGCGCACAAATCATACAACACCCCATTGTGAAACGTGACCGGCGCAAAGTGTGCCCCACTTGCAACGGTAGCGGCAAGGGAGGCATTAGCATTTTCAGATGCAAGCAATGCCGCGGCACAGGAAAAGTGATCGATGATTCTCCGCTTCCGCCCGTTCGTTCGCTTGTGCGCTACAATGGCTACATGAAAGAATATACCACTAAATAATTATCGGAATATTGAGCAAACTCATATTGCTTAGCCTTCAGCCACTTCGTGCTCGAGATCGGACTTCGGATGACGCCATGATAGCTCATCCAGCGCAAACTCGCGCCTCTACCTCCTCGACTTTGTAGTAGATACGGAATCACAGTTAGTTCCGCCTACTCACCCCGCCAAAGTCTATGGTCGCCCTACTCTAAGGGCGGCCATTTTCCTTTCCTATGAACTTTCGGCTCTGTTGCGCAATTCGACAGCCAGCCATGCGGAGGCGCTTCCGTCTCTTTTCGACGAGGGTCCGGAGCTACGGCGAGGATTAGCGCCGGGCACCCGCAACGGCGGGCTGACCGGACGCGCCTCGAGAAAAGATGGTGAAGCGCCTCCGTATGGCTAGCCGAATGGAAAATTGCGCAACAAAACATGAGCTTACGGCTAAGCCGGAAGATATCCGCTTTTCTGTGCTATAATTTTAACATGAGCGAGTTAAAGACCAAAGCCCGAAAGCTCCAATATTGGCTTAAACACGATTTGCTCGTGTTCGATAACGTGATTTTGATTATCGCGATGGTTTTTTGTTTGAGCTGGACCTGGGGTTCGATCTCCTCCATGTCGCGCAACTGGGCTCTCGCCCAAGAAGTGATGAGCAAACAGCGCGAAAAAGCCCTTCTCGAGCTCGAGGTTGAAACCCTAGAACTCGAAAATGAATACTATCTTTCGGACGAATACCAAGAACTCGCCGCCCGTAAATATCAAGGCAAAATGCTCGCCGGCGAAACCATGGTCTATCTCCCCGCAAATTCCGACGCCGCCAAAACGAAACATTCCGACACTTCCACGACCGAGGCCAGCATTGCCGCCGAAGAAATGACCAATTTCCAGCAGTGGATGGCGTTCCTATTCGGAATTTAGATAAACTCACTACAAATCTCAATAAAAAATTGCATTCTAAACTCAAAAGGGTATTGTTGTATAATTTAATGGCTATCCACACAGGAATACTTCCGCCTCTTTTCGCAGGGGGTGCGGAGTCACGACGAACCGCGTAGGAACCGAGCAGAGAACCGAGCTAGCTCGGTTCTCTCGAGGCGACGCCCGCGGAGAATTCACGAAGTGAATGAGCATTAGCGCCACGACCCCGCAACGGCGGGCGTCGTGGACGCGCCCCAAGAAAAGAAGGCGAAGCATTCCTGTGTAGTTGGTGTTTTATACAATTACACAACAACACCCTTCAAAAGTCGCGCCGCTTGTGGTAATATATAAACATGAGCAAGCTTCCGGAGAACCCAAACTCAGACCAAAACGCCAAGCCGGCGCCCACCGCACCAGCCATCCCGGCGGATTCCCCTAGCTCTCCGGCTCCTGCTATCTCTTCCCCCGCCCCCTCATTACCTTCCCCTTCCCCTGCTACGCCTTCCGCTAGCCCGACGACTCCTGCAGTCTACGCTCCTAGCACTAATCAAGCGTCGCAAGCACCAGCTGCGGATGTAGCTTCCGCTACGCCCGTTACTCAACCAGCGCCCGTAGCGCCGACGCCTGCCCCGAGCCCGACGTCTAGCATAGCGCCTACGAATACACCTACGCCGTCGATGCCTGCCGCTCCCGCGACCCCAGCGGCTCCAACGATCCCAGTAGCCCCCACAACGTCTACTTCGTCGACTCCGTCAACGTCGCCATCCACCCCAGCAGCTCCAGCCAACGTTAACTTCAGCGCCGACAAAATCGGCCAATGGGCTGCAAAGCAGGAAAAACCCTTTGCTGCGCAGAATCAGAAAGAAAAGGCCGAGAAGGCTAAACGAATTCACGCACGTAAAAAGGCTTTGCCGTTTATTATCATCTGTATCGTTTTAGCACTATTAGTGATTGGCGGGATCATTGCGCTTATCATCGCTCTTAATAACCCTTCTAGTAAAGTCGAAGCCCCAGAAATTTACGGAAGCAGTGATAACGATATCTATGAATACCAAGATGCCCTCTCTAAAGTATACCAAGACAATGACAATAACCTTGATGCTGTTAGTGAAGCTGTCGATAAAACTTTAGGTACCGAGTCCGGACAAGCGAATGTTGCGCAAGTACGGCTGGGTGAAGCCTATTTCTACGGTGCAAATGCTGAGTATCAGCGTGCAATTGATGCGCTAGCGAATGTCGATCCGTCTAGGCTTAGCATCGATCAGCAAATTATGTATTACGACACACTTTATCTCTGCAACATGTTCCTAGGAAACAATGATCTCGCCAATGAATATGGCAAAAAAGTATATGAATTAAAAGTTGAGCTTGGAGGTGAAGGTGGCTAAAAAACATAAAATCAGTTCTAAGATTAAACTTATGACGCTCGTCGTTTTTGCGTTTGTTTCTGTAGTTACTGCCACGGGATTTTATGCCGGGACCGTCCGTGCGGGCTGTGTTACTACATCGTACGGCACTACCTGTTCTGGTGGCGGATCTGGCGCTGGTGGTGGACGCTGTGGTAATTCTTCGGACCACTGGTGGGTGGATACCTGCTATGGCGCCGTTTGGGTAAAAGGTACTGCTGACAGTGATCATATCGCATTTCCGGGTAGCCCTGGTGGAAATATCAAAACGAGCTATGTCGACGGCTGTAAAAGTAATGGCGGAGCGTACTATGCCTTAACATATCAGGCTTATAACCCTAGTACGCAAATGCCAATCGTCGGCGATTATCGAGGTCTAGTGCAGGTCCGCGACATTAGCAAATGGCTTGGCCTTGGCGAAGGTACAAAGTATAGTGACGCTGGAACGACTTTTAAATATTTCGCAGGCGTTACTGAGAATTGGGACGACGTTTATTCAGCATGGGATAGCGCCCAGAAGAAAGGGCTAGCCTTCGATACAGCGTGGTTGGACACTTCCTATTTCTGCTACGACCCGAACAACCTGCGTAGCACTTTTAGCGCCACCTCGACCATCAAAGTCGACGCACAGACTGGTCTTGGTTCTACTATTGACCAAACCTCCGATCCTGACGGCGAAACTAAAGCCTCCGTTCAAACCACCGCCGCCGAGACCAAGGTTCAATTCTGGCACAATCTTAAGTACAATGGCGAAGCAGTCTTCCCAGACGGCGCTAGCACCCCCGAAGTTTCGTCCTACTGGACTGTCCGCGATCATGACTGGAACGATGTCGGTGCCGGTAGGCTCATCGCCGACCAGAGCTACCGCACGAATGCTCGTGGCGCCAACGCCACTGGCCATCTCGGAGAGGAAACCGTTACAGTATCCCTTCAGCCTGGCGAGAGTAAAACCGTCTGTCATAACATCAGCTACCGTTCAAAGACCTATGATTTTCTCCCTCAACAGAACCAAACCGGATACGATGGCGACCCGAAAGGTGATGTTGGTAAGTCGCAGGGCTGCGTCACCGTTACTCGTGTCTCCGGTGACAACCCCGATGATTGTGAATACACCGGCACCTGTCCGAAAGGCGACGCCTGGTTCCAATCCACGTCTACGGTCAGTATTGGTGATATTCCTCGCAAAGATGGAGGAAAAGACGTCGAGGCTATGAGCGACACTAGTGACCCTGATGGTACGAGCGGTGATGTCGAAAGCGAAGAATCGATGGACGCCGCAATCGCCAACAATAATCATGCTGGCTGGATAGCCTTCTCTGTTGACTATGAAACCACATCGGTAGACGTGAATTTCGTGCACAATATTACCTATACTAACAGTTTTAATTTCGAAAGTGACGATACGGTTCCAGCCGCAAGCACATACTGGAATGTGTATAGTGACATAGGCTCTGGTAGCTCCGGCACTTTCACCGTCAACAGTAGTAAGGTTAGCCAACCATCCGGCGACCTCTACGCTAACACTGTCAATGTCCCCCTCCCGAACGAAGGTGATAAGGTTACCGTCTGTCAAACTATTCAGTACGACCCGAAATATATCTCTTTCCGAGTTCTAGCAGATCATGACGGTCGCCTCGGTCATCGTCTCTCACATCAATACTACGAATATGGTCTCAGTGGTCATGGCACAGGAAGATCAAAAGCCTGCGCGCAAGTCACTCGTCGTAAACGACCACAAGGCGTACCGTATTCCACTGGTGGCTCCGGCGAAGCTACAGGAGCGCCAAACACTACTGTTATGTATGCAGGAGAAAAGGCCAGCTCGATTGGCTGGAATAACCTCACTGCAAGTGGGAGTATGTCAAACCGCCTCACTGCCTTTCAATCAATTGTCTACTTAGTCGCACCGGACAAGAACATGGATTCGAGCAATCCACTCACGAAGGGAGGGCGTATCTACGATAGCAGCATGAGCCCATGCAACTACTATAACGGTAAGACTGGGTACGAGTGGTGTCAAGTCGTCTCGAATTCTCCGAGCGGCGGAATGAGTATCTCTAGCGGTAGGCACGCTGCGGATATCGCCATCGCCGTCCCAGACCTTGTCGGATACAAGTATTGTAATTCGGCTGGTTGGTTCTGGGAAGGATATGTCTGGAGGTGCCATGGTAGCGGTAAAGATAGAACGTGCGGCTGGGAGCGTAATCCGAGCGGCGACCACTGGTTTATCTATGATTCGGCTTGTCGTACGATTGCGAAAAAGCCCAGCGTCGCCTTCTGGAATAGCGGACTTTATGCCAGCGGCTCAATTAAATCCAGCAGCTCACCGCGCTATACTATACAGAACAACCTGAACACACGCAACATGGTAACCGCCAACGGCGCAGAGACTTTGTACGGATCCTGGTCGGAGCATCTCTCCGTCGCAGCATACGGACCAATTTCTGGGTTTGCTTCCGGTTCGGCTATCAGTTTAGGGAACGCAAACAAAAATATCGCTGAAAATTACTCAACTCTCAGTATTGCCAACTCCGACAAGAACAATATCGGTAATTCCCAGATCGGACCAAATCCGTCGCTCCGCACCCGCCTCAATACTTACCTCAGTCAACCACTCGGCTCCAGCATCAGTAGCTTTAGTAGTATCCCTAGTAATAGTGATAAAACGCAAGTCTTCGTCGCTAACGGTACGCTTAATATTGACCACAACATTGAAGTTAACGGTCAGTACAACAACATTTACCAAATCCCGAAGACCGTCATCTTCGTCAACGGCAATGTCAATATTAAACCCGGAGTAACTCGGATTGACGCATGGATTATCGCTACCGGCACGATTAACACTTGCCAGACGGACACGAGCAGTGACACCGCACAATTCCGCGCTGGCAGCTTTAACAACGGTAATCGCGGTACGACGACCATTACACATATCGGTAACGTTGGAACTGGCGCCGAAGCTCCGGTTTGCGAAGATCAGCTAGTCTTCAACGGCGCGGTAATCGCCGGTGGTGTAAATCTGAAGCGTACCTACGGCTCCGATCCGGAATCGAGCCAGCCTACCGCCCGCTATACTCCCGCCGAAATCTTCGACCTTAGTGCTGATAACTACTTCTGGGCATACGCACAAGCTGGCCGTTATAATTCTAGCTACACTGAAGCCTATTCACGAGAATTAGCACCGAGGTACTAAAAAATGAGACACCAAAACAAAATCACCCCTCAAACACAAAACCTCGAAGACGACACCAAGCGTGGCTTCACGATCATTGAAGTCATGCTCGTGCTCGGGCTAACTGGTTTACTACTAGTCGGCCTGCTTGGTGGCACCTTTTCGGCCATTAAGGCTCAGCGCTACAACGATTCTGTCCGTTCCTTCGCAGAATATCTACGCACAATTTACAGCGAAGTACTCAGCCCGGAATCACTCGGACAATCTGATACAGAAAAACTCGGGAATCAGGGCCAAGCCATTCTCGGTAAAGTGCTCGTCTTCGGCGGTAACGGAGAAAACGACACGCGAGTCTATTCCGCGACTTTAGTAGGTAACGCTAGCCTCGATATTTTCATCAACAATTCCGACGCCGGCGGATTTATTAACGAGCTCGGTCTAGAAGGCGTACAAACATCGCTGTTATGTGGCGATGGGACCAAGGATCAACCTAGTACCGTCTCTAGCTACTTGCCGCTTTGGGAAGCTGAGCTGATGCAAATTAACGACGCCGACAAGGGTTTCAGTACTAAGAATCGTTTTAAGGGTACGGTTATTATTGCGCGCTCTCCCTCTTCCGGAGTCGTGCACACTATTTTTACTCCAGATACATACAATCTCGTCACAGGCTGTCAGCCCGGCAGCGACTCTGCTAGCAATAATCTGCGGGACGATCTGCATAACAATCCACAAAAATTCTCCTACGACAGTATTGGCTTCTGTGTAAAATCCGATAATGCTTCTTTCATGCGCGAAGTTAGGCTGGCCGAAGACGGCCGCAACACATCTGCAGTTAGTATTCTGAATGTAGATCAAAACGATAATGGAGTGGAGAATCGATGTCGATAAAAATCAAAAAAAATAGCACCAAACGCGGCGATACATTTATTGAAGTAATGTTCGCATTGGCGGTTTTCTCGCTCGTAGCAGTTCTATCAATCGCGATGATGAACGCCGGTATTGCGACTAGTGAGAGATCGCTTGAGCTAGTCACTGCTCGCAACGAGCTTAACGCACAGGCAGAGGCTTTACGCTTTGTTCATAATGCCTATACGGCCGAGCGGAATCTTCCCAAATGCGATGACCTAACTCCCGAAGAAAAAGGCCGCGGCGAAAAATGTCAACGCTACACAGAATTATGGAACACCATTGCGGGAAACGCTAAAAACCCATATAATCCAGACGACCCCAACAATACCGATAACTACAGTATTCCTTCACCTCTTACTACCTGTAAGACAGTCTATGATCCAGATGGAGAAAACAAAATCCTCCGCGATAATAACGCTTTTGTGCTAAATACTCGTACTATTAACAATAATCCTAGTCAGTCTTATATTAGTGCCACTGCACTTACTGCAAACGGGGCTCACGTTTTTCAGGAAGCTCCGCTTGGCGCCCGCTTAGTCTACATCGCTCCGACTGAAGCAGAATATAAAGAATCTCTTGGCAATTCGTCAGCAGAGAACCTGTCGGAAGCCGCTGCCGCTTCCGGTAGCCTGCAATACACTAAACTTGCCCGCGCTGAGGGAATCTGGGTTGTCGCCGTCAAGGAAAAACCGCAGGACGGTAGTGCGTCGCGCTATTACGACTTCTATATCCAGACCTGCTGGTACGGTAGCGGCATGAAATCTCCGACCACACTAGATACTATCGTTAGATTATATAACCCAGATTAGAAGGAGCCGAACATGAAAAAAGTCACCCCAAAAACCTCAAAATTACAGCAAGCTCTCGCCTCGCAAAAGGCTGGTTTTACCATGATTGAGTTTTCTATCGCTACGGCTTTCATTGCGGTTCTACTGATTTCGATTGCTATCATTACTAGCAACATTATCACCACCTACCAAAAGGGCCTTTCTCTTAAAGCCGTTAATAGCGTCGGCCGCGGCCTTATCGATGAGTTTACCGAGACGATTAACGCCGCTCCTGCTGTCGATACTACTAGCCTCTGCAATAGTCACGTTAGTGACGAAGCCCAACAAAAGGCTTGCAAGGACAATCGTGCTAACAACTTCATCTTCCAACAGCGTATTGACCGTCGCAACGCTCCTCGCGAAGGCTCGCACGACGTTCAAATGGGCGGAATTTTCTGCACTGGTAAATACTCGTACATCTGGAACACTTACTATGCCCACGAAGCACAGAAAGACGGCAGAAATGCTATGCTTACACTCTCGTATAGTTATCTCGACGAGAGCGGTAATAGACAGAATGGCAAGCTCGAAGATTTTCGCATGGCGCGAATCGAAGACCCGACTTATCGCGTTTGCTCGGCCATGGTGAAGCCAGATTACTCTACAATCTGGTCGGGCGATCGGAGCCAACTCGACATTAACATTCAACAGCTCTCAAATGGGACTTGGAACTACATTAAGGAGCCGGAACAAGGCTTCCTGAACAGCTTCGACCTCGATCTTTGGCTCTACGAACTCTCGATGTTCCCAATTTCACAAGACGACTTCACGCTACGCACGTTTATGTCTGGCAGCTTCATCCTTGCTACCGAGCGCGGAAATATCAATATCTCCCGTTCCAGCGATTACTGCGATATCGAAAACCTAAAGAATGAGGAAACCGCCAGCGACATCCTCAACATCGGCTCCGAATTCAACTATTGCGCGATTAATAAATTTAATTTTGCCGCACGAACGGCAGGAATGTAATATAATAGAGTTATGAAGAGTTTACGGTTATCCATGAAAAAGACCAAAAAGGGCGCAGCCTCGCTATACGTCGTCGTGTTTGCTACGATTCTATTCGGCGTCATCACGGTAAGCTTTGCCCGCATCATCCTCTCCGAGGCCTCACAGAGTAGCAACGACGACCTCTCTCGTTCCGCCTACGACGCTGCGCTGGCCGGAGTTGAGGATGCGAAGGTGATGGTGAATAAATATTACGCTTGCCTGGCAAATCCGTCCGGTCACGATTGCGATGCGGAATATAATGTCTTTTCTACTACTCAGACCGATTGTAAGGACAACAACGGCTACTTCCCGCTCGCCGATAAAATGCACAAGGTTACCGACGGCGAAGTCCTGATTCAGGAAACCCAAATTAACTCCAATTCCGAAACCGCCGCTGATCAAGCCTACACCTGCGTGCTAGTCACGGACGTCGTCCCGGATTACCGCGGAACGCTTACGAACGAAACCCGCACTAAGGTCATCCCGATCAACATTAACGGCTCATCCGCCGATAACGGCGTCGACCTTGCGAAGGTTAAAAACATTGAGTTTAGCTGGTTTTCGGAACTAAACCAAGGACAAGAAAATGCCGAATTTAATGAAAGCAGCAACGGCGTTCTTGATGCCGCCAGCAATAAAACCGTCCCGCCGACGATGTCGTTACGGCTGATTAAGTCCGGTTCTACGATTAACTTGGACGACATGCACGCAAAGAACAATCAGGGAACAGTCATAGACAGTAGCCTCCTCCTGCTTCCGAGCTCGAGTGGTGCTAACTCCCCTGATAGCTACCTCGAAATTGACTCGATCACAATTATTGCTGCGGGTAACGCCGATAACGGCAGCGGCAGCCTCATCAATAAACCCTTCGACATTCAGTGTGGTAAAGGTAAGGAATTTGCCTGCGTTGCGCGACTTAACGTACAAGGCTTAGGCTTGGATAATACTAGTAACGTCATCCTCGTCGCCTCGTTGCCGTATGGTGACGCCTTTACAGATTTTGCCGTCAAATTGCTCGATGAAAACAACAATGTCGTTAAGCTCCGCGGCGTCCAGATTAGCGTCGACTCTACCGGCCGCACGAACCAGCTCGTCCGTCGCGTCGAAACCCGCCTCGACCCTGCCGACATGTTCTTCCCCTATCCGCAGTATGCGCTTGAGCTTTCTGGCGGCGACGGCGATAATTCGCTCAACAAGAACTTCTGGATTACGGCGAATTGCTGGTACAGCACACCTCAAACCTCAGCTAGCCTGAGCGCCGGCGTCTGCGCCAATAACGGCACGATCTAACTCATTACGGCGCCAAGATTGACCTCGTCCTACGAGCCAAAATCCCCATTTTTACCAATTTTGGCTCGTAGAAATAGCCACGTCACCCCTGTTAGACCAAGAAATTTTTTCCCGGCAGCGAAAAAATCTATCCGCCGGGTCGACCGTCCTTACCAACCAGCCCCCCACAGCCATTCCGAATCCTCTTCGCTGACTCGTCCCACCAAAAAATCCCCTCGCGGGGATTTTTCAGCAGAACCATCGTTACCTACGCGATAACACGACGCAAACGTCTAGTCCTTCACGATCTCGAAATACGCTTGCGGATGCGCACATACCGGGCAAACTTGTGGTGCTTCCTCCCCAGTATAAACATACCCACAATTCCGGCACTTCCACACCGTCACCTTGTCGCTCTTAAACACTACGTCATGATCGACATTTTCCTTCAACTTCAAATACCGTGCCTCGTGGCCCTTCTCAATCATCGCCACCATCTCAAACTTCATCGCGATCTCGTCGTAGCCTTCCTCGCGTGCGTCCTTCGCAAAATCCTCGTACATCGTCGTCCACTCGTAGTTCTCGCCCTCGGCCGCCGCCTTCAAGTTCTCACTCGTCCCAGCCACGCTACCGCCATGCAACAACTTAAACCAAATCTTCGCATGCTCCTTCTCGTTATGCGAAGTCTCATCAAAAATCGCACTGATTTCTTCGTAACCATCCTTCTTCGCCCGCGAAGAGAAATACTGATATTTAATCGCCGCCTGCGACTCACCCGCAAACGCCGCCTCAAGATTCTTCCAAGTCTTGCTATTCTTGTCTAATTCTTTTGTCATATTCTCCTTTACTCCTTTTCTCCCTTCATTTTACCACAAACCCTCAGCTCTTCCAAACTCTATTATGGGCGAAGCAGGACAGAGCTTCGTTTAGAGCGGCTTAGTACGAGGCAAAGATGAGCACCGCAAACGAGCCGTATTTTGCATACGGCGAGTGCGGAGCGGAATCTTTAACGAAGTAATAAGCTGCTATAAACGGAGCCCGGCTATGCACGGAGGCCCTTGAGGTGCCGTTCCGCCTTAGCGGTCACTGCCCTTCCGCGTGGCGTCCTCTCAATCAACCCCAGCTGCAACATATACGGCTCATAATAATCCTCGATCGTCGCCGCCTCGTCCCCAGTCAGCGCCGCAATCGTTGTCAGTCCTACCGGACGATTCCCGTAATTTTCCAGCATCAATTCAAGCATATTCCGATCCGCCGGATCCAGCCCCAGCTCATCAATCTCCATCAGCTCCAGCGCCCCCCGCGCCAGCTCCTCGTCAATAATCCCATTCCCATGCACCTCGGCATAATCCCGCACCCGCTTCGTCAGCCGATTCGCAATCCTCGGCGTCAATCGCGAACGCGTCGCCAGCAGCGCCGTCGCCTCCGGCACAATCTCCGTCCCGAGAATCTTTGCCGTCCGACTAATAATCTTCTCAATTTCCGGTATTTTGTAATATTCCAGCCGATGCAACAACCCGAACCGATCCCTGAGCGGCCCCGCCAGGGAACCAGTCCGCGTCGTCGCCCCCACCACCGTAAACTTCGGCAAATCCAGCCGCACCGACCGCGCCGCCGGCCCCTTCCCGATCACAATATCCAGCTTATAATCCTCCATCGCCGAATACAACACCTCCTCGACCGCCCGCCGCAGCCGATGAATCTCGTCGATAAATAGCACATCACCATTCTGCAAATTCGTCAAAATCGACGCCAAATCCCCCGCCCGCTCAATCGCCGGCCCGCTCGTAATCCGTAAATTCGCCCCCATCTCATGCGCGATAATATTCGCCATCGTCGTCTTCCCTAGCCCCGGCGGCCCGTAAAGCAACACATGGTCCAAAGTCGTCCCGTCATCACGCTTCTTCACCGCATCAATCGCCAGCTTGAGGTTCTTCTTCAGCCGCTCCTGCCCAACATAATCCGCAAAACACAGCGGCCGCAGCGAAACCTCCTCCGCCTGCTCCGCCGGGTCGTTCTCGTCCAGAGTCGTGTCGATCACTCGCCGCGCCTTCGCCTCTACCTCCTTCTCGCGTTCAATTCCCATACCTGTATTATACCATATCTCTCTATCGTCAGGATAAATTAGCTAGATGGATAATTATGCAACAAGACCTCGTCAGCGTACGAAATTTGCAATTTTCTGTCAAATCCAAAAAACCGTGTTACAATAAAAATGTCAAATAGATTCGTTATTAAGCTCAAGCAGTGCCTGTTTTCCTATCGTAAAACGGCACCGTGAGGTACGACCCGATAGGAAAGCATTGCTTGCCAACGGATCTATTTGACACCCCTTGCGGTGCCATTTTTGTTTGTGCTTTCCGTTTAGGGCTAGATAACTAAAAAGGAGGGCGACGATGCTGAGAAAGAATAGTAAAGTTAAGGGCCTGAGACTGCGGCAGTCGGTGTTGATGGGCTGCGGAGTGCTGGCGCTGGTCGGGACGGTGTTGATTGCCTCGCCTGATGTCTCGGCGGCTGATGTGCCTTCGGCATCGGTGACGATCGGCGGGACGTCGGCAGATCGGACGCAGATTTTGGATCCGGGCGACTCGAATGGTGATGCGAGAGTGATTTCGGTGCCGGTGACGGCGAGTTTTAGCAAAGTTATTTCATATTCGGTTGGGGTCTCGCTGGATTGCACGGGGAAGGCGGCGGCGTGCGCGAATAGTTCGGCGTTGATCGGAGAGAGTACTGGTGCAGCGATTAACGGCACGACGCAAGGTCGAACTCGGGCGAATTTAGTCGGTACGAACACTTGGGGATTTTATGCTGATCTGACGAATAATACAATCCCGAATGAAAACTGGGTATATAACAAGATGCCCGTCGCAACGAATACAACGAATATTGTCTCCGGCAGTCAAGACGGGCTGACGAACGGCGACGGTAAACGGGATGTGATTATAAATCTCGCGGCTGGGGTGAGTTCCTCACTGGCAGCGGATAATTATCAGGGCAGGATATTAGTCTCGGTGGTGGCGGAGCCAATGACATCGTTTAGGTGGACGATTTATTATGATCTCGCCGGAGGAACGGGGAATACTTTTACTTCGCAGACCGGCGAATCGGAGCTCGGTGCGACGTCGGCGACGGCGACCTTGCGGAGCGGTCAGCCGACGAGGACGGGCTATGTTTTTAAGAATTGGAAGGGCAGTGACGG
The DNA here is from genome assembly GCA_964442535.1 of uncultured Candidatus Saccharibacteria bacterium. GTDB lineage: Bacteria > Patescibacteriota > Saccharimonadia > Saccharimonadales > Saccharimonadaceae > Nanosyncoccus. The sequence continues at coordinate 4,778 of CAYTZL010000002.1, read as the reverse complement.
TAAAACTTATTCTCCAGGGGCGGCGGTGACGTTTACGGGCGATACGACGCTGACTTTGACGGCGGTTTGGGAATATGTACCCCTCCGTGACGGGTTAAATATGCAGGACGTAACTTCAGGGATGTGCTCGGCAACAACTAAGAGTAACGTTTATACGCTGACCGACTCTCGAGACGGGAAGAAGTATCTCGTCGGTAGGCTGGAAGACGGTAAGTGTTGGATGCTGCAGAACCTAGCGCTGGCGGGCGGGACGACGCTAAACACGACGACGTCGAACGTGTCTTATAGATTGCCGAGTAGTAACACTATCGGGTTTGAGAGCAATACAGAGGCCTATATGTACAACGGTTCACATACCGACGGGGCGGCGGATTCGACGAGCAATACTGGTGCGTATTATAGTTTCCTCGCGGCGACGGCCGGGACAGGTACGGGTGATTCGGGGAATGCAAGCGGTAATATTTGCCCGAAAGGTTGGAGATTGCCAACGGGTGGTCCGAGCGGAGAATTTGTCGCTCTTGCGAAAGCATATGGCGGTACGGGTAACAGTAATGATGCTAACATTAAGTACGGGAGCAATTTTTCGAATGCCTATAAGGCGGCGTTGGTTGGCATCTACCTCAGTAGTAGCTTAAGTAATGGCGGCTCGTACGGCCGCTGGTGGTCATCTACTATCTACAATGGTACGATCGGCTACGACTTTAGCATGGGTACCAGTAACGGCACCCCGCAGGGCGGCAGCTACAAGAAGTACGGATCCTCCGTGCGCTGCATCTTCGGGTCTTAGACTTCTAATTGTCTGAGCGCCAAGGCTATCCTCTGCCCGCCCCTCTGGGTCGCAATACCCTCGTTTCTCGAATAGAGTATGCCCTCCGTTCGAGAGCTGTGCGACCTGGAAGGGCGGGCAGAGGTGTTAATTACGCAACAAACCCCCCCCTCGCATTTCCACCTTGCCTTTCATCCCGTTTCCGCTTATAATAAACATATGTATAATCCGTATGAACTAGAACATAAAACCCCTACTAAAAAAGATTTCATCGACACTACCGAGTTTGACCAATCCGAAATTCTCGACATGATCAAAGTTTCGACTACTGTGCGCGATTTTATCAAATCCGGTGGCATGCTCGAGAACCTTTACCACAAAAATCTCGCCATGATCTTCGAGCAAAAGTCGACCCGCACTCGCGTTTCGTTCGAAGTCGGCATGGAGCAGCTCGGCGGCCACGCGCTTAACCTCGCCCCGGGCGCCATCCAGCTCGGCGGCCACGAAACCATCGGCGACACCGCGCAGGTCATCTCGCGCATGTGCGACATTATCATGGCCCGTGTCGATCGCCATTCTAGCATTGTCGAACTCGCCGCGCGTTCTACAGTCCCCGTTATTAACGGCATGTCCGATTACAATCACCCGACCCAGGAACTCGGCGACATCATCACGATTTTCGATCATCTCCCCGAAGGTAAGCCGCTGAACAAAATCAAGGTCGTCTTCGTCGGCGACTGTACGCAGGTTTGCGCCTCGCTGATGATGATTACTAGTAAAATGGGCATGGAATTTGTCCAGTATGGCCCTCCGTCGAAGTGGCTGAATGATGATTATCTCAAGGTTGGCCGCGCCAATAATCAGCGCTACGGCGGCAGCGTCCACGTTTCCGATAATCCTGCTGTCCTCCAGGGCGCCGACTTTATCTACACCGACGTCTGGTACGGCTTGTACGATAAAGAAACCCCGAAGGAGGTCTACATGCGCGACTTCTACCCGAAGTATCAGGTCAACGACGAAATGCTCGCCGCGACTGGAAATCCGAACGTGAAATTCATGCACTGTCTCCCTGCTATTCGCGGCGAAGAAGTTACCGACAGTGTCCTCGACGGTCCGCATTCGGTCGCTTGGGACGAGGCCGAGAATCGCCTCACTGCCCAGCGTGGTCTACTATTGTATTTCAGCGGTGTTGCACAAAACGCCCTTGATGATATTAAGGCACAAAAGGAGGAAAATTAATGCCCGAACCCAAGAAAAAACCTAAATTTAGGCTGTTCAGCGCCGTTCTCGCGACGGTCTGTATCATCCTAGTCGGAGATGCCGTTGCGCCAACCGCCGCGATCGGTAATTCTCAATACATCTGGTGGATTATTATGCTACTGGCTTTCTTCATCCCTTACGGCCTGATTTCTGCCGAGCTCGGCACGCAATACCCGTCCGAAGGCGGCATGTACACTTGGGTGAAAAAGGCCTTCGGTGCTAAGTGGGCTGGGCGCGTCGCCTGGTTTTACTGGGTTAACTACCCGCTCTGGGTCGCCTCGCTCGCTGACCTCGTCACGACTTACCTGCTCCAGATGCTCGGCTTCGAAATGACTTGGCCGATTATCCTCGCGATCCAAGTCGCCTACATCCTACTCGTCTCCATCCTCGGCGTCTTGCGTATTTCGCAGAGTGCTTGGTTGTCGAACCTTGGCGCATTCTGTAAATTCGTCTTCATGGCTGGTCTCGGCGGTCTCGGTATCTACGTCCTCGTCACTCAGGGCAGCGCGAACCCGATCGAATCTTGGACTGATTTGCTACCAATGGTTGGCGCTGACGGTAGCTTCGACTTTACCGGCCTTGGCTTCGTCGCTCTCATTATCTTCAATATGCTTGGCTTCGAAGTCGTTTCGACCTTTAGCAACGACATGACGAATCCTCAGCGCGAAATCCCGAAAGCCGTCATCTTTGGCGGTATTTTAATCGCTTTCTTCTATCTTCTCGCTTCCTTCGGTATCGGCGTCGCTATTCCGCTCGAAGAGCTCAGTACTGATTCCGGCCTCCTCGACAGCTATAACATCCTACTCTCTACGGTCGGCTTCTCCGCTGCCGCGATCAAAGCCATCATCGTCGTAGTCGGTGGCATGTTCATCTACACTCTCATCGCCAACATCTCTTCCTGGAACTTCGGCGTCAACTCCGTCATCGCCTACGCCGCCGAAGACGGCACTTTCCCGAAATCCTGGGCTAAGCGCAACAAAAACGGCGTCCCTTATGTTGTCTCGATCTGGACCGGCATCGTCGCCCTCATTATCGCCGTCGCCGGCATCATCGTCGCCCAATTCTTCCCCGACATCTCGAACCTCTTCTGGACCTTCTTCTCGCTCAGCCTCGTCTGCCTCCTCCTCTCTTACCTCCCGATGTTCCTCGCCTTCTGGAAGCTCCACAAACAAGGTCCCGCCGTCAAAAACGGCTACTGGATTAACGGCGGTCGCATTAAAATCGCTCTCTTCGCTCTCGCTCCATTCATCCTGCTCCTCATCGCCCTCTTCTTCACTCTCTTCCCCGAATTCAACCTCGAGATGTTCGAATACAACTGGCCACTAATCGTCGGCGCTTGTATCGCTATCGTCCTCGGTGAGCTCATGGTGCATAACGTCAAGAAGGACACTTCAAGGGGCCGCTCTTCGACCAAATCGACCAAAACTACAAAATCCAAACAGACTAAACGCGTCCGCGCCAAATCAACCCGCTAATTTTAGACCACCGCTAATGGCTCACCACGGCCATTAGCGGCCCAAGAAAGGAAACACATGCTAATCACTAACGGAACCCCTAAATCTGATGGCTACTACATGCCCTCCGAGCTCGCCGAGCATCGCTGTACCTACATGCTCTGGCCAGAACGCGGCGACAACTGGCGTTACAACGCCGAAAAAGCCGAACATGTCTACACTGAAGTCGCCCGCACCATCGCAAAATATGAGCCGGTCATCCTCGGCGTCAGCCCGCGCGAATATCCAATCGCGCTAAACCTTAATCTTCCTAACGTCCAAGTCGTCGAAATCAGTAACAACGACGCCTGGATCCGCGATTGCGGCGCAACCTGCGTCATTAACGGCCAAGGCCGCATGCGTGCCGTCGACTGGAAATTTAACGCCTGGGGCGGCCTCTACAACGGTCTCTATTTTCCTTGGGATCAAGACGACCTCGTCGCCGCGAAAATGGCTGCTATCGAGAATATCGACCGCTACCGTCTCACCGACTTCGTCCTCGAAGGCGGCTCGATCCACTCCGACGGGGAAGGAACCATCCTCACGACCGAAGAATGTCTCCTCGACCCGGGTCGCAACCCCGACCTCACTAAGGAACAAATCGAAGAGAAGCTCAAAGAATATCTCGGCGCCGAGAAAGTCCTCTGGCTCCCGAAGGGCATCTATATGGACGAAGACACGAACGGCCACGTCGATAATATTTGCCAGTGGATCGCTCCCGCGAAGGTCGTCCTCGCTTGGGAAGACAACGAACAAGACCCGCAATACGAACGTTCGAAGGCCGCTCTAGACTACCTCGCCAGCCAGACCGACGCCAAGGGCCGCCCGATCGAAGTCGTTAAAATGCACGTCCCGAATCCGATTACCATCACGAAAGAAGAATCCGCCGGCGTCGACGTCGTCGAGGGAACTTTCCCCCGCAACGAAGGCGATCGCCTCCCAGCCTCGTACGTCAACTACTACAACTGTAACGGCGCCGTCATCCTCCCAGTCTTCAACGACCCCCACGACCAAGCCGCCATCGACACCCTCCAGCAGCTCTTCCCCGAAAAGACCATCGAGCCGATCTACGCCCGCGAAATCCTCCTCGGCGGCGGCAACATCCACTGCATCACCCAGCAAATCCCGCGCCCGTAAGCCTCAGTACGGCCTAGTTCTAGAGCTACAAATCTGCAAAAACCTGTACAGCCGTACAGGTTTTTCACTAGTTCTAAAAGCCCCCAGCTTTAGCTGGGGTGTACGTTTGAAGACAAGGTGTA
>CAYTZL010000001.1:62756-76563 GCA_964442535.1 uncultured Candidatus Saccharibacteria bacterium | reverse complement strand
CTGACGCCATTTTGGTGGCGGGAGTTGGATTTGAACCAACGACCTTTTGGTTATGAGCCAAACGAGCTACCAGGCTGCTCTATCCCGCGACGGTATATGTATATTATAGCGCAGATTTTTAATAAATCAAGAGGTTTTTGTGAGATTTTTGGGGATTTGGGGGTCTTTTGGGGATGAAAAGTGAGAATTTTTTGTTAAATTGGGGTAGTTTTGCGTCTACTTAGGATTTGGGTTGAACTTGTAACGGCGTTACAAGTTCAACTTGGGTTTTACAGGGGTGGAAGAAGAGAGTTTGAGGGTTAATTAACGGAATTATGGGGTTTGGACGAGGCAGCGGAGAGAGTAGCCGTAATAAGGTTGCATATTATTAGTATCAGACGGCTTAACCGTATTGATGCTGGAAATCAAGGTGAGGTGATATGCATAGATAGGGCTGCTAGCATAAGCGCGAGATGACCAGTAAAGGCCACTTCCACCAGCACTAGACAATACGGCATCCAAAACAGCACCACCAAACACAAAGAACAGGGGACTTTGAACAATGTCGTAAGCATTATCGTTAACGCCGCTAATGCCAGAAAGACTACCACTGACACCATATTGCTGCAAAAGATATGCAAAACTATTTTTCTTTGTACTATGGCTAACCGGCAATTTCCAATTCTTAGGACAAACACTCCCTGCCGCATCGGCATTCGTAGCCGTTGACGCTCCAGTTCCCGCGGTCGCCGCGTTCCACTGGTAATGATTTCCAACGAGATAATGTGCGTCATACTCGGTTGATGTATAGGTTGCCCCATACGTCTTATAAAAGTTTGGGTTGGTACTTGGAGTGCGGCTACCCACTTCGATGAATTGATTATGGCAATCCGATAGTCCCGCGCTATTGCTGGAACAGGACTCAGAAACCGTCGGGGCGATACTTACATATGTTCCAAGATCCCAGGCATAAGTACCGGTCTGACTATTGAGACCACTCTGACTGATGCTTGTTGCCATACGCCCACCAGTCCAGTCGCTGGATACGTCGCTATCTGATGCCTTGATGTTGCTGCTGGAAAGATCCAGATCCAGGTTTTGCGACATCCAGCAATTCCCATCTAGCATCTTCGTCACCCAGTACTTCTTATTATCCCGCGTATCGGTTAACTGCGCCGTTTCATGGTACGGCGCTGCACTACAGATGCTTGCGGTCATTTGCTGCATATTCGTAATCCCCCCGAAAGCTGCCGTTCTCCCCGGCTCCGCCACCACAGAAAGCGTAACCGTATTGGAATAAGTATCAGCCACTTTCGCTTCACTCACTCTCGTCCCGAAACACATGGTGACCTTCTTTGTTCCCGAGCTGATGGCGCCGCCAGTTCCCAAAGTTTGGTTCGAGGTAGTCATCTGTTTGAACACATCCGACAAGCTACAATCCGTCACATTATCGCCAACACTGCCGTTCCAGCCCCATTTATCCGTCATCTGCGACAAAGTGCTATTACTTGTAACGCTCGGAATAGTATTGGATGAATTCGAGCCGGTTAAGTTTGCACTATTTGCTCGGATATATACTGAATAGCCATTAGTATTTCCGAGCGTTACGCTGGCGGTTCTTTTAACTACACCAACGTTGGTGTTAGTATTCCCGGCGTTGACTACCGAATTTGTGCCGGAATCCATAGATAAGGTAACTGTTGAAGCTGATTCACGGTAGTTCTTTAGCTCCTCATCCCAACCATTAGCGGCATCGGTCTTGTTTGTAATCGGACTAATAGCTAGAATTCCGAGAAGCGTTAAAACTCCTACGCTGACAAATCCAGCCCCGCGCAAGACGTTTTGTGTTACGCCTTTTACCTTAAAGTTATTATTTCTGCTCCGCATGAGGCCCTCCTTTTGATTTGTTACAGCACCCAAGCGGAGCGGTTTTTCACTTCAGCATTACACCAAGCAAACAAAACGACACCGCAAGGGTGCTAAACAAATCTTCCAGTAAACAAAAACTTGCTACTCGTCGGACTCGTGCCTTACGGTGCCGTCAATGCCGACGAATAACGCATAAGTTCACAAGAACTTCTGTTTACTGTAATGAAAATTTGTTTAGCATTTTTATTATACCACAAAACAACTAAAAATTGTAGCGCAACATGCGGTGAAGTTTTCCACAGGGAGTAGAGCAGGGCGTAATTCCCTGTCGAGAGTTTATGATTTTGCGGTGGAGGCTGCGGGAGGTTGGCTAAAAATGAGGTATAACAGGGGCGGGAGGAGGTAGATGTGGAGGGCGTTGGGGAGGCCGGAGAAGAAATTGAGGGTGATGAGGTAGGCGACGATGAGGGAGAGTAACAGGGGTAGGGCGGGGTGGTGCCAAAAGGGACTCTGGAAGAGTTTTCCACAGGATTTTGCACATACTTTTCCACAGGGTTTTCCACAGGTCTGGGTGGCGGAGGGGGCTTTGGAGGCGTTTTTTGAGGCTTTTTTGGGGGATTTTGAGGATGTAACAGGGGTGGTTAGAGGCTTAGCGGCGCGGCCGTCGAGGAATTTCGGGGAGAAGAGGCTGGGGAAAAAGGCGATGAGGAGGGTGAAAACGGCGAGAGCGAGGCCGACGAGGCCGAGTTCGAGAAGGAGGCTGAAATACTGGTTTTGGACGATTTCTTTAGGGGTGGTGATGCCGGTGAAGAAGGAGTTGCGGGAGAGGGCGGTGCCGGCGCCGCCGAGGCCGACGCCAAAGAGGATGCTAGTGGGGGTCAGGGAGGCATGAAGGGCGCAGAGGCGGAAGAATTCTTGGCAGCTGAAGCCGATTTCGAGGGAGGAACGGGGGTGGCCGGGGGCGGAAAGCCAGGTGCGGAAGGCGGCGGAGTTGAGGTTGAGGCGGATGTTGGTGGATTCGGCAATGTAGCCGTCGAAAGTGGGGGTTTCTGAGGAAGTTGAATCTGATGATTCCCCGTTAGAGGTGTCTGGGGAGACGCTGGAGGAGTTTTCCGCTAAAGCTTTTGTGGGCGGGTTGGAATTTGAAGGCGCTTCTAGGGTATCTAGTGAGGCGACAGGGGTGGTTTTGGGGGACTGAGCTTCGGATGGTGGCGTTTCGGAGGAGATTTGAGAGGGTTCGGATGATTGCTGGGAGGTTTCTGAGGAGGATTGGTTAGGGCGGAGGTCGATGAGGCCGAGGGAGAGCTGGTGGATGGATTTGGTGACGGCGGAGGTGAAAGTTTCGGAGGTGGGGCCGAGGGCGGCGAAAGTTCCCTGGAGGCCGAGGGCGCAGAGGAAAGAAAGAACAGGGATAAGGATGAGGCGGGCGAGGCGTCGTTTTCGGGCGATGGCAAAAATGAGGAGGATGAAGAGGGCGAGGGCGTAGGCGTAGATGGCGCCGCGAGAGAAGGTGAAGAAGAGGGTAAGAGAGAAGAGGAAGGCACAAGCCCTAACTAGCCAACCAGTCATTCTTTTCGGCATCCCGTTCGCGCGCCCGTCTTTACGGGGCGCTCTCTCTGTCGTCGCAGCTTGCTCCTCCCGAGACGATGCCGAGAAAGAAGACTGGCTGGCTTGGTGCGCTCGCGTCTTCTCGAAATGGGCAGTTAAATTCTGCCTGTTAGGCTTCTTTGTTGTTCCCTTACTCTCTTCTTCATGGTTTGTGGGAGAGAAAGTGAGGAGGTAGAGGGAGAGGAGGGTAGGGGCGAGGAGGAGGTTGCCCATAAATTGGGGTTCGATGGCGAATCCGGAGGGGTGCGGAAAACCGAAGGCGCGGTAGGTGCAGCCGGCACAGAGGAGGGTGTCGGAACGAGGGACGCCGCAGACGTCGAGGATGCTCTGGAGGAAGCAGAAGAGGCAGACGGCGGCGGTGCTGATGAAGAAAATGGCGAGGAGGCGGGGTTTTAGGTTGCTGGGAGGGCTTAATAATGGCGTAATATAGAGGATGGCGAAAATAGCGAAAAAGAGGAGCCAGATGATGCCGGCGGTGAGGAGGGCGCGGAGGGGGTTGGCGGACCAGAAGACGGAGAGGGTGGCGAAAAATGGGAAAAGGGAGAAGAGGAAGAAGCGGCGGTCGCTAATGCCGACAAACTCGCCGACAGTCGTTCTTTTCAGGAGACCCACGCCAGCGCCCGTCTTTACGGGGCTGTCGTTCTGCGAGGCGAGCTTCGCCTCGCTTTTAGTCTCATGAAAAGAAGACTGCTGGCGGCTTGTCGGGCTGTTTTTTTCTTTTGAGGAAGTGACGGGTTGCGATTTTTTACTCGAGAAATGATGAACTAGCAGAGAGATGAAAGCAATGATATCGAAGAGGATGAGCCAGATGAGGGGGAGGGAGAGTTCGAAGTTCATAGAGGCGCTGCTGCCGAGGGGGATGATTGGGTAGTAGGAGAAGAAAAGGACGGCTGGTAAGAGGTAGAGGAGGCCGAAATAAAGGCAGCGGAGGGCGGATTTGAAGCGTGAGTGTGGTTTTGTTGTGGGTTTAGTCATGGTGATTTTCCGGGTTAGGTTGATTATGGGGCTTTGATGAGGCGGGAAAATCGGAGGTGGAGAGGGTTTGGTCGACGAGGGACTGGATTTCGCGGCGGAAATTTTGGACGTCGAAGCGGGAGGCGGATTTCGAGACGGTTTCGGGGTTGAATTTGTAGCGAGAGAAGTCGCGGATAGCGGCGGCGAGGGCTTCGGGGGTTTGGCCTGGGGTCTCTTCGGTTATGGAAGAGTTAGAGGCTTGCGCGTGGGACTCCTCGGGAAAGAGGAGGCCGTTCTTCCCTGGTGTGATGAAGTCGCGGCTACCGCCGGCGGCGTAGGCAATGACGGGGCAGCCGGCGGCGAGAGCTTCGACGGCGGCGATGCCGAAGGGTTCGAGGCTGGGAAAAAGATAGGCTTTGGCGTTTTGGAGGTAGAAGGCGAGCTCGGAGCTGTCGAGCCACGGGATGAAGCGGATATGGGGAGAATCGCCGGCTAAGCGTAAGAGGTTTTGGCGCTCGGAGCCGTCCCCGATGACGGCGAGGGGGACTTTGGCCTGGAGGCAAGCGGAAATTGCGAGATCGACGCGCTTCCAGGTGACTTGGCGGCAAGCGATGACGAAATACTGGTGCTTGTGGAAATCTTGTGGAAAAGTTGTGGAAAAATGGGGATGTTCGGTGGATAATTCCCTGTTTTTGGTGGAAAAGTCGGAGGATTTTGTGGAAAAGTGGGGTTCTTTTTGTGGAAAAGGTGCGTCTTTTCTGTGGAAAAGGTGTGGAGAAGTTGCGTCCTGATGGTGGAAATCTTGTGGAAAAGTTGTGGAAAGGTTGGGGATTTTAGTGGAAAACTTGGAGGTTTCGACAGGGGGAGCGATGATGACGGCGTCGCGGTGGTAGTATTTTTTGATCTGGTCGGCGGCGTAGCTAGAGATGGTGATGAATTGGTCGGGTTTCTGGGCGGCGGCGTAGTCGGCTTTGCGGAGGGGTTTGATGAGGAGCTTGAAACAGAGGCGGACGAACGGATTGAGGGGGCCGAAGCCGGGATTTTTGACATATTGGTCGTATAATTGCCAATAGTATTGGGTTGGGACGTGGCAGTAACAGAGGTGTTTGGCGCGATGAGCGCAGTCGGTTTGCGCTTCGGAGGCTTCGGGAGCGGAATTAGGTGTAGGGGCGAGTTGAGGGCTGGATTTGAGGGTAGAATTGGGGCAATTTTTCGCCTCAGGAGCGGTTTTTTTTGGGGGTTTCGGGTTTATATCTTGACTTTTATGAGTATGTGTGCTATAATGAGAAGACAGGCTCTTTTTCGGGGCGGTACGGATACTTTTAGCTTCGGCGCCGGTGACGGAGATGACGAGGTCATAGTCACTGAGGTCGAGGCGGGAAAAATAGAGCTGGCGAAGAGGGCCGAGGACTTTGCGGAGGGCGGCTGGAAAAAAGTTGAGCCAGCCGGTGCGGACGTCGGCGTCGGAAAACCAGGTGATTTTTTTGGGGCGGTACTGGGAAGTGTAAATCGGGGCGTCGGGGTACATGCGGTGGAGTTCGAGGAGAACTTTTTCGGCGCCGCCGGGGGTAGTGAGCCAATCGCAGGCGAGGGCGACTTTAGGATGCTGCTCGTTAGATGGCATGGCTACTTGGCTCCTTTGCGGAGCAGGACGGTGCCGATGGTGCGGAACATGATGCGGAAATCGAGCCAAATTGACCAATTTTGGATGTAATAGAGGTCGAGGGCGCGGCGTTCCTCGAAGGCGATGCCGCGGCGGCCGGAGACCTGAGCGAGACCGGTCATGCCGGACTTAACAGAAAGGAGGAGGGAGCGATCGCCATAACGGCGGAGTTCGCCGGGGACGAGGGCGCGAGGACCGACAAGGGAGATGTCGCCGCGGATGACGTTGAAGAGCTGGGGGAGTTCGTCGAGGGAGGTCGAGCGGAGGAAGCGGCCGAGTTTTGTGATGCGGGGGTCGTTTTCGAGCATGTCGCCGTTTTGGCGGTATTTTTTGATGAGGTGGGGCTTGTTCATTTTTTCGAAAGCTTCCTCGGGGGAGAGGCCGCAGAATTCGGGTTTCATGGAGCGGAATTTATAGATAGTAACGTGTTCGTTGTAGCGGGAGAGGCGGGTTTCGGAGTAGATGGCAGGGGCTTTCGGGTCGGCGATTTTCTCGGCGAGCCAGATGAGAGCCATAGGGATGAGCGTGAGAATGAGGATGATAGTCCCGAAGATAAGGTCGCAACAGCGTTTTGCGAAGCGGGCGCCGCCGGCGAGAGGGGTAATCGGGACGAGGATGGCGGGGGTGTTGCCGATAAGTTCGAGTTCGCCCATTTGGGAGGAGAGGGTGGCGCTAGAGGGGACGTAGTAGTAGGCGAGGTGATGATTGATGGCCTGGCGGTAGACATATTCAGTGTGTTTGTCGTCGGTCTGGAAGATGACGTCAGGCTTCGTGCGGCGGAGGGCTTCTTTTAGGGAGGAATATTGTTTGCGGCGGAGATCTTTCGGGATGTAGCGATTCCCTGCCACAATGCCGGCGAGGCGGAAGCCAGAATCGGGGAAAGCGGAGATGTAGTCGGCGATGAATTCGGTGTTGCGACTGTTGCCGATGATGATTGCGCGCTGGGCAGTGCGACGGCCGATGCGGAGCGCAAGGCGGCGACTAAGGCGGACGGTGCTACGGAAAATACATAAGAGGATAAAACAGGCGGCGGCGGAATAGAGCGCCATAACACGGACCGGGAAAAGGTCGAGATTAAAGAAGAAATCACAACTAATAATCGCCATCATGCCGACTAGAGAGGCGAGGAGGAGGCGGCCAATTTCGCTCCAGCGGCTACGGCGGAGGAAGATAGACTTTCGATAGAGACCGAAGCAGGCGAGAATAATGAGGTAAACCGGGACGAGCGAGGCCATAGTCAAGACGAAGGGGCCGGGGGCGGACTCAAAATAAAAGGGGCGCTGGTCGAGGTGTGTGCGGGTAAAATAGGCGACCAAAAAGGAGAGCAGAACAGCACAAGCATCCCCGAGCACGAGGAAGACGCGAAAAACCAGCCCAAAATCTTTCTTCATGGTTATATTATAACATAGGAACGGCTAATTCCAAAGCTTAAGGTAAGCCTGGGCGACTTTTTCGGGGGAGCCTTGGCAGGCGATTTTGCCGTCTTCGATGAGGATCGCGCGGTCGCAGAACCTTTCGACGTCATCCATAGAGTGCGTAACGAGGATGACGGTCTGATTACCGTGGAGGGACTCGAAGTATTCTTTACATTTGTTCTGGAAAGCAGCATCGCCGACGGCGAGAACTTCGTCGAGGATAAGAATATCACCCTTCGCGCGGATAGCAATAGAGAAAGCGAGGCGGACTTGCATGCCGGAGGAGTAATTTTTGAGCTTTTGGTCCATGAATTCTTCGAGTTCGGCAAATTTAACGATGTCGTCGTACATGGCGTCGATTTCGGAATTGCTAAAGCCAAGGATAGCGCCGTTCAGGTAGACGTTCTCGCGGCCGGTAAGCTCGAAGTTAAAACCAACGCCGAGCTCGATAAATGGAACAATGGTACCGTTAATAGTGACGCTACCTTCGGAGGGGTAGTAGATGCCGGAGAGGATTTTGAGGAGAGTAGATTTACCAGAGCCATTGCGGCCGACAATGCCGACGAATTCGCCTTTTTTAATCTCGAGATCGATGCCCCTGAGGACTTGTTGATCCTTGTAGCCTTTAATGCCGCGGAGGCGATTAAAGAGGGCTTGTTTTAGTCCCCAAGAACGCTCGGTCGGAAGACGGAAGGATTTATGGAGGTTTTCGGCACGGATCGCGACTGGACTCGAAGGGTCGGTAGCCTCAGTGCGAGTACCAATGATATGTTTAGACATGATTAGCTCCTTTTCGAAAGTCGGACATCATTAGATTTCCTCCGCAAAGAATTTAGAACGGCGGCGGAAAACGACAGCGCCGATCACGAGGACGATTACGACGAAGACGAGGGCAAACAGTTCGCCCTTAAGGCCAACGATACTGGCGGTAGTGATGGTGTCTTTCGTAATGAGGGCCCAGCGGATGTCCTGGATAACCTGGGCGATAGGGTTAAGAAGGAGGACCTTAGCGGCGAATTCGCTAGTAGCGGCGACCATAGTGATCGGGTAGATAATAGGAATGGCGTAGAAGAGGGCCTGCGTAAGGACTTCCCAGATAGAGCTGACGTCGCGGTATTTAACATTAAGGGAGCTAAGAAAGAGGGCGACACCGAGCGAAAGGAGATAAAGCTCGAAGACCAGAAGAGGGACAAGTAGCCAGCTCCAAGACGGAGCGACACCATCGAGCAGAGCGAAGATAACAACGACGACGAGGTTAATAAGGACATTAATGACGGCGGTAAGAGTAGCGGAGATGACAACGATGTATTTCGGGAAGCTAACCTTACGAATAAGATCGCCACGGGCGACGACGGCCTGGATTCCCTGTCCGCAACACTCGGTAAAGAACGACCAGAGGACGGTACCTGTTAAGAGATACACCGCGTAGTGCGGAATACCGTCGCCAAAGCGAAGGAGCTTCGCAAAAACGACATAGAGAATAGCAAACAACAGCAAAGGACGTAAAAGCGCCCAGAGGTAGCCGAGGACAGAGCCCTGATAGCGGAGCTTAAAATCGGTCTTCGTTAGCTCCTTGAGAAGGACCCGGTTGCGCTTATTCCAGACTTTTGGTATTTTCATACTTACTATTATAGCATATAATTGATATTATATGAAGCTCTCTATTATTATACCGGTATGGAACACAGGCAAAAATGCAGCGAGACTGATTGAGAATTTGCTAGGGCAGTATGATGATCTCGAGATTATTGCGGTAGATGACGGCTCGACGGATGATAGTTTAAAGCAGCTGGAGGATGTGAGCCGTAGTTCCCTGGCGAGAGGGCGAGTGCGAGTAGTACATCAGGAGAATGCTGGGGCGAGCGGGGCGAGAAATACAGGGATAAAGCTAGCGCGAGGCGAGTATTTGTGCTTTTTAGATTCGGATGATGAAGTGAAGGACGGAATGCTGGAAAAGATGCTTGCGGAGATGGAGCGAAATCCGCAGCTTGCTATTAGTACGGTGGGGATGGAGTATCGGAAGTTGGCGCGAGGGAGCGTGGAATACACCTATGTTTCGCCGCGACGTAAGCAACGGAAAAATGAAAGTATGGCGGAATATGTGCTGTATCTTTTGTTGCTGGATGGGCGGATGTATGGGGTGATTAATAAGCTGTTTCGGACAAAAACTGTGCAGGAGAATGGGCTAGAATTTGAGGTGGGGAGGACGTTTGCGGAGGATACGAATTTTGTTCTAGATTATCTAAAGTATACGCCGGGTGAGATTTCTTTTATTTTGGAGCCGTTATATGTTTATAATTTCGGGACGGAGACGAGCACGGTGAAAAAGTCGGCGACGAGCTGGAAAAATTGGCAAGATAGTTATGATTATTTAGAAAAGTGGGTGAAGGAGATGGGTGGGGGCAAAATCTCGCTGAGGGCGCAAGTTTTGTTGATGTTGGTCAAGATGAGGTGGAGGGTTTCGCATTTTCGGGCAGCAAAGCAGGCGCGTAAGGTAGCGAAAGCAGCTTAGCTGAAAGAGCTGCGGACCGTAAACTGGCGGCAATGAACTATCCTAGTTCCGCCAAAAGCGCATCGACGATTTGACGACTCGCAGTGCCGTCGCCGTAAGGATTCGCGGCGTTCGACATGCTCTGATAAGCATCTTCATCGACGAGAAGTTCTTTCGCAGCGCGATAGACGTCTTTGGCGTGAGTACCGACGAGCTTAAGCGTACCCGCTTCTACACCTTCGGGGCGCTCGGTCGTGTCACGAAGGACGAGGACCGGCTTTCCGAGAGACGGGGCTTCTTCCTGGACGCCGCCGCTATCGGACATAATGAAGAAAGCGCGTTCCATGTAGTTATGGAAATCCAAAACGTCGAGAGGTTCGATAAGACGTACGCGGTCGTTATCACCTAAAACTTCTCGGGCGACGCTTTGTACTTTCGGATTGAGATGAACTGGATAGATGACTTTTACGTCGTCGAAGTCTTCGAGGAGCTGGCGGATAGCGGTGAAGATATTGCGCATCGGGTCGCCTAAATTCTCGCGCCGGTGCGCGGTGAGAAGGATGAGGCGGCTATCTTTTGCCCAGTCGAGGTCGGGATGCTGGTACTGGTCGCTGACGGTGATTTTAAGAGCGTCGATAGCGGTGTTGCCGGTAATAAAAATCTTTTGGTTGCGGTTAGGCTGCGGAGAGAGGTTAGCGGCGCTTTTCGAGGTAGGGGCAAATAGAAAGGTGGCGATACGGTCGATAATTTGGCGATTAAGTTCTTCCGGGAAAGGAGAATCGAGATCGTAAGTGCGGAGGCCGGCTTCGACGTGACCGACTGGGACTTTCTGGTAGAAGGCGGCGAGCGCAGAAGCCATGGCAGTAGTGGTGTCGCCATGAACTAGGACAGCGTCAGGCTGCTCTTTGCCGATGAGATCATAAACTTCGTTTAGAACGGTCGAGGTGATATAGGCGAGGGATTGGTTAGCGCGCATAACGTCGAGGTCAAAGTCGGGATGAATATCGAAGGCTTTTAGAACCTGATCGAGCATGGAACGATGCTGAGCAGTAACGCAGACTACGGATTGGACGTCTGGGCGACGTTCAAGTTCTTTGACGACTGGGGCCATCTTGATAGCTTCGGGGCGAGTTCCGAAAATTGAGAGTATCTTCTTCATACGACTATTACTTTCTGTGTTTAGTGATTAGCTGAGGGTTCTTATCGCGCCATTTAGCAACAAAGTAGTCGCCCTTTTGCTTCAGGAGTGCGGCATGTTCCTTGCTGCCGCTTTTGGTGGTCTGGTGAGGGAGATGGCCGACGCCTAGGGCTTTGGAATAGATTGTTTCCCCGCCAGCGTGGCGAACCGAAAGCGAAAGATCGGTGTCTTCGTAGCAAGTTGGGTCATAAGCTTCATCGAGGCCGCCAATCTTTTTAAATAGCGATTTTTTGATGAGGAAGCCGTCGGTACTGATGTAGCCAATGTCTGTGGTTGCAAGGTATTGGGGCGGGAGATAGGCAAAAGGATAAGCATCAACAACTTTCTGAGCGTACATATGGTTATTAAACCAGCCTGCGCCCCAGCCAATTGCGAGTTGATCGGGGTCTGATTCGAGAAGTTCGAAGTAACCATCAAGCCAATAAGGGTTAGTTACCCATTGGTCGCTATCTAAGAACAGGATGTAATTTTTAGTGGATTTTTCGACACCAAGGTTGCGGCCAGAAGAGCAACCGTTTTTTGTGTTGCGGTAAATATGGACTTGGGGGTTATTCTTGTAGGTGCGACGAAGCTCTTCGTAGGAACCGTCAGTGCTTTGGTTGTCGACCACGATGATTTCGTACTGGTAGCGAGAGCCGAAATGAAGAAGACTATCGATGCAGCGGAAAATAACCTTGGAGTTATTATAGTTAAGAACTACGACAGATAGATCTTTTGCAAACTTGCTAGAGCAGGCTTTTGCGTTTTTAGGGTCGACAGCAGCAAGCAGGGTCGAAGCGCGATCGAACCAGTTGTTCTTCGTGACGAACTCGTCAACGGCGCGGAGATCTGGGCGAGGTTTTTTCTTTAAGGCGCGCTTCCAATCATCGACCGTACTAACATAATCAACGTTCGGGTAACCGGCGATATCTGGGAGCTTCGTGGCGATAGTTTGCGTACCCATAGCGATATATTCAAAGATTTTCAGCGGGGAGACATATTTACCGATATCATCAACTTTAAAAGGAAGGATGGCGAAGTCACTATAGGCAAGGTAGGCAGGGAGGAGATGCTGTCCTTTTAGGCCGAGGAATTTAATGTTGCTGGGGGCGTCCTTAACTCTCTCGGTAATACAATGATAGTCGCCGATTAAGTTGATTTTGTAAGTGGGAAAAGCTTTAGCGATGGCAAAAACGGTCTCCCAGTCGAACCATGTTCCCCAGAGCGAGCCGTAGTAGAGCAGAGTTTTCTCACCCCTAGCGAGGTCGTCGGGACGCTCATAGGTACGCCGATAGTCGAAAAGATGATCATCGACAGCATTTGCGACATAGAGGATGTCTTTTTTAATGTTGTATTTCTTAAGGTATTGTTTAGTTTGCTCGACAAGAGGCCGTGCGGTACAGGTTAAGACGTCGCTTTCGCGAATCATGGTCTCAAGAGCCTCAGCAGAGTAGACAAGACCGCCGAGCTCAGCATTTTCCCAGTTGTCGATATTCTCGTAAATGGTTTTAACGCCGGATTTTTTAGCTAGATTGAGATATGGTAAGAAAGAGTTGCAGGGGGCTTCAAAGATGAAGATATTATCTTTGGTTGTGTAGTCGGCGATTTCTTGAACCTGGAGCGAGTCGATATGCTTGTGAAAACTGCACGGGTTTTCGATGTTGAGGACTTTTGACTCGGACGATTTAAAGGCATAGATATAAAATACTTCATAGCCAAGTTGATGGAAAACTTTCGCTAGTTGCGCGCTACGCTGGCCGCCGCCGATGTCATAGAAAGGGACGGTTGCAAAAATGAAAATACGCTTAGATTTAGGGATAAAATCCTTTTTCGTCGGCTGTTCGTAGCCATAATCAGTCCTCGGAAAGCGGTAACTGTTAAGACGCCAAAAAATACTCGAGAAAAACCATGTAAAAGTACGTTGGAAACCATATTCTTGATAGTGAAGCTTAAGCTTCCTAATATATTTCTGCATACAACTCCTTGACGTTATTAATTCTATAATACTAGCGTCTTAAATTAACGGTAATTACAGTCCACCTTCCTTCTATAGTATATATTGTACCATACTTTTCGGAATGTGAGCGGTAATGACATTATGCAGATCCGATTAGTGAGTTGCATAACAAGGTTATAGGAGTTTGCTGGTAGTTTACATATCCCCCGAGATTAACTCGGGGGATATACGGTTTAGAGGCTGGTCAGCTTCCACCCTTGAGCGTAAGTGCCGTTCTTGGGCCAGACTTGGATGTTGGTTCTATCTTCGACTACACCATTAGAGATGTCAAGGACGTAGCCGTTGTTGCAAGAGGAGGCAATGACATAGGCACCGTTCGAGGAAGAGAGGAATTTCCAGCGCTGAGCACAACTGCTGTTGTAGGCGTAAAGCTGGACGTTAGCACCAGTGTGGGCGCTGGCGTCAGTGAGGTCAAGGGCGCGACCAGACATGACGTTGCGGATGTCGTAATCGTTAGTGGCTGAATTGTAGGTGATGCGCCATTGTTGAGCAACAGAGCCGTTGTTGGACCAGAGTTGGATGTTGGTACCGTTTTGGTCTCTACCATCAGCAACGTCGAGGACTTTTTTGGGGTTAGCGGAAGAGTTGATGACGTAAGTGCCGTCAGTGATAGGGCGAGAAGGGGCGGAGGTAT
>CAYTZL010000001.1:0-62656 GCA_964442535.1 uncultured Candidatus Saccharibacteria bacterium | reverse complement strand
GAAGAGTTGATGACGTAAGTGCCGTCAGTGATAGGGCGAGAAGGGGCGGAGGTATTTTGGTTTTGGTTCTGATTCTGGTTTTGGTTGGAGACTGTGGTCAGCTTCCACCCTTGAGCGTAAGTGCCGTTCTTGGGCCAGACTTGGATGTTGGTTCTATCTTCGACTACACCATTAGAGATGTCAAGGACGTAGCCGTTGTTGCAAGAGGAGGCAATGACATAGGCACCGTTCGAGGAAGAGAGGAATTTCCAGCGCTGAGCACAACTGCTGTTGTAGGCGTAAAGCTGGACGTTAGCACCAGTGTGGGCGCTGGCGTCAGTGAGGTCAAGGGCGCGACCAGACATGACGTTGCGGATGTCGTAATCGTTAGTGGCTGAATTGTAGGTGATGCGCCATTGTTGAGCAACAGAGCCGTTGTTGGACCAGAGTTGGATGTTGGTACCGTTTTGGTCTCTACCATCAGCAACGTCGAGGACTTTTTTGGGGTTAGCGGAAGAGTTGATGACGTAAGTGCCGTCAGTGATAGGGCGAGAAGGGGCGGAGGTATCAGGGCTCGGTGAAGATGCGATCTGTGTGCTACCAAACCAGTCGGTAAAATAGAGGTAGAAGTTACGGTTGCCATAGGCGGAGCAAGCGTTACCTAAGCCATAACCGGCGGCGAGAGCGGCAGAATTAGGCTGGTACGGGGTATAGCGATAGAGAGCGGCGGTGGCGCGATTTTCTATATAAACTGCGCTGCTGCCACAGCTGGCGGAGGGATTATAACGAATGTAAACGCCGTTTTTCTTTTCTGGATAAACAGAATAGCCGTGATCTAGAGTATAGCGGAAAAGTTCGGCGGCGCGGTAGACTTGGTTTTTAAAACCATAGTATTTCGAGTTGCAAGCGGCAGTGTCCGGGCAACCATAGCCGGTAGCGGCGCGGTATTGGCCGCTATGGGGGTAGGTATCAGTAATGAGGCCTTGTTCCTTCTCGAGAAGAACGATGAGGACTTGAGGGTTAATGCGGTTCGCCTGGGCAGCGGCGTAGATAATCTCGGCGGCGGTTTGGCCACTGCCAATAGTTGTGCCATCGCCGAAGCGCTCTTGCGATAAGCAAACAAAATGACCATTATCCCAGTGCCATTTAGTGTTCGGATAACGATTGGACTGTTCGACGTAAAGGCTGTAGTTGGTGTTGTTGCAGGGGTTTTTCTTAGTGAGGAAGTTCTGGATGTCGTCAATGGACATAGAGTCGTAGTTAGACATGACGGCGTCGCTGATGATATTCCCTGCTTTGAAGCCGGACGTGGAGGCGGCGGAAGCGGACTCGGTGCGCGAAACAAGACAAAAGGCCGAAACGCAAGCAATAATGGCACAAACAGCGAGCAAAACAAAACAGATGCGGTGCGCTAGTTTCTTAATGTTGATGATTCTCTGAGTCATACGAATTAAATCTCCTTGTATTATGGTTGATTAAATTTGCACTTCGTCGGTAATGGTGCCGGATTTGTTGTCAGCAGTAATGGTGATTTCTATGTTGATAGTGCCGGATCCAAGCTCCGAGAGCGGGGCTTCGAAAGGGCCACAAACAGAGGTCGCAACGTCGGCGGTAGCGGGTAAGGTTTCGCTGTATAATTCCCTACCGTCGCTAGTGAGGCGCAGCTTACACTCGCCGGCAGACTGGAGGTACTGGTCGATACTAGCGGTAACGGTAAGGATGCCTGCCCCCTGATCAACGCCACGATAGGCGATCGAACCGGTTAGCTCGTCGAGCTTATTCGGGTCTTTGCCTTCGTATTGTAAGACACCTTCGGGCTCGTCGGGCTGGTCGGAATCGGAGTCGGAGTCGCTAGAATCGTCGGAGGTAGCCGGTTTGTTCGGCTGATCGAAACTGGTTGAAGGGGTTTCTTGAAGGTTGTCCGTTTCGGGCTTCCTGCTAAGGATGACGATAAGGATTATAACGATAACTACGAGGATGATTACTCCGGCAATCAGAAAGGGTGGGCGCCGATAAAACGGGACCCGATGCAGGTCATTGCTCGAAGAGCTATTGTTGTTTTTGTTTGACATGACGTTCTCCTGGGGCAATTATAGCAAAGATCCGGGAAAAGACAAGGCAGTTGACAAAAATTA
Organism: uncultured Candidatus Saccharibacteria bacterium; assembly: GCA_964442535.1. Lineage (GTDB taxonomy): Bacteria > Patescibacteriota > Saccharimonadia > Saccharimonadales > Saccharimonadaceae > Nanosyncoccus. The sequence continues at coordinate 60,542 of CAYTZL010000001.1, read as the reverse complement.
GAATGTGTGCTACAATGAGGATATAGGTGCCAGTCCTGCGGGCTGAGAAGCACAGGGGGTTTTGTGTGATGCACAGAGGCGAAACTGGTGATTTAGGGTGTTTTAGGCGGAAGTTTCATCGTCTTCGAGATCGAGATCAAGGATTTCGGCAGCCTGACGAAGGATAGCAGTTTCTTCAGCGTTAGAAATCGCTAATTGTTGGCGAAAGAGGGCGACGGTCTCGGGGTGAGTAAGGTCGACGACCTCAAGAGAGCGAGCGGCACCAGGAACGCGCTTAAGGGCGCCTTTTTTAACAAGATTATCGATATGCTCAGCGACGGCCGAGACGGAAGAGAGGCCGAGAGCGGCCATAATTTCGCGATAAGAGGGGGATTCCCCTTCGCGAGTGGTGAATTCGCTAATAAAGTCGATAATAAGCGCTTGTTTTTTGGTCAATTTCTTTTTCATATGTTATAATAATATAGTATTTTAAGTTAATTGGTAAATCCGCACGATTTTGCGTAAAATGATTACGTTTTTGTCGTATGGATGTTATAATGATTATAGAATACGGGAAGTAATAGGTCAAATGGGAAAAACAACGATTGATGGTTTAGCAGTGCGATCGCCAAAGCAGCGGTCGGTTGTGCGTTCCACGAAGCCTGGGAGCACGTTTGATATTACCGCGCCGCGGAAAAAGCCGGTGAGCGCGGAGAAAATGTTGCCTGATGTGATAGATGAGGTGGATGATACGGCGGAGTTGTCGATGTTGGCGGAAGAGGTGAAGGATTCGGGGTTTCTCGATCCGGTGAAGAGCTTCCCTTATGGTGGGGATGAGACTGAGTTTACGGAGAAAGAAGAGGAGGACGACTGGTCGAGCTTGTTGAGCGAGGCGGGCGAGGATGAGCGGGATGAGTTTAGTGAGCTGGATAATTGGGCGGAGGGGCTAGCGGACGCGTTGGCGGACGAGACGGAAGAGGAGCCGGCGGAGCGAAAAAAAGAGTCGAAAAAGCAGCCGAAACAACCCGGGGCGAAGAAAAAACGACTGACGAAGCGGCGGGTGGCGCTGGCGGTGGTGGGACTGTTGGTGCTGGGGGGTGGAGCGCTGTATTTGTGGGGAGATAGTTTGATTTCTAAGCTGACGGGCGGGAATTCGGGGCTTTGGAGCACGCTTTCGGCGATGGTTTCTGATGCGGTGCCGTTCGAGACGGATGAGAATGGGCGGACGAATGTGCTGATTTTTGGGACTGAGGGGTACGATATGAACGGGACCTCGGGGGACGGCGTGCATGACGGGGCGCAGCTGACGGATTCGATCATGGTGGCGAGCTTTAATCAGGAGACGAAGGACGTGGCGCTGATAAGTTTGCCGCGGGATTTGAAGGTGCCGATGGCGTGTATGGCCGGGAAAATTAATGAGGTTTTCTCTTGTAATAATCAGAATGGGACGGATGAGCGGGCTGGTGCGGAGGCGCTAATGGAGCAGATTGGGGATGTTCTGGGGCTGGATTTTCAGTATTATGCGCATGTGAACTGGGCTTCGCTGGTGCAGATTATAGATACGATTGGCGGAGTGACGGTGACGTTGGATGAGGATATTAATGATTACGCCTTTACGGGGGCGGTGGCGCAAGCGGGGGTGCCGATAGAGGTGAATGGTGAGCAGGCGCTGGGGCTAGCGAGGGCGCGGCACGGGACGCAAGGTGGCGACTTTACGCGCGGGAATACGCAACAGAAGATTGTGGCGGGGATTTTGGAGAAGATTGTGAAAAATGGCGTGGGGGCGGGGGAGGCGATTGGGCTATTGAATATTTTGGGCGATAATCTACGGACGAATTTTTCGGCGGAGAATATTAAATCTGGGGTACAACTGGCGTCGGGGTTTGATTTAGGGCAGATTCGGAATATTTCGCTAGCGGATTATAATACGAATACATATTATGTGACGACGTCGACGATTAATGAGATTTCTTACGTCGTTCCCTCGGCTGGGGTGGGTAACTTTAGCCAGATTCAGGATTATATCGATAAGATGTTGAGTAACGACCCGATGCAGCGTGAGGGTGCGACAGTGGCGGTGTATAATGCGACTGGTAGCTACGGGGTGGCGAGCGCGGAGCGGGATAAGTTGACGACGGATGGGTTTAATGTGGTAGCGGTGGCGGATGCGCCGGCGGGGATTTGTACGAGCGAGTACTGCGTATATGCAGTAAATGACAAACCGGCGACAAGGGCGGCGTTGACGGAGAAATATGGGGTGGTGAGCGACGAGGTGCCGGTTGGACTACAAGGTGATGTAGATTTTATAGTTGTTGTAGGGGTATCCGAGCAGGTGGGGGCGTTGTAGGGGGGGCAACGAGAGAGCGTACTGGTGAGCATGACGTTTCGAGGAGTTTGAAGGTTTTTGAAGGGCCCGAGACGGCTGCGTGGCAGCGTCTCGGGCTAGAGAATGTTAGAAATTCTAGCTAGATTTTCTCGATAATGAGCTGGCGTTCGCGACCTTCGCCTTCGGAATGCGTAGTGATGTCGGAATAATCTTGGGCGACTTTGTGGACAACGCGGCGATCGGCGGCGTTAAGATCGAGGCGCTTAGGATGACCAGTGGCGCGGACTTCGCGGATCCAGCCCTCGGCTTGTTCGGCGATTTTCTCGGCGCGCTGGCGCTTGTAGTCGGCGACATCGACGTTAACGCGGGTGATTTCGGCTTCGCGGTTCGTGAGAGCCATAGAAACGACATGCTGGAGAGCGCGGAGATTGTTGGCTTCTTTACCGATGAGGAGAGAGTTCATAGAGGTCGACGGGATAGCAAGCTGGATAACTTCGTCGTCGATAGTCGAGTTAATTGCGACATTGATTCCGAAGAACGATAGTAAATCTTCTAGGTATTTAGTAGCAAAACGAATTGATTCATCTCGATTCATAATTATCTCCTTTTCTTTTTGCGACTTTTGGCGGATATGCGCGTAATCTTAACGCCGGGTTTGCTGGAATCGTCGGCTTTATCGGAATGTTTGTTTTTCATCCAGCGATCGGAAGGGGCGTCGACGACTTGGCCTTCCTGGATACTTTTGAGTTCTTTGATGAGCTTTTTGTCGGCGACTTCTTTCATTTCTTCGACGTTTTTACTAAGGACGAACTTCTGGAGAATGCCGGTAAAGACGTTGTTAACTAAGTAGTAAAAGACGAGAGCACCAGGGAGATTGATCATAATGATAAACATCATAATCGGCATCATGTAGGACATTTGGCTGGTCATGATTTGGTTAAGCTCGGTCTGATCAGGCTCCTTGCCATCGGCGGCTTCTTTGAGGATTTGGCGGAAGGTGCGGGATTTTTTGCTCTTCTTAGAGGGGAGTTGTTGGCGAGAGATCCAAAGCTGGGTAAAGGAACAGCCGAGGGCGAAGAGGAGGATAATTGTGCCGCTGAAGGTGCCGATACCCTGAATAACGGTTACATCGAGGTTAATTGCGCCGAAAAGCTTCGGGTGGAAGTCGTAGACGGGAGGGGTGAGATCGGAGTTGTCAGGATGCTCGGATTTTTCCTTGTTGTAGGTCTCGAGCTGAGAAAGGTAGGACTGCTGAGTAGTGATGACCTGGTCGATGTTGTCAATCTGGCGGACGAAAGGGTAAGCGCGGAGGTCGAGATTATCGTCAGCCTTCGGGCGAACCATAACATTAACCGCGGTAAAGAGGGCGATAAAAATCGGGAGCTGGATCAAGAGTGTTAGGAAGGAGCGGAAAGGCTTAATATTATTGCGCTTGTAAAGGTCCATCATCTGGAGAGATTCGAGCTGGCGGTTACCGTTGCAATTTTTCTTGATCTCGGCGAGCTCGGGCTGGATCTTGCGCATGAGACGGGTCTGATGGAGCTGGCGCTTCATGAGCGGCCACATACAGAATTTTACTAGAATCGTGAATAGGATAATCGCAAGGCCAAAATCGCCCACAAAACCGTAGATCACAAAGAGGATGTTCGTGATCGGCCGCACGATAATCATGTCAATTAACCCAAACATACTATTATTATAGCATAGCTCGGGGCGAGATGGAAGAGTCGTCTAGCTAGACAGGAATATTTTCGCCTCTTTTCTTGGGGCGCGTCGCCGACGCCCGTCGTTACGGGGTCGGCGCGCTAATGCTCCTCGTGAGTCCGCACCCCCTGCAAAAGAGGCGAAAGCACTCCTGTATAGTTAGGCGATACTAACATTATTTAGAATGCTTTCTAGGAATACTGCGAGCAATAAGATTATGGACAGAGGCGCGGATTTCGGAGAATGGGAGATTGACGTAATTTTGGTTATGGACAACAAAGATGTAATCGGTCGGAGGTAGGGTGCGTGGGTTCTCGAGGCGGATGGCTTCGTAGACGCGGCGACGGATACGATTGCGGCCGACGGCGGATTTGAGGACCTTTTTCGAGACGACGACGGCGAAACGGCGATAGCCGCGGGAGTTAGGGTTATGGATAAGGGTGAGGCTCTGCGTGCGCAAGGCCCTTCCCTTCTGGTAGGTGTAATTGACGCCGCCGCGTGAATGAAATCGGTATTTCTGAGATAACATGTTTTTATTTTATCAGAAAAAGACGTAAAAAGCAAATTAAGGCGTGTTTTGGCGTGTAAAAACTGCCCCGTGAGAGGCAGTTTGAAAATATTATTTAGGCGGTAAGGCGAGCGCGACCCTTAATGCGGCGGCGTTTGAGGACTTTTTGGCCGGTTTTGCTGTTGTTGCGCTTCATGAAGCCATGCTCGACTTTGCGCTGGCGTTTGTGGGGCTGGTAAGTTCGTTTAGGCATGATAATTATCCTTTTGCTTTAATAATATTCGAATACTTGTTTTAGTATACACTAGTTTTCCACATTTTTCAAGAAGTTTTCCACATATCGTTCAAGGGTTTCAGAGGGGCTGTGGAAAACTTCTCCCCTGTTGGTAGTGGGTAATATTATACAATGTGTGCGGAATAGGGATAAAACTGTGGAAAAGTCGGGTGGGGTTTGTTATAATGGAGGTAGTAAGGAGGTCAGAAGGGGTCCATGTTTGACGTGTGGAAAAATGTGTTAGCTGAAGTCGAACAGACCATTCCGAGTGAACAGTTTTCGACCTGGTTTACGGGGACGGAGCTGGTCTCGGCTGAAGGTGGGGTGGTAGTGATTGGGGTTCCGAATGTGTTTAAGCGGACCCAGATTCAGGCAAAATATTCGAGCATATTGCGCGAGGCTTTTGCGCATAATAATGTTGACGTCAAAAACTTGGAATATACAGTAATTAGTAAGGAGCGGCCACAGCGGAGGAATGTCGAGATAGCTTCGAGTACACAGGTGGCAGCAGCGACGACGCGGAATTTTCGTAGTTCCCCGCCGGTAAATGGGTCGCTGCAGACGGGATTGAACCCGCGATATACGTTGGATAATTTTGTGATTGGGTCGAATAATGATCTGGCGGTGAGCGTGGCGAGAAATATCGTGGATAATCCGGGGGTTAGTTATAATCCGTTTTTCTTGTATGGTGGGCCGGGGCTGGGAAAAACTCACCTCGTGCAAGCGATCGGGAATGCGTTGCTGGCGAAAAATCCGAAGATTAAGATTCTCTACACGCCGATTTCGAGCTTTTATTCGGATTTTATTAAGTCACTGCAGAATAAGAAGGGTGACGAGTTTCGGCAGAAGTTTAAGAAGCTGGACATGCTAATTATTGATGATTTTCAGATGATTATGAATAAAGATGCGTCGCAGGTGGAGTTTTTCGATATTTTTAACGAGCTTTATCAGGCGAATAAGCATATCATTGTGACCTCAGATCGGCTACCGAGTCAGATTAAATCGGTGGATGAGCGGCTGGCGTCGCGGTTGACGTGGGCGGGGGCGTATGATTTACAGCTGCCGCAGTTTGAGGATCGATGCGCGATTTTGAAATCGAAGGCGGAGTATAAGGGGGTTGATATAGAGGATGCGGCGATCGAGTATATTGCGGAGCATATAAAGACAAATATTCGGGCGCTGGAGGGGGAGCTGGAGCATATCTTGGCGGTGGCGGACTTTAAGAACATGACGCCGCTCGAAGTGATAAATGAAGGATATGTGAATACGGCGAGTACGCAGCGGACGAAGACGGTGTCGCCGAAACAAGTGATTGAAAAAGTGGCGAAGTATTATCAGATGACGCCGAAGGAGATGTGTAGTAAAAGTCGAGTGGCGCATATCAAGAATGCACGACAAGTGGCGATGTATATATTGTCGAAGGATTTGAGTATGAGTACGCCGAAGATTGCGCTGGAGGTGGGGGTGAAAGACCATACGACGGTAATGCACGGAGTGAAGAAGATTGAGGCGGATCTGAAGCTGAATTTTACGCTACGGGATCAAATTGCGGATATTAAGGAGAAGATTTATGGGTAGGGCGGAGGTTTACTGGTATGGATGCGCTGGTGGCGAGGTGAATCGACGATACGCCACTGAGCTCGGCTCTAGATCGGGTTTCTCGGCGTACGGGACTTCGAGTGGCTTAGTGTTCGGGAATTATTGTTCGGGTTTTGAGGTTTGTTCGGGTGCGATTTTATGTTCGGTTTTTTGTAATGTTCGGGAATACAAAAATGCGGTTTTATGTCGTAATATGTGTTCGGGTTTTAGTGGGTGTTCGGGTATTTTCTGTGGAAAACTTGTGGGAAAGTTTGTGGGGAAAATTGTGGGAAATGTGTGGAAAAAGTTTCGGGAGGTTGTGGAAAAGAAAGTTTTACACATAAAAGTTGGGCATTTGGCGAGTTTTCCACGTAGTGGTGGAAAAGTTTTACTAGGGTTTTGCACAGGTTTTGACCTCTGTTGGAGGGGAGTTTTACACATTTTCCACAGGGCCTACTATAACTACTATTATTATATAAGGAAGGATTTTAGGCTGATGTGGAATAAATGGGAATTTGCGAAAAACCGAGCAGACTTTTAAAGGGAGTTTATAAAGATGGAGATTAAGATTTTACAGGAAAAATTAGCGAAAGCGTTAAATAATGTTAGTAAGATTGCAGCGGGATCGAGAGCGACGTTACCGATACTGAATAACGTTTTAATAAGAGTGGATGATAATAAGGTGTCGCTGACGACGACGAATCTAGATATGGCAATAGTGAATTATTTGCCGTCGACGGGGAGTAAGAACGGGGTGATTACGGTGCCGGCGAAACTGATGGCGGAGTTTGTGAGTAATTTACCGAGGGGGGAGGTGGTGGAGATAACGGCGGAAGATGAAAAAGTACTAATTAAGTCGGGTGGGTACAAATCGAGTATAAATGGGGCGTTGGCGGATGATTTTCCAGAGTTGCCGGGGGTGGATGAAGAGAAGATGGTGAAGATTTCGGTGGGGGCGGAGGAGTTTAAGGCGGGGTTGACACAGGTAATGGTGGCGGTGAGTAATGATACGACGCGGCCAGCGCTGACGGGAGTGTATTTTAATACGTTTGAGGATGCGCTGTATTTAGCGGCGACGGATGGGTATAGGTTGACGGAACGAAAGGTGGTGGATAAAGTGGGGGCGGAAGTGACAGCAATTATACCGGCGGCATCATTGAGAGGAGTGCTAGGGCTACTGAATGATGAGATGGAGGAAGTGGAGATATTGTTTGATGAGGCGCAGGTGAGGTTTAGGTTGGGAGATATAGAAGTAACGTCAAAGTTGGTGGATGGTTCGTTCCCTGATTATCGACAGCTAATTCCGAAGGAGACGGAGATAAGTGTGGAGTTGGCGAAGGATGAGCTAGTGCGGGTGACAAAACTGGCGGCGTTGTTTGCGCGAGAAGTGGGAGGATCGATTGTCTGCGGGACGAATGCGGAGGAAAAGGTTTTTACTTTGGCGTCGGTGGCGAATGAGTTGGGTGAGAATAAGTCGGAGATAAAAACAGAGGTAGAGGTAGACGGTAAGGTGACGCTAAACTCGAGGTTTTTGCTGGATGCGTTGAATGCGTTAGATGGGAAAAAGGTGAAGTTTGGGTTTTCGAATAAGTTGGATCCGGTATTGGTGAACGGGGAGAATCCGGATTATACGCATATTATTATGCCGTTAAAGTCATAGATCATGGTGATTAGGCGAGTAAAATTGACGAATTTTCGGAGTCATGAGGGCTATGTGCTAGACTGTAGCCCGATGACTACGACGATTGTGGGGGAGAATGGTTGTGGAAAAACTTCGATTCTAGAGGCGATTTATGAGGCGATGCGGGGGAAAAGTTTTCGGGCGACGGACAAGGAGATCGTGCGGAGAGGGGCGGAGTTTTATCGAGTGGAGCTGGAATATGAAGATGGGCGGAAGGTGGTGGTGGTTTTTGATGGGGTGAAGAAAGAATTTTTAGCGGAAGATAAGAAGTCACGAAGGCTGCCGAAAAAATCGAAATATCCGATAGTATTGTTTGAGCCGGACGATTTGCATTTAGTGGGGTCGAGTCCGGTGAGTAGGAGAAATTATTTTGATCGAGTGTTTGGACAATTGTCGGAGAAATATGCGATGGCGCTTGCGCGGTATGGTAAGGCGCTCCGGCAGAGGAACGAATTATTAAAGGATGAGTTTGTGCAGCCGGAAAGTTTGTTTTCTTGGGATGTGCTGTTGGTGAAGTATGGGGTGGAGCTGGCGGAGGAGAGGAGGCGGTTTGTGGAGAGAATAAATAAGGACTTGACGGATGTGTATAGGTCGATTGCGGAGAATGAGGATGAGGTAGAGCTAAGATATAAGAGCGGGGTGGGGACGGAGAGTGAGTTTATGGCGCGGCTAAGTAGTGATTTTCAGCGTGATTCCCTGCTTGGGCATACGGGGTTTGGGGTGCATCATGATAGTTATGATTTTGTGTTTAATCAGGTGAAGGCGGACGGATCGGCGAGCCGGGGGGAGGTGCGGTCGAGCGTGCTGGCGTTGAAATTTATAGAGGCGGAAATGATAATGCGGGAGCTAGGAAAAAGGCCGGTGGTGTTGTTGGATGACGTGTTTTCGGAATTGGATGCGACAAGGCAGAAGTGCTTAGTGCGGAATTTTCAGGATAATCAGATTGTTATTACTTCCGTGGGAAGCAATAACAATCTGGCTGACTGCGTCGTTCTAAAAAGAAAATGATAATAGTCAGGCAGTTTGGGTGCGGTTGCGGACGTCGGCGTAGGTGATATATTTAGGGGCGAGAGCGACGAGGGGTGCTGCGGGGTCGGATTCGGTGAATTTAAGGGATGATTGTTCGAACTGGGCGAGGGCGGTGTGGCTGTCGTCGTGGAGGGCGGAGTTAGTGGCGAGGGCGATGCGAGAAGAGGGGTCGTATTCGTTAAGGTATTGGAAATAATCGATGTAGGCGAGCATGGTTTCGGTGTTTTCGGGGGTGAGACCGGAAATGCGGGAGAGGTAGCTGACATAAGAGCTGTCGGTAGGGTGAGCGGCTTCGTAGGCTTCTTCATAGGCGGTGACGGGGTTTTGGGAAGAGGCGGATTGGGTGTCAGATTCGAAGGCGCCCATGTTTTCGAGAAGGCGCATATCCTCGATGTAGCGTTGGTAATATTTGCCTTTTGCCTCCCACCATTCGCGATTTTGCTCGGTGTTGCCGCATTTTTCGCCGGTGGCCCAGTCGAGGTTCCTAAGATCATAGCTACTTTCGGCGAGCGTCATAAGGTCGCCGACGAATGGTAGAGCTTGGAGAGCGTTGTAAAGAGTAGTGCTTGCTCCGCTGAGGGGGTTCAGCTCGCTGAGGATGTTTTGGTCGGCGACACCAAAAGGCGAATCACGACCATCGCAGAAAGTAATATATCTAGCAAGTTCGGAATTTCCGTCGATTTTGCAACCGTTACCTTCGTCGTCGCAACTATCTTTGACCATGGCGTCATGGATAACTTCTTGGTAGGTTTCGTCGGTGGGGTCGAGGTCGATAGTGCTGACATCGGTAGTGATAATGGGGTTACAATAAATATCTCCGACAACTCCGATGGACCCAAGATTGGGGCAATCGCCAAAGGTGGTCGTATAAGAGGAGTTTTCCCCGCTAGCATTGACACTACTCATAAGGGAGCTAAGGGAGGAAGCGGTGGACTTCATGAGTGAGGAGATAGTGGAAATGTTGCCAGAAGTAGTAGCGGGGAGCAGACTATAGGCAATACTGCCAAAGAAGGTATTTGGGTTGCTGATGTCGAAGGGGCTAAGGTTGGCGCGGTCAACTTCGGCATCGAGGGCGAGGATTTGGTTATTGGTTGAGTTGTAGGCTAAGGCGGCGGATTTTGATGATATGGATTGCCCGCTTCCTTGACGACCGAGGCGACTATTAGAGGCGTAGGCGCCTTTAGCGAACATTTCTCCGGCAGGGATGCCGGTGGCGGTTTCGAAGGCGTTAGTAAAGAGAGATTCGGCGATAGTGGGGACGAGAAAACTGAAGAAGGCGGTGACGGAGCCGGCGAGGAGGGTACCGATAAGGATGCGTCCGGCGATTCCGGAGGCAATTTTTGTAAGTCCGCCAGACATAAGCTCGACGCCGATGGAGAGGATGCTAGCACCAATGTCGGCAGCGGCGCAGGCGGCCATAGTGGCACCCTGGGATACAAGTGCGGTACCGACAGAATTAGAGATACGTTCAAGGGAGTAATTTTTGGTTGTTTGTGGGTTGCCTTGAGAATTGGCGAGGACCATTTGCATACCGTTAGATTGGAGTGGCGATCCAGTTTGTGTAAGTGTGCCGCTAGTGGCACTAATATTATCGCCAGAGCCACTAACTTGAACATTATCGAGGTCGACGATTTCGGTAGTATCGGACGTGGAAAGGAAGTTAAGGACTTCGTTGATGGCTGAACTACTACCGTAACCAGCAATGGTTTTGCTAACATTTTCGGTCATGCCTGTGAAATAATTGATGGATTGATAGATTTCGTTAGCGGCAACGGTGATAGAGATCATGTTCCCGATACGGAGGAGCATACAGGCGGTGGAGACGGTAGAGCCAGCAACCGACATTTTGGAGGTGGTGCCTTCGCCAATTTCTTTAAGCATTTCGGAAGCATTGCGTTTTGCAGTATCCATGTCTGCGCCGTTTGTGCTAGCATCGGTGTTACTGGTGACTTTTTCTGGTTCGGTGCCAATAACATTGCCGTCTTCATCTTTGATTTCTTTTTCGACATAACCTGAGGTTTTGAGGTTGGTAGTGTCGCCGTTGAATTTTTTGCTCATAGTGTCGTTGTAGTTTGTGTGGTTGGTTTCGGCGTCGTTGGTTTGTTTGTAATCTTTGAAGAGGTTGCGGGTGACGCCAAGTTTAGAGAAGACTTTGCTGGCGGCGTCGTCGTAGTATAGGCCGGCACGGTTGTATCTTGCGTTATTATAGGCGTCGCGGAAGTAGACGTTTTCGTGATAAACTTTGTTAAAATCGTTGGCGGTGATATTGGAAACTACCATGGTGCCGCCACTAGGAGTGGTGCGAGTATAAGTGAGGGTTTTGTTACTGCCGCTGCCTTCGATGGTGATTCCCTGCTTAGCGAGGCGGTCTTGGAAGGATTTTGACATATGAGTGTAGCGTCTTGCGCCGGTCCAAGTTTTGGCGGTGGCGCCGGTGTTGTTGAGGTAATAGTTAAAGAGACGCATGGAACGAGCTTGAGCGCTGGCGTGTTGGACGTCGGTAACTTCGGCGAAGCGGTTGTTGATGGCGCCAATAATGAGAGAGTTTGAGCTGGCGAGGAAGGCGGCGCCACCGAAGAAGAGAAGCAGAATCGTAATAACGGCGCCGCGGCGTTTAAGTTTACTGGTGGTTTTTATGGGTTGTTTATCTTCGCTGGATTTACCACTGCCGGTATAGAAGGAGCGGACACCACGAATGGCGCCGAGCTCGGCGTTTTTAAGGGTGGCGACAGCGGTAGCCATGACTACCGACCTCCTCCGGGTTTAGTAGTGATGAGCGCTTCTTCGGTTTCGGAAGCGATGATTTGGATGTGGACGTGGTTTTGGCCGGCGAAGAAGAGACCTTGACCGACTGGGAAGTTGGCGAGGCGCTTCTTTTCTTCCTCGGTGAGTTTAAAGACGTCAGAGAGGACATCGACGGCGGAAGCGCTTTGTTTGAGGAGTAGCTGCATAGAGGAGTTAGCGACGATGGCGCGACCCATTTTACTACTCATGAAGTCTTCGACGTCTTGGGTGATGGTAGTGAGGCCGAGGTAGTATTTACGAGCGCGTTTAGCGAGACTAAAGAGGAAGTTGGCGGAGTCGTCGTATTTCATGAGTTGCCAAGCTTCGTCGACAATGAGGAGGCGACGTTTTTGTTCGGCGCGGACGACGTTCCAGATGTGGGACAAGATAATATACATAGCGACGGGGCGGAGCTCGTCCTCGAGGTCGCGGATATTAAATACAACCATGGGGTTATTGATGTCGACATTGGATTGCTGGGAGAAAATGCCGGCGAAAGTACCAGTAGTGTACTTGCGGAGGCGTTGGGCGAGTTGTGGGCCAGTGCCGCCCATGTGGAGGAGGGTGTCGTAGAGGTTGATGATGGTCGGGGGGGTGCTTTGATGTGTTAGAGGATCGCTAGTGATACCGGCGCGGGCGTAAGTGTCAATGAGGGCTTGGTCGAGGTCGGCCTCTTCGTTAGCGGTGAGGGCGGGGACGACTTGACCGTTCGGGCCGATCTGATTACCGCCGAGCATGAGACGGAAAAGTCCGTGTAGGGTAACGAGATTGGCGCGGAGGGCGTCGTTGGCGTCTTCGCTGTCGATAACTTTAGGAAGGTCGAAAGGATTGATGCGGACATCGGAGTTTAGAGAGAGGCGGATATAACTGCCGCCGACGGCGTCGCAGAGTTTTTGGTATTCGTTCTCGGGGTCGATAATAAGAATTTCCGAGCCGATCATCATCGAGCGAAGAGCTTCAAGTTTAACAGCGAAAGATTTACCAGCACCGGATTTAGCGAAAACGACGAGATTGGCATTTTCGAGGCTAAAACGGTCGAAAATAACAAGGCCGTTGTTGTGCATGTTGATGCCGTAGAGGATGCCTTTTTCTTGGGTGAGGTCGGCGGAAGTGAACGGGAAACAGGTGGAAATAGCGCCAGTGTTCATGTTGCGGCGGATTTGAAGCTGGTCGGTACATTGTGGCATAGTGCTGTTCATTCCCTGTTCTTGTTGGGAGCTGGCAACTTTTGAGAAGACCATTTGTTGGCCGAGGAGGGTTTCGACTTTGTGCTGGACGAAGTTTAGTTCGTCGAGGGAGTCGGCCCAAAGGGTAATATAGAGGCCAAAGCGGAAGAATTTTTCGGCGCCAACTTGGAGTTTGTCGCGGAGTTCTTCGGCGTCTTGGATAGCGGCTTCGAGCTCAGGGTCGCGGATTTTGCCTTTTTCGGCATTGACGTTGTAGCTGGCTTCGAGTTGAGTGACCTTCTTGCGGAGGTTTTTCATGACGACGGTGGTTTCGACGGGGTATATATACATAGATACATCAAGGACTTCGTCGATGTTGATAAGGCCGGAGATCCAGCCGGTGTAGAGGGTACGAGGATAGCCGTAGACATAGATAGTGCGGCCATATTTCGTGCCGAGGCGGAAATAGGCGGCGTGGATTTCGATACTGCTTGGGGAGATGAGGTCGCGGAGGGTGGTAATTCCCTGCTCGAAGGCTTTCTGAACTTCGGCTTCCTCGGCGGCTTGGGACTGCTGGGCGATTTCGGCGGCGCTGAGTTGTTTTCTATTTCTAGCCATTTTGTTTTTCTCCTTTCCGAACATAAGTAGTAGCAAGTTTACTGAAATCGACTAATGGTTCGCGGACGGCAGTATCGGGGTTATTGAAATTGTAATATAGCTCACTGAGTTCGCGAGTGCGGAGGCGGACGGCGTGGATACCGATTTGGAAGAGGCCGGAAACGACAGATTCGACACGATTACTAAGCTCGTCGACGGCCTTATTGTAAGTATCGCGGTTAATGCGGGTGACGTCGGGGGTTTTTCTACTAAAACCGCGGAAGAGATTTTTAGTTTGATTAACCAGGCGTTCGGCGTCGGCGGAACTGTAATACGGGATAACTACGAAGAAAGATTTATCCATAATGTTTGCTTCTTGAGAGAGGACGTCGATGAAGTTAATATAGTCATCCATAAGGACGCCAAGTAGCATGTTTTCGTTGTTGCGGCGGAGAGTATTAAGACGCTCGATGTAGGGGCCGATGTCGACGCGCTGCGAGCGGACGAGGATTTGGACGGTAAAGTTAAGGGAGTTGAGGAAGTTTTGGTAACTGTATTCGACGCCTTCGCGCTCGGTTTCGGACATGAGGTCGAAGTTAATAGATTGGCAAGCGACGACGGCGCGGAAGGAGCCATCTTTCATAATAACAAGGTTGTCGCGAAGCTCAGAGATGAGGAGGGTGGATTGAGTGGAGATAGGATTTTCGACGACTTTAGGAGTGGGAGCAGCGGGCTGGGTTGGTTGTTGAGGGGTGGCGTTTTGAGCGGGGTAGGGCTGAGTCGGCTGGGGCTGTTGAGGGTATTGAGGAGCAGTATTAGGGGTGGCGTATTGAGGCGGGTAGGCGGTAGGCTGAGACTGAGGTTGTGGGAATTGTTGAGGTTGCTGAAGTTGTGGAGATGACGGAGTAGTCGACTGTAAAGGTTGTGCAGGCTGCGGGGTGGGAAAACTGCCCGGTGCGGGTTGGGCTGGGGTTGGTTGAGTAGGTTGATATTGTGGATTCATTAATGCTCCTTAGTGTAGTGAAATATAAATTTCTTGGTTGTTGGTGGAGGAGGGCTGAGGGGGTGTGTTTGTAGGGGTGGACTGAGTAGGTTGCGGAGTGGGTTGTTGGACTGTTGGTGTGGGCTGGGGCGGAGTGACGGGAGCAGGTTGTTGAGGTTGTGTTTGTGTAGGTTGAGGTTGGGCTGGTTGTGGTGTGGGGGTGTGATTGAGGGGTTGGATTACGCGCTGGCCGGTGATATGGGTGGAGGGTCTAGACTGATCGGCGGACATGGCGCTGTAGCCGAGGCGCTGGATAGCGTCGCGCATTTGGTTGACGACGGCGGCGCGATGTTCGATTTGTTGCTGAGTGATCATTTGGTTGAGGTTGTAACTTTCGGTGTTGTCGAAATCGAAAATATCGGTAGCGTTGTTCGCTTCGGCGTAGAGGTCGTCGCGCATGGCGGTGCCGGTACTCTTAATAGCGCGACCTTCGGAGTCGACAATGTCGGCGAGGAAAGAGAGGCGGTGGCTAGCTTCGTCTTGAGTAATATTGCGGGCGCGGGGAGCTTCGACCTTTTTCGGGGCGGTAATAAGGATGGTCGATTCGCTTTGACCGGGGATCCAATAACGTTTATTAGGCTTCGTGTAGAAGGAGAAAAGGGCGGCGAGATAGGTTTCCATAGGTTGGTCCTTTTTAATGGGGAGGGCAAGGATAGCAAAAAAGAAGATAAAAGGAAGCGGGATAATGGCGAGAAGCGGGAAAATTTGGAACAAGCCAACGGCGACCATAACTAGCCCAAAGACAATCATCAGATAGACGAATTGTCTAAAGGTAAACGGCCCAAGTAACTTATCGTCCGCCTCAACGTCTTGCGGAACTTTGTAGGTTGCCATGTATATATTATAGCATGGATGGCGAGTGTTGTGTGAAGTCGTTTAAGTTCGTTTGTCGATAAGGTCAATGATTTGGTCACGGAGAGCATCAATACGTTCTTCTTGGTTGTTGTCGGTACCGGCGGTTCGAGCGATTACTTCCTCAGGAGAAGTGACGCCGCTGGTGCGGATATCTTCATTAATGAGGAATTGGAGTTCGTCGCTAAGAGGGTTAAGAGTGTCGTTCTCTTCAAAGTAGCTCAGGAGGTTAGCTGTGAAGCCGTCGACCGTTGAGTTAAATTTGGCGTAGTCTTTGATAGTTTGGCGGATGGTGTTGGGATTATTGCGGTTATCGAAGAATTGTTTGAGTTTTTCGTGGTGCTTGAGTTTGTCGAGGAATCGTTTAGTAGTTTCATTGGCAGATTGTTCCGGATCAGAAGATTTTGTGGCTAATTTCTGAGTTAAGAGGTTAGTAATATATTGCTGAAGTTCTTCGATGCTTAGGTCGGGTTTAAAGCCAACGTTAATCCCCTGGTTAGCGGCTTCTTGCAAAAGCTCTTGGAGGTATTGTGCGGTGGCTGCTTTTTCGCGGAGTATGCTGGGGTCGGGGCTAGACAAGACGTAACCAGGATCATCGCCGCGAATTTTTTGATCGAAGGGGACTTCGGGGTCTAGGTTTTGAAGGCCGGCTTTGTTTACGGTGTCAATTAGGTCAACAAGGGCTTCTAGGGTGGAAGTTTTTTGGTCATTAAGAACGCTCGGAGAAAGTTCGCGGTTCATAGCGGTAAAGAGGCGATTGGCGAGTTTGGCGATAATTTGATGTTTGAGGTAGTTTTTCTTAGCCGTAAATATGCCTTCATCGGTAAGTTCTCCTTTTTGCTTTTTTGCAAGGAGTTCTTTTGGAGTGTATTTTTTCCAGGTGCTTTCTCCGTCCTTGTTCTTTGTTTCGATAAAGCCGTCGAGTTGCTCAGTGTTGACGTTTTCATAGGTTCTAATATCTTCATCGGTAATATATTTGGAAAACTCCTCGTCATTGTTGAGGTGTTTGATGACGGCACCCCAGTTGTTGAGAGCGTAACTGTCGTTAATGAGGATGGGACCGTTTTTTGCGGCAACGTTAAGGCTTTGGAGCTCGGCGATTAAGAGCTGGCCAGGGGTGTGAATAAGACCCTGAGTGAGCTGAGAAAGAAGCATGGAGGAAAAGGCGGCGTTATGCTCTTTGTATTTGCCGTCTAGTAGGGCACCGACAATAGTGCTTTGGTAGCGACGAAGGACGCCCGCTTCTTGCCCGTTGCGGGCAGCGCCGATGGAGGTGGCGTAACGGTTGCGGTTGATGGGGTCGGCAATTAAGATGTTGTCGACGAGCATTTCCTTCATATAGCCAGCATCTTCGCTTGTGACGCGCTGGCGGTGATTACCATTATCATCGGGAATATCCATATAACGGACCCGATTGTATTCAGCTTGTTCATCTGGTGAGAGTTTGTCATATTCTTCTTTGGGGATTTCCTGACCGGTCTCTTTATGGACGCCAAAGTATTTTTGATATGGCTCGTATTTTTTGCCGGGGAGGAGATTACCGAACTTGTCTTCGATAACTTCGCCTTTGCTATTCATAGCGAGGCCTTCGTCGCTAATGCCAGCAAGGTCGAAGGCCATAGCGCGAAATTCGGCTTTGCTGTATGGGAATTTAGTAATAACAATGCGAGCTTCGGTGCGGCGACGTTTTTCGATGGCGGCACTTTCGGCAATAACTTGACCGAGGACGGAGACTTCGCCGAGTTGATTTCGGAGTGTACCGTTAGCGCTTTTAACAAGACGGTTGTACTGATAAGAGTTGCCGGCAGTGAGTTCGTTTCCAGCTTCAAAATACTTAGCAAGTAGCCAATCTTGGTCGGCCTGAGCGAGATTCTTGGAAAGAAATTGCTGTGCCATAGCGTCTTGGAAAGCTTCGCCGTGGGCGGTGGCGATACGGCGGCTTTCGTCGGTATGATCCGTAAAGAAGTCGCTATAGCCACTGAGAGTGTTCTGATAGAGGGATTGGGCGGTGGTGGCGCGAGTTTCGGAGAGTTTGGCGCGCTTAGCATTGACGGTGTAGCGGTTGGCGCGTTTTTCCCAAATGAGATTCCCCTCGGCGTCGCGGCCAAGGCTGGAGGAGGCGATCTTGTAGGCGCCTTCGGTGGCGCGGTTTTTGCGGATGTTGGCGGAGTTTTCGGTGTCAACTTCGCGGAGGACGCGGCGCTTGTCGAGATAACGGCGGAGGCGGGCACCGCTCATGTTAGAGTTGGCGAGGTGATGCTGGCGCTGTTGGTCGGCTTTGCTGAGAGACCAGCCGGCAAGGCCTTTTTGAACGGGGCTGGCGATACGGCGGAGGCCGGAATTGAGGTTGTTGAGGACGGTGCCGGACATTTTCATGAGCGACCAGGAGAAGAAGAGCGGGAAAAATTGGACGGCGATGCCGAGGATAATGCCGAAGCCGCTGTTAGCGGAGATGATGATAGTGTAGCCGACGAGCTGTGAGGCACCGAAGAGGAAGCTGAACATAGGGTAGAAGATGAGCATGCGGAAGAGGAGGTCTTTCCAGCGGGTGAACCATTTTTCGGTGTTCGGGAGGAGGTAGGCGACGAAGGCGAGAGGGGCGATCATGATGAGGAGGGCGACGAGGGCCTGGCGGGCGGAGATAGTGATAAGGCCGGTAACGACGGCGATGATGGCGCTAACGAGGACGATGAGGAGCATGAAGAAGAGGTAGCCACCGCCGCCGACGGCGCTAATGACTACGCCACCAATCGCGCCGCCGCTGATAACGGTGGCGAGGAAGGAGGAGAGAGAGAAGTTAGAGATTACTTCGGAGGCTTCGCCGGAGGTAACGACGTTTTCCTGGATTGTGGCGAAGAAGCTGCGGAGGCTGTTGCCGATGATGTTGCTGACGTCGACGGCGAGAGAACAGATGATGAAGCTTAGGTTGACAAGGAGGACGGCGATGATGAGGCGAGGGAGGACGCGCTTGATGCCGTAATTGTTGATGCCGAAGCCGGTGAGCTGAGAATAGATGACGATAAGGAGGAAGATGACGAAGATGGTGTTAGTGATGTTGCGGGCGTATTGCCAGACGATGTAAATCGGGGAGGAGTCGTCCATAGAGACGGGAGAGATTTCGAGCATGTCGCCGATAGCGGTATAGAGGGCGTCGATAGCGTTCGCGATAACGCCGCTACCAGGGCAGACGAGCCAAGAGAGCGAGCCGGTTTGTTCTTGACAGGCGTTGTGGGAGTCGTCGGCAGTCGAGGCTGTGTCGGATTCCTCGGGGGATTCGGAATTTTCGGAAGAGTCGGTGTTAGCGGAATCGTCAGAAGTGTTAGGGTTGTTAGAGTCGGTAGTTCCCTCTTCGTCGGGGCGATTCACGACGGGGTCGTCGTCGGTAACGACCGTAGAAGGTGTGTCAACAGCGGAAACTGGAGAAGTGAAGTTATTGAGAAGAAAGGCTCCACCAAAAAGGAGACCGAAGACGAGCAAAAATCTGGCAGAAATTCGGGCAATTAATTTGTTCATAAATCCTCTCAATTAAGCCCTGTAACAGGGTATACTTTCATTATATCACACATAACCGTTTTAGTCAATACTTTTATGGATGTTTGATGGAGGTTCTTGGTTTTTTGAAGGAATAATGGTAAGATGTGAGTATGAAACGTAGAATTATGGGATTTTTGGGGATGTTGATAGTGGGGATGGCGAGTTTGGCGCCGGCGCCGGTAATGGCGGCGGATAATTGTAATAGCACTCCGTTAGGGTTTCGGCCGTGGTATTACAGTAAGGCTGGTTTGATTTGCCAGAATGGGGAGATTCAGTCGCCGGCGAAGGATGATACGGATGCGTTGTCGCGGTATATTTGGGTGATTGTGCTGAATATTGTGTTTGATTTGATGTTGGCGGTGGGGTATATTGCGCTAGTGATGGTGATTTATGGTGGTTATCTTTATATTATGGCGCAGGGGGATCCGGGAAAGGCGGCGCGGGGGAAAAAGACACTGACTTCAGCGGTGATAGGGGTGGTGATAGCGATGGGGGCGACAGTGATTGTGAATACGTTGATGATTGTACTAGGAATCGATCAGGCGGCGGGGGTGGAACAGAAGTTTACGCCGGAGCGGTTGCAGGATATCTTTAGTTGGGCGTATTCGATGGCGGGGTTGGTAGCGGTAGTGTTTATTATAAAGGCGGGGGTGGAGTTTATGATTGCACAGGGGGATCCGGGAAAGATTCAGAAGGCAAAGCGGAGCTTAACGTATGCATTGGCGGGGTTAGTGATAGTAATATTTGCGTCGCTGCTGACGGGATGGATAATTAATTCGGTAGGAGGAGCGTTGTAGATGAAGAGGTTTTTAGCGGTGGTAGTTGTAATGGCGATGTTGGTGTTAGGGCTCGGGGGAGGAAGTGCGGGGGCGGCGTCGATTTGTGATGACTTACAGGGGGACCCGGAGCTTCTGGAGGCGGCGGGATGCAATACGACGGAGACGATCGGGGGCGCGGCGAATACGGTGATCACGGTAGTGCTTTCGATGGTGGGGGTGATTGCGGTGGGGGTGATGATTTATGGGGGTGTGTTGTATATGACGAGTTCGGGAGATGCGGCGAAAGCGAAGCGGGCGCGGGATGTGATTCTGTATGGATTGGTGGGGTTGATTGTGGCGCTGTTGGCGTTCGCGATTGTGACGTTTGTAAGTCAGGGGGTGTCGGGATAGTGTAAAATTAGGTCAGAAAAAGCTAGACAAGTTCGGCGTGGTGTTATATGATAGGTGTAAAGAGTAATTTAGTTAATAGGGAGAAGTTATGAAGAAATTAGCTTTGAGTTTGGCTGCTGTGGCCTTGACTGTGTTTGGTCTAGGCGGGGTGGCGATGATGTCTCCGGCGTATGCGGCGACGGTCTATTGTCCGAATGGTCAGGCGGCTCCGAGTGGTGATTTGAGCCAGTGTGAGGGGATTCAAGGCGGTAATAACGAGAATAGCTTGATGAGCACGTTGAGCGTGATTATTAACGTGATTCTCGGTGTGGTCGGGTTTGTCGCGGTAGTGATGATCATTATTGGTGGTATTAGCTTCGTAACCTCGCAAGGCGATACATCGAAAGTGGCGAAGGCGCGGAATACGATTCTTTACGGTGTTGTCGGTCTGGTCGTGGCGATTCTGGCGTTTGCGATTGTGAACTTCGTACTGTCGAATGTGTTTGCTAGCTAAGGGCTGAGTAGGTTACTATGAAATTGAAAGGTTTACTACTAGCGGGGGTGGTGACGATGGCGGGGGTGCTAGGAATGGCTTTGCCGGAGAAGGTGATGGCGGTGACGTGTCCGGAAGGTTCGTTGCGGCCGAGTGCGAACTCGATTGCGGAGTGTAATATTGACCCAGCGAATGATACTGGTAGTTTGATGGAGACAATTACGACGATTATTAACGTGATTCTCGGTGTGGTGGGGGTTGTTGCGGTGATCATGATTATTATCGGTGGTATTAGCTTTATTACGTCGCAAGGTGATGCTGCGAAGGTGACGAGGGGCAAGAATACGGTGTTGTATGGCGTGGTTGGGTTAGTGATTGCGCTGCTGGCATTTATGATTGTGAACTTCGTACTGTCGGGAGTGTTCGGGACGAAGGGGTAGTCGATACGCTTGACGGAGACCCTCTGGCGGGAGCTGGAGGGCTTTTGTCATAGGCGCCGTTTGTAGCTGAGCGCAGAGACATTTGCTACCTCTTCTTGAGGCGCGTCCACGACGCCCGCCGTCGCGGGGTCGTGGCGCTAATGCTCGTCGTGACTCCGCACCCTCTGCGAAGAGATAGCAAATGTCTCTGCGAGCGACCAAAACAGCCCAGTAACGGTTCCTATGATACACGTCTATTTTCTAGGAGAAAAGATTTTTGCGAAAATATCGTGCTAGTGTTTGCAAGTTTTGAAAGATTTGTGATAGGCTGGTAGTAGGTGATAATTAGACGTGATTGTTGCCGATTGGCTCGGTAAAAGACGGAAGTAGTGAAGCCTAATATGGCGTTCTCCTCAAAATCATATTGGGCGAAACTGCTGAAGTCGGACGGGGGTGTACTTAATGGTGAATGGTTGGTGTGGGGACGGTTATGGCGTATTTTTTTTGGACACTAGTTTAGAGAGTCTCGCGGCTTGTAGGTGTTGTAGTTAGTAGTTGCGAATGTTGAGGCTGATGCCAAAAACGCTCCGCGGGGCGGAACGGTTTTGGTGTGTGAAGGTCGAACGACGACCGGGTGTTCTCGTTTGCCTGATTTCTGATGTCTAGTCTAATAATCGGTAGGTTGACGGGAACGTTGCGTCGATAGATTGTCGACTGTGGCGAAGTGAGGTGTTTCTGAGCGTCTAGGAAGTGTAGCTAAGGATTTAGGGTGATGAACAGCGATAGGATAGTCGATAAAGTATCGGTAAGGTGCGAAAAGGCTATTGGATAGCGATTTTCTTAGGCTGATCCTGTTGTTCCTTTTCGAACATGATAGTCAGGACGCCGTCTTTGAGCTCGGCTTTTACGGTTCCCTCCTCTTCCTTAACGGGGACGGGGAGGGCGATCGTGCGAGAGAATTCGCCCCAATAACATTCCTGAATGTGCCAAGCGGTGGTGTTTTCGTCTTCGCCGCCGCTAAGGATACCGGAGATCGTGAGGATGTTGTCGGAAATGGTGACATTTAAGTCGGACTTAGAAATGCCAGCGGTACGCGCTTTTACTACTAGTTTATCGGCGGTTTCATAGACATCTACAGCGAGCTGTCCAGGAAAATCGTCAGTATCATCCCACCCATCATTCGCCCCCGGATCTGATGGTTCATCAACGTTGAGGATAGCTTTTTCGTTACGATCGATGGCTGGAGCTGGTTCAGCTTCATCGAAGAAACGAGCTATGTCGTCTTCCATCAGCATATCGGCATCATTTGTACGAGCCATTGCTTGATTTACCTCCGTTATATTGTTATGCTTTATTATAATGGTATTCTCCTAGAAAGGCAATAGTAAATATGGGTTTTGTTGTAAAAAATACAACAAAGTGGAGTCCGCTGGACTGGGTTTGTCCGCATACCTGTAGGGGTTGCGGTAAACTGGGGAGCGTATTTTGCGAATGTTGTAAAAAATACATGTTAGAACAACGAAGAGAAATTTGTCCTATCTGTAAGCGGGAGGTTGCAGAAAAGGATAAAAATGTTGAAAACGGAGACGATGAGGCGGGGGTTGAGGGGAGTGGTGCTAAGGGTGATTTTGGTGGTGATAATAATGAACAGGCGGAAGGTATGGAGGGGTGTGTGGGGTGCGAGTCAGTGTTTGAGGGGATTTGGGCGGTAGGGTGGAGAGAGGGGGCGTTATCGAAATTGGTGTCGGAGTATAAATACAAGTCGGTGCGAGCGTGTGGGGAGGTGTTGGCGGGGTTATTGGATGCGGTGATTCCGGAGGGGGCTTTGGAGGTTTCGGAGGATGTCTTAGAAGTTTCGAGTGGAACTTCGGGAGTTCCGGCTGAGGGTGTGGGAGATCTGGGGAGGCGGAAGGTGGTGGTAGTTCCCTTGCCGACGATTGGGAGACATGTGCGAGATAGAGGAGTGGATCATACTTGGCAATTGGCGAAGAAATTGGCGAGGAGGCGAGGGTGGAGGTGTGAGCGGATTTTGGGGAGGAAAAATGATACGGTGCAAGTGGGGGCGAAGATGAAGGAACGGCAAGAGCAGGCGGCGAGGGCGTATGAAGTTTGTGGGGTGATCGATGAGGTGATGACGTATGTGCTGTTAGATGACGTGTGGACGACAGGGTCGAGTATGATGTCGGCGGCGAAAGTGATGGTGGAGGGAGGGGCGAAAAAGATTTGTGCGGTAGTGGTGGAGGTGGGGAGGGATAAGGACGAGTTGGGCGTCAAAAATGAGGCGAAATGATATTAACTAAGGCGTTCGGTTGTGTAGCTAAGCGAGAAATTGGAGGAAGAGGAGGGCGCTGTCGGAGTCGGGATTGACGTTAGCGCCGATAGCGTTAAGAACGAAGTTGACGATCGCGTAGGCGAAGAAAGCGATAACGAGGCCAAGGAGGGCGTAGAGGATAGTGTTTTTCGCGTCGGTAATTTTCTTATTGTCGCCGCCGGAGAGGATGTAGCGGATACCGCCCCAAATCAGCATGACGACGGAGATGAAACCGACAATATAGAGGACGATGTTAGTGAATTGGTTAATGACGCCGTCGGCACCGACGAGGTCGGCGGGCATGCCGTCGGCGCGGGCAGCTTCGGCGCCTTCTTGGATCGTGAGGGCCATGGCTTTACCGGCGCAAAGCG
Source organism: uncultured Candidatus Saccharibacteria bacterium (assembly GCA_964442535.1). Lineage (GTDB taxonomy): Bacteria > Patescibacteriota > Saccharimonadia > Saccharimonadales > Saccharimonadaceae > Nanosyncoccus. Next base: position 36,746 of record CAYTZL010000001.1, on the reverse strand, counting down.
ATGTGGCGACGCCGATGCTGGTGATGAATTGTAAGAGGTGTTTTCCAAATTTCTTCATTTCGTTCTCGCAGTTAATGATAGATTTGGTTGTATTATAGCACACTTGGGGGTGATTGAGAAGAGTTGCCCGAGGTAGTGGGCTACATAATTATACAGCCACTTGATCACGCAGGGATACTTCACCATCTTTTCTTGGGGCGCGTCCACGACGCCTGTCGTTACAGGGTCGTGGCGCTAATGCTCCTCGTAAGTCCGCACCCCCTGCGAAAAGAGGTGGAAATATCCCTGCGTGGTCGATTATTGAATTATGTAATAAGACCTATGTAATAAGGTCATGGAAAAGTGCTATAGTAGAGCAAAATCCCTCAGCAGGGCTGAGGGATTGGATAGGCTTAGATTCCGAGGAGGGCGTTGAGGCGCTCGCGCCAGTAGAGGGTGTGGCGGTAATTGATGACGAGGTCGCGGCGAGAGGTGGTTTCGTAGGTGGCGATGCCGGCGAAGTGGGGTGAGGCGGGGATGAGATGACCGAGTTTATGAACTTTGGTGCGGCGGGCGATTTCGTGTGGCGTGAGTGATTCGTGGGTGACTATGGCGGGTTTTCGGCCAATGTCGATGGTCGCTAGGAGCATGCCTCCGTGTTCAAAGTAGCGAGCGCGAAGGAGGATGAGGCGGCTATTGTCGATGAGGCTGATAATTGGGTGTCCGCAAAAGCGGAAGTTGTGGGGCTTTTCGGTGCAGTAGAGCTCGGTGGGGATTTTGTGGAGTAGGCTGTTAGTGAGGATGACTTCGTCGAGGCGGTCTTTGTCATAGAATGACCAAGAATCGGTGGCGGGAGGGGTACAGGGGTGATGGATACCGACTTGGCGGAAGAAGGCGCGGAGACTTTCCTCTTCGAGGAGAGGATGCTGGCAAGAGCGGACGAGTAGTTCCCTTTCGTGAATGGCTTCGGCGTGGAGGGAGAGGGTGCGGTCGACTTCTTCGGTGCGTTCAATGGTGCCTTCGGAGAGTTCGGTGTGGAACGGGATGATGCCGAGGTCGATCGGGTTGTCGGGGCTGTTGCAGATGCTGAGCATGTGGTCGAGTTCGGAGGCAGGGAGGTGGGATTGTAAAATTTCGCGGCGGATTTCGGAGATGTTGGGGAGGTCGGCGGAGAGTGCGCGGAGGGTTGAGAAGCTGTGGTTGGCGAGAACGCGTTTGCTGATGGAATAGACTTTTTGGAGAGTGGAGCTTTCGAAGGTGTGTAGGTGGCTGAGGATGTGCATGGCGCGCCAAGAGGTGAATAGATCTTGCGAGTCAGCGTTGCCCCAGAGATAGACGTAATCGTCGTTGAAGAGGCCGCAGCCGAATTCGGTGACGCGTTGTTCGGGTTCGTCGTAAAGTTCGGAAGTGGTAAAGTCGTTCGGGACGTCGGAGAGTTTAGCGCCGACGAAGGGCATAAGACGGATTTCGGTTGTGGTACCGTCTTGATAAACTTGATAGGGGCGAGACGGAAGTCTAGTTAGGACGATTAGAGACATAAAAAATACACTCCTTTTCAAATCGAAAATCTAAGTACCTGTTAAGATACGCTAGCTAAAAGCCAGTTTTTATATTATAACAGGTGGGGGAGGTGGGGGCAAGGCCTAGGAACGGTTTGCATTGTAGCAAAGATGTGCTACAATGTATCTATACGGAGGGTTACCCAAGTGGCTGAAGGGGACGGTTTGCTAAATCGTTAGTCTGGGGAGACCTGGAGCGGGAGTTCGAATCTCCCACCCTCCGCCAGGAGAAATTATATCGTCAGTTTTCACGTTTAAGAGGCTTGCAAAAGGCTCTTTAGCAGAGAAAGTGACGATTTTTTCATTGTTAAAATAAAAGTTCGAAAAGATTTCTCGCAAAATCAAGTCCTTTCGAACTATTGAGGTTTTTTGAAGTGAATTGGTATATTTTTGGATTGTGTGGTAAAATAAGGGTATGGAAAAAGAGGCGAAGTCTAGGGTGAGGCAAGAGGGGGTTGATGAGGCTAAGGAAGTGCGGGTAGTTGAGGGGGAGCGCATGGATGGCGGGGCTGGTTCTGGTGAGGTTGAGGTTGTTGAGGCGGTTGAGATTGAGACTGGGGATACACGAAGTGATGGTAATGGCGAAGCTGCGGGGAGCGGAGCGGAGCCGGATTTGATTAGCTGGGAGGCGCAGGAGTATATCGTGCGCGATAAGACGGCGGGTTGGTATGTTGGACTAGTGGCGGTGGGGCTGGTTTTGGCGGGGATAGCGGTATGGCTACAGTGGTGGACGTTTTTGGTGGTGGTGATTTTGAGTGTGGTGGCGCTGATTATATATGCGATGCGGCCGCCGAGGATGTTGAGTTATGGATTGACGAGGACTGGGGTGCGGGAGGGTGACCATTTGTACCAGTATGCGAACTTTAAGGCGTTTGGGATTTTGCAGGAGGGGAGTAATTTTGCGATTGTGCTGACGCCGAGGAAGCGGTTTTCTCCGCGGTTGACGGTGTTCTTCCCTCAGGCGCAGGGGGAGAAGATTGTGGATGCGTTCGGGGCGAGGTTGCCGATGGAGGAGGTGAAATTGGATTTTCTGGATCGGCTAATAAAGTTCTTGCGAATTTGATTTTTGTGTTATAATGGGATTATATGCTATATTTTATAATAAAGGTGGGAGAGTAGAAAATGAACCAAAACCGTAATAAAGACAACGATTTACAGCGTGCGATTGATGAGATCACGCAAAAAGGTGGGGCTGGGGCGAAGCCTGCTGCTCCTGCTGGGCAGCCGCCAGTTAATATGATGCCGCCGATGGGGCAGCCAACGGCGAAGCCGGCGCAACCGGCGGCGCCTGCGATGCCGACTATGCCGCCGATGTCGGCTGGGTATGGTCGCTCGATGGGGTATGGTGCGGATATTTCTAAGGTTAAGGAAGCGGCTTTGAAGGAGCTGTTCCCGATTATGGATCGGGTTGAGGTTGAGCCAGAGAAGCGGTTCCTCTTGTATCAGGAAATGTTGACAACGATGCGGGATAAGGCGGTGATTGCGCCAGCGTATGAGGCGGCACGGCAGATTCGTGATGATAAGGTGAGGGCGGATTCGTTGCTATATCTAATTAACAGCATCGATGAGATGAGCCTCTAGACGGCTTCTTTTCGCGAATTTCTTCGTTAACATCTGTGCTACTCCCTCACCGTACTTGAAGTACGGCTCGGTCCGTTGCGCGATGTTGCCTCGAACTTCATCGAAAAGAATCTCGTCTAGCATAATCAGTATACGCAGGGGCAGGGCGATAAGCCCAGCCCCTTTGCGTTCCTCTGGCTTGCCTTGCACTGCATCCACGCTAAGGCACTCTAGCGTCCGTTAGAACTTCATCGAAAAGAATCTCGTCTAGTATAATAGATAAAGTGGGGGCGGAAAAGAGACGCGGTGGGGCGTCTTTTTTGATGTGTATTATATGGTGGAAGTGTGGTAAAATAGGGGTAATAAAAGTTAATTTAGGGATAAATATGGAGCAGAAAGTTACAAAAACTGACAAAGCTGAGAAGGTTGCAAAGCCAACGAAGACTGTGAAGACTCAGGCGGCGAAGGGTGCGGCGTCGGCGAAGAAGAGTAAGAATACGGGGTTGATTGTCGGTATCGTTGTTGCGGTGATTGTGGTGATTGCGGCGGTGATTGCGATTGTGGCGGCGGTGAGCTCTGGTAAGGGTGATGATGCTGGTACTGATGCGACGACGAGCGAGAACGCTGAGAAGAAAGGTACGAAGACGGTTGGGGATGAGGAATATGGGTATCTTGTAGTGCCGGAGGATTGGGAGAAGATTGAGGCGCAGGAAGGATTCCAATATGGCAATAGTGAGGATGGGTACTATGTTTCGATCTTGGTTGAGGATGCTTCGGAGCTGAATGCTGAGGATTGGGCGAAGGGGGTGGAGGCAATTCTGCAACAGGGTAATGCTGAGGATATGAAGACCGGTAAGGAGAAGCTCGGGAATGTTGGGGAGGCGCATGTTGTGAGTGGGTTCTATAAGGCGTATGATCGCTGGCTGAAGGCTTATGTAGTTGAGTCGGGCGATAAGGTTTACTATGTTGCGGTCGAAGGTCCGGATAAAGACAGCGAAGAGTTTAAGGTTCCGGAAAGCTTTAAGACGGAGAAATAGATATTCTGTTCCGCTGGAAAATCCCCCGTGGAGGGGGATTTTTTGGGGGCGTTTTCGAGGGGGGTGGCGGTGTTGTGTTGACGGGGAATGCAAAAAAGAGGGCGGGGTTTGTCGCTCAATCAGCCTAGTGACGCAGCGAGGTGACGCTCTCGGACCGACTCGCTAATCGCTCGCTGGTCGCGACCCGCGTCAGCCTCAAGGAGTCAAGCTCCATGCTTTGTCGCTAGGCTAATTGAGCGAGTCGTTTCTGTTACATTAAAAAAGGAGGTCTATTCTTTGTGCGGGGCGGCTTCATTTACTCCGGTGGTTCATCGCCGTTCCAGAGCGCTGGCCGTACTGGCTACTACTGGTCCTCTCGGGCCTACTCTGATACTACCTACGCCTACTACTTCTACTTTACTGCCGGCGTCGATCCGTCCTACTACTTCAGTCGCTACCGTGGCCATTCCCTTCGCTGCCTAATCCCTACCACCTAGTCCTAAGCTAGGGAGGAAGGAGAGAACAGTGACTAGTTTTTGGAGGCGAAAGCAAGAAAAAAGTGGGCAAAAACGGTTAATTAAGCAAAAATTTGGACTTTTTGACTTCTGTTAAAATGGGGTTGAACTTGTAAAGCGTTTACAAGTTGGATTTTGTGGTGAGAAAAAATCTAAAAATGCCTTGATTTCGTGATATAATGAGGATGTTCTACTCTCAATGTGATTACAGTTTGACTACAATAGTTCTTAACGCCAACTTAAGCGACATCGCATAAGTAGCTGGCGTTAAGCTGTAGTTACGAATGGGAGTAGAACACCTTGCGGTGTCGCTTTTTTGTTTGGGGGTGGCGCTCCGTCAGGGTTGATAACAACCAAAGGAGGGCTTATGCGGAAAAGGATAGTAGGGGTAATAATGGGAGTAGTAGCGGCTTTGGCTTGGGCGGAGGAAGTTAGCGCGGCGAATGGGTGGGAGATACCGCTGAATACGACTACGACGACAACTTCTCAAACTAGCTCTTCGGTTTCTTTGTCTCTCAGTTCCGGCACCATCCAAACCGACCTCGACGCCGCTAATGCTTCGACCAATCCAGACGAAGCAGGTAAGGTATTATCACAAACTGCTACAATTACCGTAGGTAATACTGATGGATATACTGTGTATGTTTCCGGTAATACTAATCTAACTGGAAGAAATAACACTAATCATAAGATCCCCAGCATTACTTCATCTAAAACCCTCGGTAGTATGAGTAATGAGTGGGGATATTATGGAGTATTAGGAGATAGCGAAGCAAGTTACAATCCTAGTACGAGTTTTAAAGCGATGACTACTAGTCAACAGAGTGTCGGGACTGGAGGAGCAACCAGTAGTAGTGTTACGAAGAAATTAACGCTATTCTATGGAGCGAGGGTAAACAATTCTGCAGCGGAGGACTTTTACGGGAATACCGTAACGCTTAGCGTAGTTGCGCAGCCGAGGACGGTTACTAGTACTGTAGCGACTTTTGGCGGAATTACGCAGATGCAGCAATTAACTCCGGCAATATGCAAGGCAGCAAATGTAAATGATACAGCGTTTTTAGCGGATGTGCGAGATGGGAAGAAATATTGGGTGACGAAAATGTTGGATGGGAATTGCTGGATGAGCCAGAACCTAGACTTTAATATCTCGACGTCCAATGTCACTACGGCGACGTCGGACGTGAAGAGTGACTGGGCTTCGAGCTCTAGCTATCCGCCGCAAACGACGGTAACGACGATAAATGCGACTACCTTAGGGTACGGATACAATAATTATGCGAGTACATATTCATGGGATATGGGGGATTACGTTATTATTAATCCGACCACAACAACAGGATGTTCGAATAACAATATGGGCCCAAGCGTTTGTCCTGATCAATTTACCGTGATTGGTAGTCGAACCCCGAGCACTGATCCTAATTTTTTTAAGAACAACGGAGCGACGTATACGGACGTTGAGTATGACGCCCATTACCTCGTTGGAAATCACTATGCTTGGAACACAGCGGCGGCAGGGACGGGCAAAGCGATTGTAGATGCTGATGCAAGTGGAAGTATCTGTCCAAAGAACTGGAAATTGCCGAGCAGTGCAACGGACATAGACACCGTTACAGAAGGAACTTATGCTTACTTATTGCAACAGTATGGGCTAGCGTCAGCATGGGACAAAGGAAGTCTTATAGGGACTGGTTCTACTGATGAGAACACTTATAATATTGCTTTATCACCATTGTTTTTTGTGCGGGGCGGGAATGTTCTTCCTCATAGTAGTACTAAATTTTGGGTAGCTGGTGGCTTAGGTGATTACTGGTCGTCACGAGCGGCTTCTAGAACTAGTCAAGCGTACTACCTCAGCATTTATACTAGTATTAACCCGTCTAGCTTTAGTAACTATCGCTATATTGGTCATTCTCTTCGCTGCTTAGTACCGACTTTTTAGTAATAAGTGGTTAATTAATGGCGAATTGCGCCTTTTTTACCTCTGCTAAAGTGAGGTTGAACTTGTAAAGCGTTTACAAGTTCAACTCGAAATTGGGGAAAATATTGGCGAGCCGGAGGGGTTCGCCAACATTTGGTTGTGTTACGTACTTGAGTTACTTTAGATTGTCTTAAGCTAGTTTAATCTAGATTAAAGAGTCTTGTACTTTAGTACATCCCGCCCATGTCGGGAGCGGCAGGGGCTTGTTTTTCGGGGACATCGACGATGAGGGCGCCCATGGTGATGGCGGTAGCGGCGATGCTGGTGGCCATGATGACGGCTTCCTTGGTGACCTTAGCGGGGTCGATGATACCGGCTTTTTTGAGGTCGATGAGGCCTTTTTCGGGTTCCATGACGTTAATTCCCTGCCCTGGCTTCGCTTTTTCGACTTCGGCGAGGAGGGCTTGGCTGTTGAGGCCGGCGTTCTCCATGATGTGGACGAAGGGAGCGCGGAGGGCGCGTTTGACGATTTTGGCGCCGTCGTCGTCGCTCTTGAGGCTGCTGGCGAGGTTGACGAGAGTGACGCCACCGCCGGTAACGATACCTTCGGCGAGAGCGGCCTTCGTTGCGGCGACAGCGTCGTCGACGCGGAATTTCTTTTCGTCGATTTCGGTTTCGGAAGCGCCGCCGACTTTAATAACGGCGACTTTGCCGAGGAGGGCGGCAGCGCGCTTCTCGAGCTCTTCGCGTTCGTAGTCGGATTTAGCGAGTTTTGCTTGGCTGTTGATGAGCTCAATGCGGCTGGCGACGGATTTTTGATCGCCGGCGCCCTTGATGATGGTGGTTTCGTCCTTGGTGGCGATAACCTTGCCGCAGGAGCCGAGGACTTCGAGGCCGACTTCTTCGAGTTTCATTCCCTTGTCGCTAGAGACGACGGTGGCGTCGGTCAAGATAGCGATGTCTTCCATGATTTCTTTGCGGCGGTCGCCGAAAGATGGGGCTTTGAGGACGAGGGTGTTGAAGACGCCTTTGAGCTTGTTTAGAACGAGAACAGAGAGAGCTTCGCCTTCGACTTCTTCGGCGATGATGACGAGGTCTTTCCTGCCGGCCTGAGCGCATTGCTCGAGGAGCGGGATGAGCTCGTTAGCGCTGGAGATTTTCTTGTCGGTGATAAGGATAAGAGGCTTGTCGAAGACGGCTTCTTGGCGGTTGGTGTCGGTGATGAAGAACGGAGAGGAGAAGCCTTTGTCGTAGGTGAAGCCTTCGACGATTTCTTGTTCCATTTCGAGGCCTTGGCCCTGCTCGACGGTGACGACGCCGTCTTTGCCGATTTTACTGATGACGTCGGCGATGAGCTGGCCGATTTCGCGGTCGCCGGCGGAGATGGAGGCGACTTCGGCAACTTTAGAGTCGTGGCCTTCGATTTGTTCGGCGGATTTTTCGATACCTTTGACGATCGTGCTGCCTGCGGCTTCGATTCCCTTGCGGAGTTCCATCGGGTTAACGCCAGCGGCGATGAGCTTGTTGGCTTCGCTGAGGATGTTGTAAGTCAAAACGGTAACTGTTGTAGTGCCGTCGCCAGCGACTTTGTTGAGTTTTTGGGCGGCGGATTTGATGAGCTTCGCGCCGATTTGTTCGCCGAGGTTCTCGTCGGTGCTGCCTAAGTCGACGGCTTCGGCGACGGTGACGCCGTCATGGGTAATGGTCGGAGCGCCGTAGGATTTTTCGATGACGACGTTTTGACCCTTAGGGCCGAAAGTGACCTTGACGGCGTCGTATAATTGTTTTGCGCCAGCGAGGACTTTGTCGCGGGCTTGGTCGGCGTAAAAGATTTTCTTTGCCATAGTAATCCTTTCAAATCTCGATATGAGTTAGTTCCATGCTTTAAGTTTGAGAGAACCGCTCGACAGCCCGTCTTTACGGGTGTCTCACTCTGCGAGTCAAGCTTTGACTCGCTTTTATTCTCTTAAACTTGAAGCATGAAACTGCTATATCGGATGTTAAAAATTATTTTGTCGAGAAATGTTTTACCCGATCTGTTAGAATAGTCCTTAGCGGCGGTAGTGATGACGTGGCGCCGTCAAGGTCGGTTTCGGCAGGGGCAAAACGTTGTCTCGAGATTGGTTGTTAATATAGATTATATGTTATAAAGTGGCGAGGACGTCTTCTTCTTTGACGATGATGTAATCTTTGTCCTCGAGTTTAACATCGGTCGTGGAATAGTTTTTGTAAACGATCTTGTCGCCCTTTTTGACGGATTTTACATCGGGGCCGACGCTTTCGACAACGGCGTAAGCGGGAGCTTCCTTAGCCTCGCCGAGCAGAATGCCGGATTTAGTAGTTTCCATAGGCTGCTCTTTCAAAGCGACGATGCGGTCGGATAGTGGTTTTAGTTGCATAATAACTCCTTTCGTACCTCTATATTAGCGCAGTTGCTTGGCACTGTCAAGTTTTGAGTGCCAAAAGCACTCAAAACTTGTCTGCCTGCGTCGCTCGAAAAAGAAAACTGCGTTTTCTTTTTACTCGCTATCCTCGTCAGTTCAATACCTGAGTGCCAGAAAGTGGTGGAATTGACATTATTGGTATTTTGTATTAAAATGATAAACGAGATTTGATCTCTCGGACTTTAAAAAACTAGACTACTAGGAGGTATCGTCATGTTGAAAGTAGAGAAGACAGTTGCGTCGAAGTCGATTGAAACTGAGCAAGCGATGGAAGTGAAGGACTTTGGGCTGGCGCCGCATGAGTTGCTGATTGGTAAGCTGGGCGGTTTTTCGGCGATGAGCTTTGAGCAACTGCTGTTTATCGGGAAAGGTAATTTGACTTATCTGAGAGATTGTTGGCGGCCAGTGCTGGCGGAGGCTAAGCCTTTGTGGGAACAGCTGCGCAAGCGGTATAAGCTGCTCGAAGGAAAGACGGTGGCGGATTTGCGGAAAATGGCGGAGCAGTATGACTGTCCGGAGTATGTAACGGTGAAGAATTTCTACTTGAGTTGTGGAGACCAGCGGATTTTGGATCCGAAGGATCCGGAGTCTTTAGAACGAGAGGCGGGCTCGACAACGCTGAATATTTGCGGTTGGTGTGAGCATGCGCTGGGGGAGACTTTTCCGTATCAGGATAGGAGAGTTGGTGGACAGAGAGTGTTTCGGCCGAGCTGCGGGTTCCTTGACGTGGAGTGGATGTCGTGTTATGAGCGTGATTTTAACTTTCCGTGTATTTTGACGCATGGCGATGAGTCAAAGTTGGAGAGAATTCGGGGGAGATTGCGGAAGAAGTATCAGGTTTATGAGGAATGTTATGAGGGGGTGCGACGGAGGATTGAGTGTTTGGAGAGCTTGATTGAGCGAGCGGAAGTGAAGCCGGTGTTTAGGCCATGTCGGAAGGTGAAAGATTTTGCGCTGGGAGCGCGAGTGTATTTTGTGCATGGCGAATCTGATAATGAATTCTGCCAGAACTTGCGGTATCCGTTTAAGGGGTATGGTTTGGGGGCTTGGGAACTTAGTCCTAGCATAGGCACGGTAATTGGATATGGTGGGGATGATAAGCATATTCTAGTGAGGTACGATAGGCCGGACGGCGTGCGTGAAGATGCGATTGAGATTGACTTGCCGCGGATGATGACGGCAGAGGATTTGGAGTATTTTGTACAGCATCGGGATTATGCGCAGATTTGGGATATGATGGATGAGGGGCCGAGTGGATTAGTGTGGATGTTGGAGTATTACGATAGGCATGGGCAATTTCCGGAAAGGTAGTTTAGTGGAAAGTCCCCCTGTTGGGGGACTTTTTGAGGGTTGGGCTTTGAAGCTTTGGGGTTCAAAGGACTTTTTTGGGACTTTGAGGTTTTAGGATAGAAAGTGTTTTTGTGGGACTTTGGGCTTGTAAAGTTCAAAGTGATATGATAGAATCAAAGAAGGAGAACTAATCAAAGGAATAATATTATGCCAAGAGTGGAAGCGACGTTGTCGGCGGGATATCAGTTTACGGCGCCGAGTTTGCTGCGGAGTAGGTTGAATTTGAAACCGGGGGATAAGGTGGTGTTTGATACGGATAAGGCGGTGGTGACGGTGGAGAAGGCAGAGACGCGGGAGGAGAAAATTAAGCGGACTTTTGCGAAGTTGGCTGAGATTCGTGCGGAGCAAGAGGCGCGGATGACGCCAGAGCAGAGGGAGTTTGCGAAGAAGACGGCGGGATGGACGATGAGTCAGTACCATGAATATATTGATAATTTGCCGGAGACGAAGGCGTATTTGAAGGAGAAGTATGGCGTTTAAGACTCGTGAATCGTTAGACACTAGTGTGATTTTACGGATAATTTTGAAGGATATTCCGGAACTGGGGTTGAAGATACAGGATATGTTTATGCGGCAGGGGGTGACTTATGAAGTTGCGGACTTGGCGGTGACGGAGGCGGCATATGTTTTGCAGACGATTTATCACTGGACGAGGCCGGGGATTGTGGATGCTTTGACGGCGACGTTGGAGGATTTTTCGTTGAACTATAATAAGGCTTTGTTTGAACGGGCGTTTCCGATGTATTTGAAGCATCCAAAATTATCGTTTAATGATTGTTGTTTGGCGGCCTATGCGGAGTTGAATCAGGCGGAACCGCTACGGACGTTTGATCGGAAGCTAGCTAAGCAGGCGAAAAGTGCAGAGCTAATAGGGTGATTTGTTGATTCGGGCTAGAATTGGCTATTTTGCAAGTTCTAGTTTCGGTTGCTCGCCCAATAGGCGCGCTTCCCTCATTAGAATGCAAACTAGCTCAATTCTAGCTCCGAATCACGTTCTGTTCGCCTGGTAGGTGCGCGTTGGTCGGAGAAATCACTAATCTAGGAAATTCTAGCTCCGAATCATGTTTTGCTCGTTGGGTGAGTCCCTTATTCTTTGTGCGGGGCGGTGGGGTGTACTCTAACGGCACATCTACGCCCTTCCAGCTCGCTGGCCAGCTCGGCTCCTACTGGTCCTCTCGAGCCTACTCTAGCTCTACCTACACCTACTACCTCTACTTCAATGATAGCTACGTCAATCCGTCTAACGACGCCCTTCGCTACGGCGGCCGTTCCATTCGCTGCCTAGTCCCTACCACCTAGTCCTAAGCTAGGGAGGAAGGAGAGAAAAAGTCCCTTATTCTTTGTGCGGGGCGGCTTCGTCAACTCTATCGGTTCTAGCCCATTACAGGACGCTGGCCTGAGCGGCTATTACTGGTCCGCCCGAGCCTACTCTAATACTAGTAACGCCTACAGGCTCAACTTCTGGAATAGCGGCGTCAGCCCGTCCAACAACCTCAATCGCTACCTTGGCCAATTCCTTCGCTGCCTAATCCCTACCCCCTAGTCCTAAGCTAGGGAGGAAGGAGAGAAGAAAAAGAGGAGTGAGGGTTTTCGTATGGTGGTGGTTTAGTTTGTGAGGAGGATTTTTAAAATGGTATGATAGTTAAAATTGTGTTGAAAAATTAAAAATGATATGGTAAAATTAAAGAAGATCGTAAGGTTTTAAAAGTGATAGGTATTTATAATAATGGAGGGAGCGTAAATGGGAGCGGATGTGGCTGAACGGGTGCCGATGGCGCGGGTGGCGAGAGCTGGTGATTTTGGTGAGCAGAAAAAGCCATATCGTTTAAAGATATCGGCCAATGGGCAGGTGACAATTCCGAAGGAGTTGCGGGAGGAGTTGGAATGGAAGCCTGGGGACGTATTGATGTTTATGCCTCGGAAGGGGTACTTTGAGATAGCTAAACAGCGGAGTTTGCGTGAGGAGATGACAGAGTGGCGAAAATCGCTTTCCCCGAAGACTAAGGAGATGGTTGGTAAAACGGCGGGGTGGACGTTGAAGCAGTACCATGATTATTTCGATAATTTGCCGGAGAATGTTGCGGGGATGAAGGAAAAATATGGGGTCCGTTAAGTATGAGTCGCTGGATACTAATATAATTCTGAGGCTTCTGTGGGAGGATATCCCGGAGCAGTATGAGCGGGCGATAAAGTTGCTGGAGCGGGATGATGTGGTGTATTTGTTGTCGGATGCGATGCTGTCGGAGGTGGTTTTTGTGCTGACGCGGATGGAGGTGGATCGAGAGACGATAGTTGGAGCGTTGATGAGGATTATTTCTAGGCCGAATGTGAGGGCTAGCGATTTGATGGGGTTTGAGTTGTTTTGGATGTACTTACATCATCCGAAGTTGTCTTTTACGGATTGTTATTTGGCGATTGAGGCGACGATGAATAAGGCGGAGCCGTTGTGGACGTTTGATAAGGCGTTGGCGAAGGAGAATGGGACGGCGAAATTAGCCTGATTCTGATGTTGTGTCTTTTTTGGGTTACTCAGAGTCCCTTATTCTTTGTGCGGGGCGGTGGGGTGTTTCCTGGCGGTATTCTACCTGGCGACCCCAATCATTTCTACAACGCTGGCGAGATTGGCTATTACTGGTCTTCACGAACCCTCTCGGATACACTCATCGCCTACGGCCTCGTCTTCGATGCCAGCATCATTCCATCTTTCGCCCGCGAGAATTATCGTTACAACGGCTTTTCCCTTCGCTGCCTAATCCCTACCACCTAGTCCTAAGCTAGGGAGGAAGGAGAGAAGAGTAACTAGTCTGGTGAACGGAAGGAAGAAGACGCGGTGGCAGGGAGTCAAGAAGAGGCGGAAAAATGGATAAAATTGGTTAATTAACGGAAATTTTGGTCTTTCTGACCCCTGTTAAAATGAGGTTGAACTTGTAAAGCGTTTACAAGTTGGGGCGGGGCGATGAGCATTTTTAGGGGGATGCGGGAGTTTGTAGTATAATTGGGGTATGAGTTTGAAGAGTGAAATGGAGAAATTGCCGGGGTATAATTCCCTGGTGCGGCCGGTGCATTTTTTGCAGGCGGTGCGGGCGGGGATGAAATATGGTTGGCCGGCGAAGAAATTGCGGGTGATTGGGGTGACGGGGACGAATGGGAAGACGACGACGGCATTTATGATTTGGAGGATGTTGAATGAGAGTGGGCATAAAGCAGGATTGTTGACTACAGTGGGATGGGGTGGGGTCGGTCTTGTTGATAATGGGCAAATTTCTTCGTCAACAGATGCGTTGCTCACTCACCGTACTTCTAGTACGGCTCGTTCCGCTACTCCTGTTTCCTCGAACTTTACCCATTCTGAACAAGGCTCGGAGATGGATGCGCGTAAGTTGCATCAGCAGATGGAGCATATGACGACGGAGCGGGTGGGGGTGTTGAATGAGCGGATGCGGGCGATTGCGGATGCGGGGGCGGAGTTTTTGGTGCTGGAGGTGACGTCGCATGCGCTGATGCAGTTTCGGATTTTGGGGGTGCCGATTGAGATTGCGGTGTTTACGAATTTGACGCATGAGCATTTGGATTACCATAAGACGTTTGAGAACTATCGGAAGGCGAAGTTGAAGTTGTTTAAGAAGGCGAAGAGGGGGGTTGTGAATGCGGATGATGCGAGTGCGGTGGAGTTCGCTCGGGCTATTTGCAGTGAGTTTTCCGTATGCAGCCGGGGGGATTTGTCTCCTGAGCGAATTGCGGCGTCAGATTCTCCAGTACGCAGTCGACGTATGCCAAATACGTCTCCTTTGCGTGCTTCAAATCTTTCTTGCACTTCATCTCAGGAGGACAAATCGAACTCCGACTCTTTATGCACTCAGTCTTCGGTAAATGCGCCTGGTGATATAAATGGTAGTGGTAAAAATGCGTGTGGTGATATATTGACGTACGGAATTGAGAAGGGGCAGGTGATAGCGACAGAGGTGGAGCTGAGGACTGATGGGGTTGAATATTTGTGTGGTGATATGAAGGTAAAGACGCGTATTCCTGGGAGGTTTAATGTTTATAATTCCCTGGCGGCGGTTTGTGTGGGGAAAATGGTGGGATTAACAGAAAAAGAGATTGTGGAGGGGATTTATGCGCTGGATTCGGTGGAGGGGCGGATGAATCGGATTGAGGCGGGGCAGGATTTTGAGGTGATTGTGGATTATGCGCATACGCCGGATGCGCTGGAGAAGGTGTTTGCGTCGGTGGGGCGAGATGCGGCGGATGTGGAACGGATAATTTCGGTGCATGGTGGGGCGGGGAGGCGAGATGAATCGACGCGAGCGGAGCGGGGGGAGATTTTGGGGCGCGAGAGCGATATCGTGATTATTACGGAGGATGATTCGCGTGATGAGGATCCGGCGAAGATTGCAGCGCAGTTTGTCGAGGGGGCGGAGAAGGCGGGAAAAATGAAGGGGGAGACGCTGTTTGTGGAGCTGGATCGGCGGGAGGCGATTCGGAAGGCGGTGGGGATGGCGCGGAAGGGGGATTTGGTGCTGGTTTTGGGGAAGGGGCATGAGAAGACGATTTTGCGGGGGGATGGGGCGCATGAGTTTGAGGATGGGAAGGTGGTGAGGGAGGAGATTGCAAGTTTGAGTGGCGCCAGGTCCATCTAGCTTGCTTTTTCTCAGGGAGGTGAACCAATTAAAATCGAGCCTTCGGCCGTGATTTTAATTAGTTCAGCCTCAGCGGAGTTCCCCATCCTTCGAAAATAGCAATCTAGATAGACCTGGGCGTACTCGAGCTTGTTTACTGGTTGTATAGTTCTCTCCTTCCTCCCTAGCTTAAGACTAGGTGGTAGGGATTAGGCAGCGAAGGGAAAAGCCGAGGTAGCGAGCGACGTTGCCGTAGGACGGAGCGACGATGCTATTATCGAAGTAGAGGTAGTAGGCGTAGCTAGTATCAGAATAGGCTCGAGAGGACCAGTAATAGCCATCAGACCCAGCCCACCTGAAGGGCTCACTAGGGTAGTATAGATTGACGTAGCCGCCCCGCACAAAGAATAAGGGACTCTGGGCGATGTTGTAGGTATTACTATTAACGTTACTCGTACCAGACAAACTACTCGCTACACCATACTGGTTCAACATATACCCAAAGGTTCCCTTAGTAGTATTATCCCCGGAGCTCGGCAACTTCCAATTCTTCGGACAGATACTCCCACTGGCATTAACATTCGTAATCGTTCCACCAGTCCCGGCCGTCGCCGCATTCCATTGGTGAGGGCGGGCGGGAGAGCTGGAGGGGTGAGGGGTTGGAAAATGGAGTTGGAGTGGTAAAGATTGGAAATGGGGCGGAGATGAAAAAGCCCCCGAAGGTCGGGGGCTTGAGTAAAGCTGTTAGTTAGTCTTTTTTCTCGGAAGTCTTGGTTGGTTGTTTGGCTTCGGATTTTTCGGAGGATTTTGGTTCGGAAGTTTCGGCGGTTGCGGCTGGGGTGGCTGGTTGAGCGGGCTGGACGGGCTGAGTAGGTTGAGCGTAGGTCATCGGGGCGGCAACGGTGTAGCCTTTGGCGGCGAGGCCGGCGTCGCCTTGGGCGAGAAGGATGATGCCTTCGACGAGACCCCAGATGCCACTACCGAGCATGGCGATGTAAGCGACAAAGGCGAGGAGGCCGCCGAGAATGGCGAAGAATGGCAAGCGTGAGCTAGCGCTGAGGCCAAGGAGGACGGAGCCGAGCATCATGACGATGAAGCCGCCGCAAGTGAGGCAGAGGTGGATGATACCTTTGGTTTTTTGATTAAGATACCAGTTATGTGCGCCGAAAGCGCCGAGGAAGATGCCGAGAAGGCCGGCGGCGACGGAAGATTTGACGCCGGTCGGGGCCATGACGTTGTTGGTTGGGGTGGGGTTGTTTTGTTCCATACAGTCTCCTTAGTTGGGAAATATTATCATTGATTTTAGTATAGATGATTTATGGGGAAAATCAAGGGGTTTGAAGGAAAAATGAAGGAAAAATGTTGATTTGGCGGATTTAGGGAAAGATGGTTTATGATTGGGTGAGTGGGCGGCGGGGAGCGATGCTGAGAGAATAGGGGTCGGTCGGGGCGATGCCGGAGAGGATTTCGTAGTAAGCGGCGGCACCGACCATGGCGGCGTTGTCGCCGGTGAAGCGGGGTTCGGGGAAGAAAATTTGGGTTTTAAGGGCATTTAGAGGGCCGTGGAGGGCCTTGTCGCGCAGGACCTGGTTCGCACTCACTCCGCCGGCAAAAACGACGGAGACGACGTCTGGATGCGTCTGGAGGGCAATTTTGAGCTTTTCGAGGAGGATGTCGCAGGCGGTAGCTTGGAAAGAGGCGGCGAAATCGGCTTTCTGCTCAGGGGGGAGGTGGTTTTTGAGCTCGAAGGAGGGGGTGGTGATAGGGAGGTGGCAGGCGGATTGGACGGCGCGGAGGACGGCGGTTTTGAGGCCGGAGAAGGAAAAATCGAGGCCGTCGACCTTGGGGTGAGGGAGGCGGTACTTATTAGGGTCGCCATCGAGGGCGCATTTAGCGATAGAGGGGCCGCCGGGGTAGGGGAGGCCGAGGATTTTGGCGACTTTGTCGAAACATTCGCCGATGGCGTCGTCGCGGGTGGTGCCGATGATTTCGAAATGGTTGTGTTTGGGCATGTAGAGGATTTGGGTGTGGCCGCCAGAGATGACGAGGGCTAGTAAGGGGAAAGACGGTATGCTATCGGATGTTGTTCTAGCGAACGCTTTTTTCGAAAGAATCACTCCGACGCCCGCCTTTGCGGGGTCGTCGTTCTGAGCGTCCAGCTCGGACGCTCTTTTCTTCTCTCGAGAAAAAGGTTCGCTAGAACAACACCGATGATCCGCACTGTCTTTCTCCTTATAGCTCTCTTGGAAGCAGTTTTTGTTAGAACATGGTTGATTTTTCGTCTTTCCCCTTACTAGCCCGTCGGTGGTTGTTGCAGGGCTTAGCCAGTTGGCGTAGATGTGGGATTTGAGGTGGTGGACGGCGTAGAGGGGCTTGTGCCAGAGGATGGCGAGGGTGCGGGCGGTGAGGGTGCCGATGAGGAGGGAGCCGACGAGGCCGGGGGTGTGGGTGACGGCGATGGCGTCGATGTCGGCGGCGGTGGATTCGGGGGTGGCAGAGTTAATATCGTCGGAAGTTGTAGTTTTAGGGAATTTATGTTGTAAATTGGGGTTTTTGGAGAGGTAGGCGGAGCTGTATTTGGTGATGCCGGCTTCGAGGAGGGCTTGGTGGATGACAGGGAGGATGGCTTCGAGGTGGGAGCGGGCGGCGACTTCAGGGATGACCCCGCCGTAGGCAGCGAAAATGTCGATCTGGGAGACGACGACGTTGCTGAGAATTTTGGTACCGTTTTCGATGACGGCGGCAGCGGTTTCGTCACAAGAGGTTTCGATAGCGAGGATTTTCATGGGGCTATTGTACGATATTTTGAGGTTTTATGCAATGGCGAAGTTGATATGATGGGATTTTTTTTGGAGGAAAAGTTGCGATTTTGTGAAAAATAGGGCGAAATTAGGGTTGACTTTAGGAAAATGGTGTGTTATTATGGGAAAGTACTTTAATAAAACTGAATGCACGAGAGCTAAAAGTCAGGCTATAGGCTAATTATAACCGGTGAAGGATTTTGCTCGGAAGTTTCTTTATTGTGTGTGCTGGAGGTTTTATTGAAGTTGGACCTGTCAAGAGGTGCTGTGATTAGCTAGCTCGAATAATCGACCCAGGAGGGTTGGTAAGCCTGGAGTGGCTAAGCGGTTGATCGCGAATCTGGAATATTAGGCATCTATAACGCTCTCTGTGGTGGTGCTCGTGAGTGTTGAGATGAGATTTCCTGGAGGAGAATCAGTGTGGCGCCTGTTGATGGAGTACGTTAGAAGAAAGGAAGTGAATCCGATGGGCAATTAGCAGTTGTATCGCGTTCGGTATGATATCCTCCCTCTGAAGTATATGTTCATGGGCGGAAGCGGTTTGTCGCTTCAACGTTTATGAGCTGGTAAATCCTATTAGTAGAGGCGTTGCCTCTGCAACCTTTTCATCTTACCAGTGAAGTAGTAGCAAAAGCTAAAGCTTCTTATAAGGGACACGCGAAATTGGAATGTTTCTTTTTTCTTCTGAAAATAGCCCCCGCTTCGGCGGGGGCTCCTCCTTTGTGTAGCCTCGAGTGAATCGGGGATTTTTTGTGGGGTGAAACGTGGTATAATGGAGAAAAGGGGAGTTTGTGGAGAAAAAGATGAGTGAGGAGAAGAAGGGGGCGAGGGGGATTATTTTGCAGTCGAAGATTTGGGAGCGGTACGAGCGGGGAGAGGGGCGCGAGACGTTTTGGCTGGAGGGGGAGGGGTTTGTGGCGTTAGCAGTGAAGGAGAAGACGCCGGTGGGGAGTTACTTGTATTGTCCGTATGGACCGGTGGTGGAGAGTAAGGAGGGGTTTCGAAGGGCGGTTAATTCCCTGCTCGGGCTGGCGAAGGAGCAGAAGGCGATTTTTGTGCGGGTGGAGCCGAGGCGAGAGGGGGATGTGTTTGAAGGCGGTGAGAGAGATGAGGGGGATGATAGGAATGATGGTGGTGACAGGGGTGAGAAGGATGTTCTTAGGGCGGCGGATTTGGAGAAAATGGGGTTTGTGAAGTCGAGGGATTTGAACCCGGCGCATACGTGGGTGCTGGATTTGACGAAAACGCGGGATGATTTGCTGGCGGGGATGACGAAGAATAAGACGCGGTGTTGGCGGAATTATGCGAATAAGGGGATGAAGATAAAGGTGACGCAGGATCCGGAGGAGATTTCGGCGCTTAGTTCCCTGCTCGAGAAGGTGGGGGAGAGGAATCATTTTAATCCGCAGAGTGAGGCGCATTTGAAGAATCAGATGAAGATGGGGTTTGCAACGCTGTATGTGATGGAGTTGGAGGGGAAAGCGATTGCGGCGGCGTTGGTGCATGATTATGATGGGGTGCGATATTATATGCATGCGGCGGCGGATGAGGAGTATCGGCGGTTGGAGCCGGGGGCGATTCTGCTGGTGCAGACGATTGTGGATGCGCAGGAGCGGGGGGCGAAGGTGTTTGATTTTTGGGGGATTACGACGTCGGATGATCCGGGGCATCCGTGGTATGGGTTTACACAATACAAGAAGTCGTTTGGGGGGAGAGAGGTGGATTATTTGGGGACGTGGGATTTGGCGGTGAGGAAGGTGAGGCATGGGGTTTATAAGGTGTTGAGGGAGGTGAATAGGAGGGTGAGGAAGGTAGAGTAGCCAAGATAGGAGTGTAGCTTTAGGGATTTTCTCGAGACCCACTCCGACGCCTGTCTTCACAGGGTCGTCGTTCTGAGTGACCAGCTTGGTCACTCTTTTAGTCTCTCATAAATCCCTAAAGCTACACTCCTATGCTTCCCTTCTCTCCTTCCTCCCTAGCTTAAGACTAGGTGGTAGGGATTAGGCAGCGAAGGGAAAAGCCGAGGTAGCGAGCGACGTTGCCGTAGGACGGAGCGACGATGCTATTATCGAAGTAGAGGTAGTAGGCGTAGCTAGTATCAGAATAGGCTCGAGAGGACCAGTAATAGCCATCAGACCCAGCCCACCTGAAGGGCTCACTAGGGTAGTATAGATTGACGTAGCCGCCCCGCACAAAGAATAAGGGACTCTGGGCGATGTTGTAGGTATTACTATTAACGTTACTCGTACCAGACAAACTACTCGCTACACCATACTGGTTCAACATATACCCAAAGGTTCCCTTAGTAGTATTATCCCCGGAGCTCGGCAACTTCCAATTCTTGGGACAGATGGAACTGCTGGCGTTAGCGATTGCCGTGTGTAGTTATTGAGTGGATGTTTTGTTAGTAGTTCCCTGTTAAGTTATGATTGTTAGTTCCCCGTTGAGTGGCGGGGATTTTTTAGTTCCCTGTTACGTGTGATGAGGGTGTTGGGTGAGGGTGATGTGGGGTTGGGCTGAGATGCGGTGTTGAGAGCGACGTTATCTGTTCTGAGCTTTGAGTTGATGGTAGTGCTGAGGTGATTTTTTGTTAGGGCTTGAGCTAATGGGGGTGCTTGAGGGTGATGTTCCCTGTTTGGTGTTGTGGTAGCAAAAATACTCTCTTTTGGTGGAGAGTGCGCATTAAAAACTATGCCCATAACGAAGCGTGAAATAAATTGACGTAACCAAAAATAAAGGTTGTAAAAACCGAATGGATTTTTACGATTTTGGGTAAAATATCGTTTGTGCTTGTCCGAACCACCATGCCCACAATGAATTGATCCGTTGCTTTTATTTTAGCGCGAGCGTGATGATATGTCAAGAGTTTTGATGGGAGGATTTTGCGCAAAATTATAGGGGTGGGAATGTTTTTTCAGGGAAGGGAAAGTTGGTGGTTTGTTGTAAAAAGTACAACATTTTTGGAGGAGGGGCGGATTTTGGTAGTGCTTGAAAAAGGTGGGAAATGTGTGGTGATGGTTTTACGGTGAATTTAGATGAGTGAGCGAGTTGAAGGGGTATTTTGGGGGAGATATAAGAGAGGGGGAGAGGGAAGGAGCGGGGAATTGACGGTGGGAAATCGGGGAAAAGGGAACGAAGGAGGGAAAATTGGCGGTGGGGAAGGATTGAGGTGGGCGGCGGAATTTGGAAATGCGGAAAGGTTGGGAAGAGTGTATGTTGTGGGGGTTGTTCGGTAATTAGGAAGTGTTTTGGCGGGTTGTCAAGGGGTGGGTTTTGGTTGGAGAGGAGGGAATTATTCTTTGTGCGGGGCGGTAACATCAATTCGAACAGTCAGCAGTTGTGGTACGCTGGCCAGGAGGGCCGCTACTGGTCGTCGCGAGCCGACTCTAGCTCTAGCTTCGCCTACAGCCTCACCTTCGATAGTAGCTACGTCAGTCCGTCCAGCAACTACTACGTCAGCCGCTACTACGGCCGTTCCCTTCGCTGTCTAATCCCTACCACCTAGTCCTAAGCTAGGGAGGAAGGAGAGAAGAGGCAATGGAATTATTCTTTGTGCGGGGCGGGTATGTCACTCCAGGCAACTCTAGCGCGCCATTCAGGAACGCTGGCCAGTGGGGCAGCTACTGGTCCTCGCGAGCCTCCTCTAGCACTGCCTACGCTTACTACTTCTACTTTGATAGCTACGTCAATCCGTCCGGCAGCGACTATCGCTACAACGGCAATTTCCTTCGCTGTCTAATCCCTACCACCTAGTCCTAAGGCTTCGAGGAAGGAGAGTGACTAGTTTGGTGGACGGAAGAGAAGAGAGGAGAGGTGGGTGAGGCGGGAAATAGCGTAAAAATGGTTAATTAAGCAAAAAATTGGACTTTTTGACCTCTGTTAAAATGAGGTTGAACTTGTAAAGCATTTACAAGTTGGATTGAAAAATGTTTGTTTGGGGATCTTTTTGGGGGAAGGAGCGATTTTGAGGGGTGAGGGGACTTTTTTGTAAAAACATCATACTAGTGCTTGCTAAAATTTTTCAAATTGTGCTACTCTGGGAGTAGGTGGGCGGTGACCTCTTGATTTTACTAACTTTTGTCGGGTCGGGAGATTGGAGGTTGTATGACTATAGTTGTAGCTATACGTCTCGGGCGTTTACGCCTGAAGCGCACAGTAAAACTTCAAGTTCATGAGAGAAGAGAAAAAACTCGAGCTTGCTCGAGGTTTTACTATTCCGAATGAACGCAGAAATTTCTGTTAAGAAAATTAGCGTCTCTATGAAGAAACGCTAACTCTTCTAATGGATATAACCCCAGTTTACATCAACATCCTTATTAAGTCAACGTTGCCGCTCGCCTGTTTTGGCTAATTAGTTTTTGTTTTAGTTTAGTGCTGCTTATTAGAGGGTAATGGATGAGCGGTTGAGGAAATGGAGTGAAAGGGGTGGGGAATTGGGGTGATGGGAGGGCGATATGATGAGGCGATGGAGTGATGGGGTGATGAGATGGTGAGGGGATAAGGCGATGAGACAATGCGGTGTGAGGTGGTGAGGCGGTGGGGTGATGAGATAATGCGGCATGAGCTGGTGAGGTGATGGCGTAAAAGTAATTAAGAGGGAAGAAAATCCCCCTAGCGGGGCTAGGGGGAGGTTAGCGAGGTTGGCTTTAGAGCATTAGTAGATGTCGGTTATTAAGATCGAGGCGGAGGTTGAAGATATCGGGCGGGGTTTCGCCGGGGGCGGCGTAGCCGATTAAGTGGCTGGTGACATAGAAGTTGAAACTGTGATAGAGGCTGAGGGCGGTATCGTTGTTGCAGGGGCATTCCGCTTCGATTGTGCTGTAGCCCTGGGCGTGGGCGAGTTCGATGAAGGTGCGGAGGAGGTGGCGGGCGATGCCGAGGTGGAGGTAGTCGGGGTGGGTGCAGAGGTTGACGCCGATGATGGTGCCGTCGGGGGAGGTGCGGGCTTGGAGGTGGAGGGGCTCGACATAGTGCTCGATGATGTCGCGGAAAATTGGGCTTTGGTCTTTGAAGCGTTTGTAGTCGTAGTCGTGGCGGCTGGTGGGGGATTCGAGGGTGTTGAGGAGGGTAACTATTTGTTCTTTGTTGGAGTCGGGGGTGGGGCGGACAGTGGCGAGGGTGAGGTGACCCCAGTAAAAAATACTGCCGGGGCTCATGATGAGGCGGGTGAGGGTTGCGGAGGGTTCGGATTCGTCGCAGCCGCGGAACCAGCCGGGGTAGATGAGGGGGTCAGTGAGATAGATGAGGCGGGCGATTTCGTCGGTGTTGTCATAGGGACGCGCGGGGCGGATGGTGAGATTGTTGAGCGAAGGGCTGAGAAGGGAATTGGGCAGGTGAATAGGGTCGAATGTACGCATAATATCACTCCTTTTTGTCGCTAACGAAAGGTACTAAGATCGGATGATCTAGATAATATATTATCATGGAATAGCTTTTTAGTCAAACATTTAAGACGGGGTTTTGGGGGAAATTGCAAGTTTAAGATGGTGATTCGGGCTAGAATTGGCTATTTTGCAAGTTGGAGGCGGTGGGCGGGGAACTTTGGGGATGGTGGGCGTATTTTAGCGTTTAAGGCTATTTTGAAGCGGTTTAAGGGCTGTTTGGGGTCGGAGGTGGGTGATTGCGGTTGTGGTTTTTGACGGCGTGTGGGCGGAATTAGAGGGGCTAGAGGGGAATTTGGGGTTTTGGAGGGGTTAAAAATGAAGGGTTTGAAGCGGTTTGGAGGGGGGATGAGAGGCGGTTTTGTTTTGAAAGTTAGAGGTTGTAAGAGAGGGCGTTTTGGGGTAGAATAGAGGTATAGAGAAGGGATTTCCAGGGAAGGACTCCGTTGGCGTCTCTATTCCGCTTATGGTAAAACTCGGTAATTAAGCCGTATCTTAGAAAGAGGTTTGTGTGTATTAAGCACTACCTTGCTGGGAATTACTACCAATGGAATGCGGCGACGGCGGGGACTGGAGGAAGTATCACGAATGCTAATGCGAGTGGGAGCATCTGTCCCAAGAACTGGAAATTGCCGAGTTCTGGGAATAATACTACGAAGGGTACGTTCGGGTATATGCTGACCCAGTATGGTGTAGCGAGTAGTCTGTCTGGTACGAGTAGCGTTAATAGTAATACTTACAACATTGTCCTAAGTCCCTTATTCTTTGTGCGGGGCGGCATCGTCGACCCTAACAGTTCTAACCCGTTACAGAACGTTGGCCAGCGCGGCGACTACTGGTCATCGCGAGCCAGCTCTGGCGCAAGCGGCGCCTACTACCTCTACTTCGATAGTAGCGCCGTTAGGCCGTCCTACGGCTACAACTACGTCTATCGCTACCGCGGCTATTCCCTTCGCTGCCTAATCCCTACCCCCTAGTCCTAAGCTAGGGAGGAAGGAGAGAAGAGTGACTAGTCTGGTGGACGGAAGAGAAGAGAGAAGAGGCTAGGATACGGCGGGGGGGTGGGGCGAAGAGAAAGGGGGAACAAAGGAGAATTGGAGAGAAGAGGGCGGGGCGAACAAAAGAAATAAAAAAGAAAGAAATGGAAAAGGAAGATGAGGAGAGGGCAGTGAGTTGCTCTCTTCTCGTGGTTGGCAGTGAATGGGTCGGTGTAGACCTGCCGGATGAAGGGGACGAGGCAGGTGGTTTTTCCTTCTCCCTCTCTTCTCTTCCGTCCTGTTTGAGACTGTGGCGGCGAGATGAGGGAAGGGAAACAGAATGCTAGTCATCCGGGACGTGAGAGGGAGATCGGGGGAGAAGAAGAGGGTGGCGAAGTGGTTACTGGATGACTTCGAGTTCGCGTTTGAGGCGGTCGATGAGGGCGGATTTTTCGGAAATGGCGTTGCGGGTTTGTTCGACAAGGTGGGCGGGGGCTTTGTCGACGTAGCTGGGGTTTAGCATGCGGGCGTTAAGAGTGTCGAGCTCGCGACCGACAGCGAGGATGCGCTCTTCGAGGTTGTGGCGGTGCTTGGCGACGATGTCGGCGGGGACGTCGAGATAGAGCTCGTGGTTTGCGAGGGCGAGGCGGAGGCCGCGAGGCTGACCTTCGCAACTAATAACAGAGGCGACACCGGATAATTTAGCGGTGAGAAGCTGGTTGTCGTCAACAATGGCGTCTTTGCCGTAAAGCAGGGTCCATTTTTGGCCGTTAGAGGGCGCTGGGAGGGCCTGTACGGTGGCTCGAATTTCGGTCACGATAGACATAAGGGTTTCGAATTGCTGGGCGGAAATGGGGTCGTATTGAAGCCTGGAGGGCCATTTTGAGGTGATAAGGAGGCCATCGGTCCAGCTAAGGCTTTGCCAGATGGCTTCGGTGACGAAAGGAGCAAAGGGGTGAAGCATTTTGAGGATCATCTCAAGGGTAGTTTTTAGGAGAGGGATGTTTTTGTAGATTTTTTGGCTTTCGATGAACCAGTCGGCGTATTTGTCCCAGATGGTAGTATAGAGAGTTTCGACGGCTTCGGAGAAACGGTAACACTTGAAATCGTCTTCGATTTCTTCTTTGCAAGCAGTTAATTCACGGCAAATCCAGTCTTCGCCCATGTTGTTGGTAGTATATTCGTGAGTCAATTCATCACGCAATGCGCCTCTCGGCATCCCACTCGACAGCCCGTCTTTACGGGTGTCTCGTTCTGTCGCGCGAGCTTCGCGCTCCCGGGACGATGCCGGGGAGGCGATTGCGTATGAATCGGCTCCGACTAGATGCTCATCAACGGGCGAAGACTGAGATTTGCCAGAAGTGGTTTTAGAAGAGTCATCGACGATGGACTGGATGAAGCGGGCGACGTTCCAGAGTTTGTTGCAGAGGTTGCGGCCGGAGATGACGGAGTTTTCGGAGAAGGCTTGGTTCATGCCGGCGGAGCGGCCGCGGAGGATGCCGAGGCGGAAGGCGTCGGAGCCGTATTTGGTGACGAGGTCGATGGGGTTGATGACGTTGCCCTTGGATTTAGACATTTTCTTCCCATGTGCGTCAAGTACTAGACCATGAAGATAGACTTCTTTAAAAGGAACTTCACCCGTTACATAAACACCCATCATGATCATACGGGCGACCCAAGCGAAGAGGATGTCGGCGCCGGTTTCCATGACGCTGAGGGGGTAATAAGGATTGTCGGTGCCTTCGAGCCAGTCGGTGCAGACGATGGGCCAGTGGGAACTGGAGAACCAGGTATCGAAGGTGTCTTCGTCGCGGTAGTAGTTGACGCCGCCGACTTCGATTTTAGTGAGGTTTGTGCGGGTGTCGAAGATCCATTCGGGGGCTTTGTCGGTTTCGGTTTGGTGGAACATGGGGATAGCGATGCCCCAAGGGATTTGGCGGGAGATGTTCCAATCTTTGAGGCCCTGAAGGTAGTTAATTAAGACCTTTTTCTTGTTGGCGGGGTGGAACTTGATTTCGCCGGCTTCGAGGTGTTCGATGGCCATGGCGGCGAGGCGTTTGACGTCGATGAACCATTGGCTTTTGAGGGTGGGTTCGATGACGGTGCCGCATTTGTAACAGTGAGCGACGGAGTGAACGATTTCTTTTTCGCCGCGGAGGAGACCTTGTTCCTCGAGGTCGTGGAGGACTTTTTCGCGACATTCGGCGGTAGTGAGGTCTTCGTAGTCGGGGCCGGCGGTGGCGAGCATTTTGTCGTTTTCGCCGATGACTTGGATGCGCTCGAGGTTATGGCGTTCGCCGACTTCGAAGTCGTCGAAATCGTGGGCGGGGGTAATTTTAACGGCGCCGGTGCCGTAAGCGGGGTCGGCGTGTTCGTCGGCGATGATCGGGATGAGGCGGTCGGTGAGGGGGAGTTTGACGAGGCCGCCGATAAGGTCGGTGTAGCGGGAGTCAGAAGGGTTAACGGCAATAGCAACGTCGCCGAAGAGGGTTTCGGGTCGGGTGGTAGAGATGATGATTTCGGAAGGAAGTTTGTCAGAATCAACTCCGATAGATTCTCGCGAGCGACCCATTCGAGCGCCCGTCTTTACGGGGCTCTCATTCTGCGCGTCAAGCTTTGACGCGCTTTTAGTCGCTCGACGAGAACTATCAGAGTTATTCTGACTACTGCCTTTCGAATCGTCATCTATTACTCCCGTTTCGGGGGTGGAGACGATTTCGTAGGCGATGTCCCAGAGGTGGCCGGTTTCGTCTTCGTGTTCGACTTCGATGTCGGCGAAGGCGGTTTGATGCTTAGGACAGAAGTTGACGAGTTTTTCGCCGCGGTAAATCATGCCGTCGTTCCACATTTTTTCGAAGGTTTTGTAGACGCGGGAGACGACGTTTTCGTCGAGAGTGAAGGTTAAATCGGGCCAAGCACAAGAGGCGCCGAGGGCGCGGACTTGGAGCTCCATGTTGCCGCGTTGTTCTTCGACGAAGTTCCAGACGCGGGAGTAAAGTTCGTCGCGGGAGAATTCGAAGCGGGAGTGGCCGTCTTTTTCGAGGGCGCGTTCGTAGACGACCCAAGTTTCGAAGCCGGCGTGGTCGGCGCCGGGGATATACCAGGCGGAGTTGCCGCGGAGACGGTAGTAGCGAGTAAGGGAATCTTCGAGGGCGATAGTGAGGCCGTGGCCGATGTGGAGATTACCGTTAGCGTTCGGGGGCGGCATGACAATGGAAAAACAGTTATTGCTGTCGGATTCGCTGGAATCGATTAGCGGTTTTTTAGGCTGGAAAGCGCCGGTACGCTCCCATTCGGCGTAGATGCGTGGCTCGAAATCTCCCGGTTCGTAGCTCTTTGTGAAACTCATAGTATATATTATAGCATAGAATAGGGAGGATACTTATTCTTTGTGCGGGGCGGCAACGTCGTCTCTAACGATTCTAGCCCGTTGCAGAGCGTTGGTCAGTGGGGCCTCTACTGGTCGTCCCGAGCCGGCTCTAATACTTACGACGCCTACTACCTCCGCTTCTATACTAGCGTCGATCCGTCCTATAGCAACTCTCGCTACATCGGCTATCCCCTTCGCTGCCTAATCCCTACCACCTAGTCCTAAGCTAGGGAGGAAGGAGAAGAGTGACTAGTCTGGTGGACGGAAGAGCGAGAAAGACAGAAAAATGGGGCGAAAGTGTTTAATTAAAGGAAATTTTAGTGTTTTTGACCTCTGTTAAAATGAGGTTGAACTTGTAAAGCGTTTACAAGTTGGATTGAAAAATGTTTGTTTGCGGTTTTTGAGAAATGATGTGATTTTGAGGGGGACTTTTTTGTAAAAACATTGTGCCTGTGCTTGTTATTTTGGGAGAAATTTTGTTATGCTGGGGGAGTGGCGGATGTTGAGATGTTGCGGTAGCTTAGTTGACTAATTGGTGGGCTTGGAAGGAGAATGATGAAAACAAGGACGATGGCGCTGAAGGAGCGGGAGACGTATGTTTATATTGATGTGAGTAATATTCGGTTGGCGTGTGGGAAGACTTTGGGAAAGAGGATTGACTTTGTAAGGTTGTTGGAGTATTTGCGGGGAAAGTATGTGAATTTGAGGGAAGTGCGGTATTATGAAGGGATTGCGAAGGGGGATGAGAAGAAAAGGCGGATGTTTGAGTTTTTGGAGGGGAAAGGGTATGTAGTTTGTGCGCTAGAGAGGAAGGCGTATAGTTCGGTTGGGGTGGAGAAGAGGGGTATGAAGTGTCCGAGGTGTGGAAATGAGTGGGTGGCGGAGTTTGCGCGAGAGCGGAGGGCAATGAAGTCGAATGTGGATGTGTATTTGGCGACGGAATTGTTGGCGGTGGCGCATAGGGTGGAGAAACCGACGCATATAATTTTAGTATCTTGTGACGGGGACTATGCGGAGATGATTAAGAATGCGCTGACGAACGAGAATGTGACGGTATCGGTGTTGGCGACGCCGGCGGTGAGGGATTTTGCGAGGAATACGTTGTCGGTGAGGCTGCGAATTATGCGTGGGGAGTTGCCTCGGTATCATTTGATAGATATACGTGACATAATTGACCTAGTTGCGGCGGAAGATAAAAAATGAGAGCGGTCCCGAAGTAACGCTCTCTAGGTTGAGGGTAGAATTTCTATCCTCGGTAGTTTTATGATAGTAAATGTTTAAGGGAATGTCAAGGGATTTTGTGAGGGAATATGAAAAAGAGACGCTGCCGCGTTAGGTGCGATTGCGTCTCTGAGGTTGAGGGTAGAATTACTGCCCTCGGTAGTTTTATAATAGTAAATCTTTAAGGGAATGTCAAGGGATTTTATATTTTGAGGTGGGAATTGGGATGAAATTGAGGCCGGTTATGTTGCGCTTGGAGGTTGAGTTGTGGTGTGATATTGACAAAAGTGGGGAAGTGTGATACAATGGGGGTATGGGGGCTAGCCAAAGGACTTCCGTTGGGAGGTTTTTGGTGGTTCTTTAAAAGTTCGTTGATACGGTTTGAAGATTGGTGTCCGGGCTGAAAGCCTTGATTGTCGACGAGTTTCGGTAAGTTTCAAGAATTGGAGAGATTGAAATGGTCGAAGTCGAGAATCAAGCAGTGGAGAAGCTAAAATGGCGGAAGCTAGAGATTTTGAAGGAGTGTGTATGATGAAGCAGAGTTTGTATGAATTTTGTATGGAGAACGGGAAAGAGGAAATTCTGAGGTCGTGGGATACGGAGAAGAACAAGAATTGGCGGCCGCAGGATGTGTCGTTTGGGGCGCATCAGAAGTTTTGGTGGATTTGCGAAAGGGGTCATTCGTGGAAGGCGCTGGTATATTCGCGGACGAGTGGAAGCGGTTGTCCGTACTGCTCGGGGCGAAAGGTGTGGCCGGGGGAGAATGACCTGGCGACGCTGAAGCCGGAGATTGCGGCTGAGTGGCACCCGACGAAGAACGGAGCGGTGACGCCGGCACAGGTGACGGTGGGGAGCCATCGGAGAATGTGGTGGCGTTGTGCGAAGGGTCACGAATGGCAGGCAATGATAAAGACGCGTGTGGGTGGGGCTGGCTGTCCGGTTTGTGCAAATCGGGTGGTAGTTCCGGGAGTGAACGATTTAGCGACGAAGAGACCGGAGCTGGCGGCGGAGTGGGTCAGAGAGAGAAATGACATTCTGCCGACTGAGGTGACGGTGGGGTCGCGCCGTAGAGTTTGGTGGTGTTGTGAGAAAGGCCATCAATGGCGGTCGGCGGTGGCTTCGCGGGCGCGAGGTGCTGGTTGTCCGGTCTGTGCGAGTCGGGCGGTGGTTGCAGAGGAGAATGATTTGAAGAGTCATTTTCCGGAGATTGCGGCCGAGTGGCATCCGACGAAAAATGGGCAGCTGCGGCCGGATGCGGTGTCGCCGTCGAGTAATCGGAAGGTTTGGTGGTTGTGTCCGGAGGGGCATGATTATCAGGCGGCGGTTGGCGCGCGGACGAATAGTGGTTCGGGCTGTCCGTACTGTGCGGGGCGAAAGGTGTGGCTGGGGTTTAACGATCTGGCGACGCTGGAGCCGCGGCTGGCGGAACAGTGGCATCCGACGCTGAACGGGAAATTGACGCCGGAGGACGTGACGTCGGGGAGCCGGCGGAAGGTTTGGTGGCTGTGTCCGGAAGGGCATAGCTGGAAGGCGGTGATTTACTCGCGGACGCGAGGCGCTGGCTGTCCGGTTTGTGCGGGGAAGACAAAGGTAACGATTAATGTGCGGACGGCGGCGGAAGCGGCTAGGAATCAGACGTAATCAACGTTTATATTTATATATGGTCATCCGGATGGGTGGCCATTTTTTTACTTAACAAATAGTGTAAGGGGAACCTAATTACTCTTTTCGAGGCGCGTCGCGTCAGCCCGCCGTCGCGGGTGCCGCGCGCTAATACTCGCCGTAGCTCCGTACCCTCTTCAAAAAGTAATTAGGTTCCCCTTACACTGTTGATTAAGTTTAGCAAGGAGTTCGTATATATAAAATATAATGATGTTTTTTTGGAAAATGGAAAAAGGGGGTTGTCAAAATGGGAAAGTTGTAGTAAAATGCGATAGATTACTATGTTATCTTGGGCGTAAGATTATGCCCTTGATATATATTTTTGCCCTTGGGAGGGCTTGTTCGGACGACTTTGTAATCGAGTTGTGAATGTACTTTAAAAAGAAGGAGGTTATTGTACGTGAAAGACCGTTAGACAACTCGAACGGGCCGTTTGAACACAAATTTTAAAAGGAGTGATTCTAAATGGACGTATCGAAGAGAAACTTGCGGAAACTGATGGCTTTTCTGATGGTGTTCGTTCTGATGATGAGCACTGTCGGGCCGGCGTTCGCGGCGGGGAATGATGGCAGTAATGCTACCTCGACGGATCTCGGCAATGGGCTGACGGCTGTTGGCACTGCGACTGTCAGGGCTGATACCGTAAAAGGCGGAACAGGAAGTGCTACCGTAACGGTAGGTGACGACAAAGTGGTCAATGTGGCTGTGACGCTGACGCCGAACGAAGGCGAGACAATCGGTGGCGATCCTCAGGATGGCCAGCCGACTGGTACGCCGAACTATCACCTGACTATTCCTATTACGGGTCTGACGACTGCTGGGTGGGAGCTCGTGACCGGCGGCGATCAGGGTGGCCAGTATGGCTACGATGATACGAACAACAAGGATTGGAATGTCGATGCGGACAACCTGATGCTGTGGCTGCCGGTGGCAGAGAATAGCTGTAAGGTTGTTCTGCAGCAGGCCGATAGCAATCCTGCTGTGTATCAGGTGGTACAGGTTACCACGAAGCATGCTGCGCATTATGCTGGTTATGACCATGTGTTCAGCGACTATCAGAAGGATAGCGAAACTGGCAAGATCACCTGTAAGCTTTGCGGTGAGGAGATCACTGCGGAGGCATATCAGGCGTTGCATGAGACACACGATTGGACTGCGAAGGATGGCGTCTGCGTTGCTTGCGGAGCGGCTTGCTCCAATACGGCAAATCATCCGACAGCTCAGAATCCTGGTACGTGCAACATCTGCGGTTTGACTGTTGCGGCCGCTGGGCATGTGCATGATTGGAACACTGATTGGTCCATAAGTGCAACTCATCATTGGCATGAGTGCAAGGGTAATAAAACCGAGTGCAACTTGGCCGATAAGGATAAGGACGGCTATGCCGCGCACGACAAGAACGGCGACAACGGCGCTTGCTCGGTGTGTGGTTACAAACATGAGCATACTTGGACGGCTGCTTGGGCTAATAATGATACTCATCATTGGCACGAGTGCACCGCTGACGGTTGTGATGTAACCGACAATGCTCAGAAGAACGCCTATGGTGCGCATGACTGGACTGCGAAGGACGGTGTGTGCGCAACTTGTAAGATGAAGTGTAGCCATGCCGAGTGGGATGCGACGACTGGCGTCTGCAAGAATTGCGGAATGGCCTGTACGCATGCCGATACGACTGCGACTGCTCTGGCTGACAACGCTGGATATCACAAGATCGTTTGTGATACCTGCGGTAAGGTTGTGGCTGAGAAGGAAAAGTGTGACACTGATGGCACTGGTAATGCTTGCTCGAAGTGCGGCTACAAGGCTCCGGTTGAGCTCGATAACGGGCTGACTGTGGTCGGGACTGCTGCTGTGAGAGCAGACACCGTGAAGAACGGTACTGGCGCGGTGGTGGTGACAACCGAAGGCGACGTGGTGAAGGTGGCGGTAACGCTGACTTCTGAGCCTGGTAAGACAATCGGTGGCGATCCTCAGGATGGTCAGCCGACTGGTACGCCGAATTATCACCTGACTATTCCTATCACTGGTCTGACGACTGCTGATTGGAAGTTGGTGACAGGTGCCGACAATCAGGGTGGCCAGTATGGCTACGATGATGCTACGCATCCCGAGTGGAACGTTGCTGCGGACAACTTAATGTTGTGGCTGCCGGTGACAAATAATACCTGTAAAATTGTTCTGAAAACTGGCGACGGTAACGCCGCTAAGTATCAGGTGGTAGAAGTTACTACTACGCAGGTTGTGACTCCGGCACATCCGGCTGGTTATACGCATGTGTTTGCTGACTTTGAGTTGGTGAATGGCGTGCCGACCTGTAAGGCTGATGGTTGCGATGTGACCATTACGATGGTTGAGTATCAGAGACTGCATACTCCGCATACTTGGGCTGAGGATAAGTCCGGCGTGTGCGAGGTTTGTGGTATCGCTTGCCCGAATACGAGCAATCATAGCAGCATTGTAGCTGGCGAAACTTGCGAGACCTGTGGTTTCGTGGGGACGAAGCACGTTCATCATTGGACTGACGGCGTGTGCGACGGCGCGGGCACCTGCCCGGGTTGTTCCCTGAGTGATAGTCATGCGACTATTCTGAAGGGTGAGAAGTGCCCCGAGTGTGGTCTGGTTGGTACCTATGTTGCTCCGGTGACGGTGCCTTTGGAAGTAGAGAAATCTGTTGACAATGGTACTGTGAAGGCGGAGCCTGTGAGTACTGATGTAGCAAGTGCGATTACTGACGCGCGGACTGGGGATGATGTGAGCCCGGTGGCTCCGGTGAATTTGGTTGTTGATATGGCCGATTCTACTGGTGATGTCGGTGCGGCAACATTGACCCTGGCAGCGGCGACCGTGAAGGCTTTGGTTGATGCTCAGACCGTGGAAGTTGAAGACAGCGAAGGTCAGACGACTTCTGTGAGTGCGCCGGTGACGCTGGTTGTGATGAACACGGCTGGTGCGGTGGCACTGCCGATTGAAGCGGTAACGATGGCACAGGATAGTGATACTACTGCTAGCGTGGTAGTGGATCTGGCTAATGTGACTAGTTCCGACCTGAAGGATCAGCTGACTGCTACTCAGGAAGGCGGACAGGACGTTTACAAGGACGACCAGGGTGCTGTTGTCGATGTCGACAACGCAGTGGCGCTCGATGTGACTCTGAGCAAGGGTAATACCGAGGCGACTATTACTGGTCTGGACAATGAGATTCTGATCACCATGAAGGCTCCTGACGGGGCTAAAGGTGTGAAGGTCTACTATGTCGATGACACTGATAAGTCCCTGAAGAGCATCGGCGGTATTGTGCTGGTGGACGAGAATGGTAACGCTACGTTTGGTGTTGACCACCTGACGACTTTCGTGATGGTGGAAACACATGTTCATGATTGGAACAATGGCGTCTGCGGCAATCCGAATTGCCCGGGCTGCCCCGATGCAGCTAACCATGCGAATATCCTGACTACCCATAGTTGTCCGACTTGCGGACTGCCGGGTGAGAAGCATACCGAGGTGCGCGATGCGCATAATCTGGGTAGCTTTAACGAGGATGGTTCCTGCAAGCATGACACTTGTCATTACACCCTGACTCAGTTCCAGGAGAGCTGCCCGCTGGTTGCGACGCATGCGAACCTGCTGACGACTCAGAAGTGCGAGGAGTGCGGATTTGTTGGCACTGGCCACAATAACACTTTCGCGGCGCATGACAAGAATAGCTTTGACACCAACGGCGATTGTAGGCACACTGATTGTGATTACACGCTGGCAAAGTTCCAGAGTGACTGCGATAAGAATGGCGGCAACCATGCTGATATTCTGACCAGTGCTACTTGCCCGATTTGTGGGGCGGCTGGTACGAAGACCGGCGGTGGCGGTAGCCATAGCGGATCTTCCGGTAACTCTGGTACTCCGACGCAGAAGCCTGATACGACTACAACTACAGACCCGAACACTGGGGCTGTGACCGTGACGACAAAGAATCCTGACGGTTCTTCCGTGGTGACAATTACCCAGAAGGACGGCACAAAGACCACCGTGAATACTGACGCGAACGGCAAGACCGAGACAACGGTCGAGCTGAAGACGACAACGGTCGAAGCGGCGGCTGGTGATCCCGTGAAACTGTCGATGAACACGGTAGCGGTGACGAAGAGCGAGAGCTCTGCTGAGACCGTGACTGTGAAGACAGAGAACGGAAACAACGTAACTGTGGCGATTCCGGCTAGCGGTGCGACCGCGGGTACTGTAGCGATGGTTAAGAATCCGGATGGCACTTATAGTGTAATGAAGGATTCGATCGTGGCAGGTAATACTGTTGTAGCGACGGTGGCGAATGGTGCTACGGTGAAGTTGGTCGATAGAGGTATGAGTTTTGCCGATATGACTAATCACTGGGCGACCAACGCGGTAGCTTTCGCGACAGCAAGAGATCTGTTTAATGGTACAAGCGCTACTACATTCTCTCCGAACGCTCCGATGACTCGGGCGATGGTAGTGACGGTGTTGGCGAGATATGACGGTGTGGATACCAACGGTGGTTCCACCTGGTATGCCAAGGGCATCGAATGGGCGATGTCTAAGGGCGTGAGCGATGGTTCTAATCCGACTGCAGACATTTCTCGTGAACAGCTGGTTACTATGCTGTGGAGATATGTTGGTGAGCCGGGTGCTGGTATGGACCTGAACGGATACACTGATGCTACGGAAGTTAGTTCCTATGCTACTAACGCTATGCGTTGGGCAGTGGAGAACGGCGTGATTAAGGGTCGTACGAGTACGACTCTGGCTCCTAAGGGTCAGGCCACTCGGGCTGAGGTTGCGCAGATCTTCCAGAACCTCCTGTCTATTGCTAACTAATTAAAGTTGGCGATATTAAGCCCCCGCGAAAGCGGGGGCTTTTCTATGGGTGTGTATTTGTGGTTATGTGTCTGTATGGAGGGACTTTACCTCTTTTCTTGGGGCGCGTCCACGACGCCTGTCGTTACAGGGTCGTGGCGCTAATGCTCGTCGTAACTCCGCACCCCCTGCGAAAAGAGGCAAAGTACCCTCATACAGTCAGATATACGAATACACATCCATAGAAAGCCCCTTCGCGGGTTTTAATATGGGGTATTTTTGTGGTATAATTGGGAAAAGTAGTGTGGGGAGTTAAAAGTAGTAAAGTGTTCATGAAAAGAGTCAATAGGGGTTGGACTGTTCATGAAGAAATGAGGAGTTAAGATGAGTACAGTGTTTATG
Source organism: uncultured Candidatus Saccharibacteria bacterium (assembly GCA_964442535.1). Taxonomy (GTDB): domain Bacteria; phylum Patescibacteriota; class Saccharimonadia; order Saccharimonadales; family Saccharimonadaceae; genus Nanosyncoccus. The sequence continues at coordinate 1,139 of CAYTZL010000001.1, read as the reverse complement.
AAGATAATTAACGGGGAATTGCCGTGCTATAAGATCTATGAGGATGAGAAGACGTTTGCGTTTCTTGACATTGAGCCGGAGGCGCCGGGGCATACGTTGGTGGTGCCAAAGGTGGAGGTGGATAAGATTTATGATTTGGATGATGAGTATTACAATGCGGTGATGGCGACGGTGAAGATGCTGGCGAGGCATTTTGATGAGGTGCTGGGGGAGAGGACGATGATTAAGGTGGTGGGGACGGATGTGCCGCATGTGCATGTGCACCTTTTGCCGGTGAATGAGAATTGGGCGGGGGAGAGGACGCTGAAGATGACGCCGGAGGAGATGGAGAGTATGGCAGAGAAACTGCGGGTGGAGTAGGAATTCGAGTTAGAATTGGCTATTTTGCAAGTTCTAGTTTCGGTCGCTCGCCCAATAGGCGCGCTTCCCTCACTAGAATGCAAACTAGTTCAATTCTATTCTCGAATTCCGGGTTTTGTTGGAGAAAGTCACCAATCTAGGAAATTCTAGCTCCGAATCACGTTCTGCTTGCCGGGCGGGGCGGTTTGTTTTGGCCGGTTTTTCTCTCCTTCCTCCCTAGCTTAGGACTAGGAGGTAGGGATTAGGCAGCGAAGGGAAAAACCACTGAAACGACCGCCGTAGAGGGAAGGATTGACACCGGTATTGAAATTGAGGATATAGGTACTGTTAATATTAGAGTGGGCTCGGGAGGCCCAATAGTAGCCGTACAAGCCAGCGAGGTTGAGCTGCTGATTGCTGGGATCTATGCGGCCGCCCCGCACAAAGAATAAGAGGTACGCATCTATATATTTTCCCATAAAAACCTTTTTTGTCAAAACATCGTGCTAGCGCTTGCTAAAAATTTTTATTTTGTGCTACTACTGGGAGTAGGTGGGCGACGACCTCTTGATCTAATCAGTTTATCGGGAGTGGGAGAAATGGAGGCTGTATGACGATAGTTGTAGCTATATGTCTCGGACGTTTACGTCTAGAACGCACAGTAAAAATTAGCGTCTCTATCAAGAAACGCTAACTCAAATATTCTTATACACCCATTTTACGCCAGTATATAAGAAAAGTCAACGTCGCCGCTCACCCAAGATTATTATAGCACAACTTTTATTCTTTGTGCGGGGCGG